>NZ_JCAMOP010000022.1:0-153109 GCF_059512345.1 Bradyrhizobium sp. Unk1
GTTGATGTGTCAGCTATGTCTCCGAACACCCGTCAGTGATCTGTCCGGGCTAAACACTTCGCGGGGCATGACAGCGGAGCCCCCCTCACAACTCCCGTGCATTCGAAAATGCAAACGAGCTCACCCGCCTTGTCGTCTCATCCAAAATCAGCGTGCGCGTGATCGGCGGCTCGGCGCGCTGGGCGCAGTTTTCGCGCTCGCAGAGGCGGCAGTTGACGCCGATCGGCGTGCCCTCCGTTTTCTCCAAATCCAGGCCGGAGGCGTAGACGAGGCGGGCGGCGTGACGGATCTCGCAGCCGAGGCCGATGGCGAAGCGCGGCTGCGGCAGCGGATGCGGCGCGACGGGGCGTCGCACCATCTGCGCGATCGAGAAATAGCGCGTGCCGTCGGACAGCTCGATCACCTGCTTCAACAGGCGATCCGGCGTGTCGAAGGTCGAGTGCACGTTCCACAACGGACAGGTGCCGCCGAATTTCGAGAACGGGAACGTGCCGGACGAAAAGCGTTTCGACACGTTGCCGGCATTGTCGACGCGCAGCAGGAAGAACGGAATGCCGCGCGCGTTCGGCCGTTGCAGCGTGGTGAGGCGATGGCAGACCTGCTCGAAGCCGGAATTGAAGCGCTGCGCCAGCACGTGGATGTCGTAGTTCAAGGCCTCCGCCGCGGCCAGGAATGCCGGGTAGGGCATCATCACGGCCGCCGCAAAATAGTTGGCGAGCGTGATGCGGAACAGGCGGCGCGGCGCGTCGTCGAGCGGGCCGGCACGGCCGATGATGGTCTCCAGATGCTGCGCGCATTCGCCCAGGCCGAGCTGGAAGGCGAGCTGGAACGCGCGGCCGGGCGGATCGACCAACTCGGAGATCAAGAGCTGGCGGCGATGGCGGTCGAAACGCCTGAGCGTCTCACGCATCACGTCGACCGGCATGATGCGGGTCTGGATCGAATGCTTTTCGCGCAGGCGTGCGGCGAGCGCGGCATAGAGCCCTTCGGCCGGCACGTTCAGTTCGTCGCGAAGCGTCTCCGCGGCCTGCTCCAGCTCCGGAAAATAGTTGCGGTTGGCCTCGATCAGCTCGCGCACGCGCTCAACGGGATTGGCCTCATAGCGCGTGCCGACGTCGCGGTCGGCCATCTGCGCCGCGGCCAAGGTCTCGCCCTGGCGTGCCTCGGCATAGGCGGCATAGAGCCGCTGCAGCGCATGGGTGACGCCGGGACAGAGCTCGGCGAGGTCGCGCAGTTCCTGCTTGGGAACGTCGATCTGGCGGAACAGCGGATCGGAGAAGATCTCGTTCAGCTCGGCGAAGAAGCGGTCCTCATCGGCGGTCGCGAGGTCGCGCAGGTCGAGGTCATAGGTCTCGGCCAGTCGCAGCAGGATCTGGGCCGTCACCGGGCGCTGGTTGCGCTCGATCAGGTTGACGTAGCTCGGCGAGATCCCGAGCCCCTCGGCGATCTGGGTCTGCGACAGCCCCAATTGCTGCCGGATCCGCCGGAAACGCGGGCCGACGAACAGTTTCTTCCCGGATACGGCGGGCATTTTCAGATCTCCCAAGGGAATGACAGACGCATCAAGGGCAGTCTTACTGACGTATATTATTTACAAGATTTACAAAATAACATCTATTACATGTTCTGATGTTACATGACATCACCATTCGAATACAAGGCCTCTGTACGAACTTCGCTTTCTAGCGTTTAGCTCATGACACGCATTTCGCAATGCACTGTCAAAAATGTCGATGACAAGTTGAGTTGTCATCAGCGAAAGGATCGTCAGATGAATTACCAGCCCCGTGGCATCAACGCCCTGCAGAGCCCGGCCTCGTATCAGAGCGAGATTAAGGCGGCCCAGGCGCTCCTCAAGACCCAGCCGACCTGGAACGGGGTGTCCGCCGAGGCCGTCGCGCGCATGCGCTTGCAGAACCGCTTCAAGACCGGTCTGGACATCGCCCGCTACACCGCGGCGCTGATGCGGGCCGACATGGCGGCCTATGACAACGATCCGACCAAGTACACCCAGTCGCTGGGCTGCTGGCACGGCTTCATCGCCCAGCAGAAGCTGATCTCGGTCAAGAAGCACTTCGGCGGCAAGACCGATCGCACCTATCTGTACCTGTCCGGCTGGATGATCGCGGCGCTGCGCTCCGAATTCGGCCCCCTGCCCGACCAGTCGATGCACGAGAAGACCTCGGTGCCCGCCCTGATCGAGGAGCTCTACACCTTCCTGCGTCAGGCCGACTCGCGCGAGATGAACGACATCTTCCGCAGCCTCGATAAGGCGCGCAAGGAAGGCGACAAGACCCGCGAGAAGGAGCTGATCGAGAAGATCGACAACTTCCAGACCCATGTCGTGCCCGTCATCGCCGACATCGACGCCGGCTTCGGCAACGCGGAGGCGACCTATCTGCTCGCCAAGAAGATGATCGAAGCGGGCGCCTGCGCGCTCCAGATCGAGAACCAGGTCTCGGACGAGAAGCAGTGCGGTCACCAGGACGGCAAGGTCACCGTGCCGCACGAGGTGTTCATCGCGAAGATCCGCGCCTGCCGCCACGCCTTCCTCGAGCTCGGCGTCGAAGACGGCGTCATCGTGACCCGCACCGACTCGCTCGGCGCCGGCCTGACGCAGCAGATCGCCGTCAGCCACAAGCCTGGTGATCTCGGCGACCAGTACAACAGCTTCCTGGATTGCGAGGAAGTCACGGCCGCGAACGCCCGCAACGGTGATGTCATCATCAACCGCGACGGCAAGATGATGCGTCCGAAGCGGCTGCCCTCCAATCTCTACCAGTTCCGTCCCGGCACCGGCGAAGACCGCTGCGTGCTCGACAGCATCACCTCGCTGCAGAACGGCGCCGACCTGCTCTGGATCGAGACCGAGAAGCCGCATATCGAGCAGATCGCCAAGATGGTCGACCGGATCCGCAAGGTGGTTCCGAACGCGAAGCTGGCCTACAACAACTCGCCGTCGTTCAACTGGACCATCAACTTCCGTTGGCAGGTCTACGACGCGATGAAGGAAGCCGGCCAGGACGTCAGCAAGTACAACCGCGCCGAGCTGATGAAGCCAGAATACGACGATACGCCGCTGGCGAAGGAAGCCGACGAGCGCATCCGCACCTTCCAGGCCGACTCAGCCAAGCGTGCCGGCATCTTCCATCACCTGATCACGTTGCCGACCTATCACACGGCGGCGCTGTCGACCGACAATCTGGCGAAGGAATATTTCGGCGACCAGGGCATGCTCGGCTACGTGAAGAACGTGCAGCGCGCCGAGATCCGCCAGGGTATCGCCTGCGCCAAGCATCAGAACATGGCCGGCTCCGACATCGGCGACGACCACAAGGAATACTTCGCCGGCGAGGCTGCCCTGAAGGCGGGCGGCACCCACAACACGATGAACCAGTTCGGCTAACGCACCACGCTATCCAAGAGGAGACTGACAATGACCAAAGGCAGCAATTTCTGGGTGATCGGCGGCGAGTTCGGTTCGATGAACTTCCACAAGCTGGTGGAAGGCTCCGCCCAGGTGCAGGGTCCGTTCAAGACCCGCACGGAAGCCGAGGAAGCCTGGCGCACCGTCTCGGAAGAAAACCGCCACAAGGCCGGCGTCCGCTTCTCGATCGTGGAAGAGCCGTCGCGGGTCTCGGCCTGACGGCTGCCTTGGAGCATGATCCGGAAAAGTGGGAACCGGTTTTCCGAGAGGATCATGCTCAAACAAAATTAGATCGTGATGCGTGATCGCATCACGATCGAATCAAGAAACGTCCAAGGACGGAGGGTCCCATCCGGCGCAAGCCGGGTGGGATCGTCTGTTTTTGGCACAGGTCAATCGGCTGTGGGCGGTGTAAGTCTCTGGAATTGTGGACCCTTTGCGGAGGGTTTGGTTGCTGATAGGTTAATGGGGGAAAGTCGAGGACGAGGCCGACAATGTCAGAGCCTGAGACCAGCGGGACCCATCCCATCCAGCCGCGCCCGGTGCGGCTGCGCGACGCGCTGCTGCGCGCACGGATCGAGGCCGCCGACCGCACCGGTGTGGTCGTCGATTTGCGCGACGCCGAGGTGGCGCGGCTGGAAATCCTCAACGACGCGCTCGATCCCCTGTTCGCGCAGGTGCCTGATAAGATCGATCTGTTCGATCGCGGAATCAGCCAGGGCGATACGCCCAGGCTCTGGATCGACGTCGTCGCACACATCGTGATGGGGCGCGACAAGCGGATGTATCGCTTCGTCCAGGACACCCGCTTCGGCCGCATCGTGCTCGCCGAATCGCACGACACCGCGGCGATCGTCGAAGCCGTGACCGACTACGTCGCCCGCCGCATGATCGAACGCGAGCACGCCATGGTGGTCCCGCCGGAGCCGAAGCCCGCGGCCGCCGAGCCGCCGCGCCGCTCGCGCCTCTGGCCGTTCGTGTTCGGGTTTGTGCTCGGCGCCGCCGCGCTGTTCGGCCTCGCTGTGCTGGCGGCGCTGCGGAGCTGGTGAGACGCCCTCCGGCGAACTAGATCAACCTTGCCTGCTTGATCTGCCGGATCTGAAATCCGGATCCGAGGCCACGAACCGTCTGCTCGCAGCGCCAGCCGGCATTGTCTTTCTCGATCGTGAACAAATTATACGCTGCCGCCGGGTAACGCCCGTGGGCGAGCGCGGAGGCCGACGGCACGCCGACCGCGGGGATGTTGCCGTTGGGGCCCTCGAACCACATCGTCGAATGAATGTGGTCGTGCCCGTGCAGGATCAGCTCGACGCCGTGACGCTTGATCAGTGCCAGCAGCGCGGCCGCATCGGTCATCCGTTTCTGGCGCGCGCCTGACTTCAGGGGATGATGCACCAGCAGCACGCGGAAGGCGTCCTCGGCGGCGAGGCGATCGAGGACCGCTTCGAGGGATGCGAGCTGATCGCGGCCGAGCGTGCCCGTCGCCATCAGCGGCAGCGTCGGCACCGCCGTGGACAGGCTGATCAGCGCGAGCGGCCCGCGTCGGCGCACGCCCGGAAAGCCGACACTGCCATCATCGCCCGCAAGGTAGGGTGCAAAGGTCTCGCCGAAGCGGTGAGAGGTGGCGCGGACATAGGCATCGTGATTGCCGGGAATGGTGGTGACGCGGTCGGGCGGACCGACGCCGTCGAGCCAGGCGCGCGCCGGCGCGAACTCCGCCTCCAGCGCCAGATTGACGAGATCGCCTGTGACCGCGATGTGGTCGGGCGTCTGCGCCTGGACGTCGGCGACGAGCGCGTCGAGCACCTCGCGGCGCTGGTATTTGTGGCGGTTGCGCGTCCAGTTGACGTAGCCGAGCGCGCGCTTGCCCGCGAGTTCGATAAGCCGTGGCTTCGGCAACGGCGGCAGGTGCGGGTCGGACAGATGGGCGAGCGTGAAGGGGGCCATGGCGCGCGATTGCCTCGCTATTCGTCCGCTGTAATGGCAAGGTCGCGAGGACTGTGCAAGCGGGGCCCGGGCAGGGGCCTCATGGAAGTTCTCTTGGTAGTTTTCTTGGGAGCCTGATGGGGGATCGTCTGAACAGCGTCCGACGGACATTCGAACCGCTGCTGCGGCGAATCTTCCATGCCTATTTCCTGCTTGTCCGCGGCATGACGCTCGGCGTCCGCGCCGTGGTGCTGGATTCCGAGAACCGGGTGTTCCTGGTCAGGCACAGCTACATCACCGGCTGGTATCTGCCCGGCGGCGGTGTCGATCTCGGCGAGACCATGGAGCAGGCGATGCGGCGCGAGCTCAAGGAGGAAGGTGACATCGACCTCACCGGTGACGCGGTGCTGCACGGCATCTTCCTCAACAGCCACGTCTCCCGCCGCGACCACGTCGCGGTCTACGTGGTCAGGCAGTTCAAGCAGGATCGCGTCCCTGAGCCCAACCACGAGATCGTCGAATGCGGCTTCTTCGCGATCACGGCGCTGCCCGAAGGCACCACGCACGGCACGCGGCAAAGGCTCGCGGAAGTGCTGGACGGCAAGCCGCTGACCGCGACGTGGCGTTAAAGGATTTGGCGTTTTAGCGATGTGATGTTGAAGCGGCGTGACGTTGAAGCGGCGTGACCTGGAAGCGATCGGGCCGAATCCTCAAGCCCGAACCGGCTGCCCGATCCCCAATAAATTACCTTCGCTGTCGCGGAACCAGGCGCCCCGCTCGCCGGTACCCTTGCTCGGATAGTTTCCCGTGATCTCCGCAATTCCATCAACGGTCTTCAAGCCGGGCAAATCATAGTCCTCGAACGCGACGCCACGTGCGCGAAGTTCGCGCACGGTTGCCTCGAGATCCTCGACGTCCCACCCCATTTGCGTGTGCGTGCCGGATTGCGTCCCGGCCGAGACGAATATCGCAAACTCGCCGGCCGCGCAGACGTAGCGGAGCCCACCCTCGCGCTGTTCGACCGGCTCCAGCCCGAGCTTTTCCGAATAGAACGCCCGCGCGCGGTCGAGGTCTTTGGCTGGAAGCCGGGTTGCCACTTTCGCGTTCTTCAGCATGCCCGTTCTCCTTGTCTTGCCTCGAGACGACGCTGGAGAGCTACGCGCTCATGACTCGACGCCCTGACGGCCCTGCTTCGCCTGCAGCTCCAGCACCAGCAGGCTCTGCTCCTGGATCAGCGCGCAGTTCTGCCGCTCCAGCCTGTGCAGTCGCGCCGTCATGTTGTGCATGAACGCGAACACCACCAGGAACAGGGCGCCGAACATCACGACGAACGGAAACACGACGCCGGTCAGATGGCTGACGAGATAGGCCAGTGTCGGAAACAGCGTGAAGCCGGCGGGGATGATCGCCACCATGGACAGCATCAGGAAGTCATAGAGATCGAACTTGCCTTGCAGCGTCTTGCGCAGCAGCATCAGCATGTAGATCAGCGCAAAGGCGGAGATGACGACGACCGTCTCCGGACTTGGAAGGGCATCTGTCACGGCTGCCTCCTCAGAATGTTCGACGAGATGATGGGACCACAAATCGGAACGGGGACGCTCGGCGTCATGACGCCCTCACGAGGCGCGCGAGCAGGATATAGCCGAGGACGCGGATCATGTAACTCGCCGATTTGAATCCGTCGATCGAGCTGACGCCGGTCTCCCGCGCCCGCATCTCGACCGGTACTTCGCTGACCGTGAGGCCTGCGCGCATCGCCCAGGCCAGCGAGATCGGTTCCGGAAAATCCGTCGGATACGCTTTTGCGAAGAAGGCGATGGCGGAACGGTCGAGCAATCGCATGCCGCTGGTCGGATCGGTGATGCGGCCGCCGCTGAAGAGGCCGTTGAGCGCAAGCACGATCAGCCTGATGCCGGCGCGCCGCATGCGCGTGGAGCAGAAGCCGGCATGGTCGATGAAGCGGCTTCCGATCGTGATGTTGGTCGGGTCCCTACGATAGGCCTCCAGAAGCGTCTCGATGGCACGCGGATCATGCTGGCCGTCACCGTCGATCTGGATGCAGAAATCGAAATCCTGACGCGCCGCGTATTTGATGCCGGTCTGCACGGCGCCGCCGATGCCGAGATTCTGCGCGAGGCGGGCGACCAGGGAGCGGCAGCTTGCCACCGCGGACGTCGCGTCCGACGAGCCGTCGTCGACGACCAGGGTGTGGTAGCCGCAGCCGGTTGCTGCGATCTCGCTCAGCAGACCGCCGACCGAGGCCTCCTCATTGAAGCAGGGAATGATGATGAGGACTCGCGACGTGCCCTGCTGCGGTGCGGCGGCACCGTTGTGGCATGTGTTAGTTGAATCCAAGCGCAGTCCCATATCGGCCACGTCTGCCTCACCTCCAGAATCCCCACTCTGCTATACTTGCCGGTGCTTTTCCTGTACAGGCGGCGGGTCATTTCAAGCTGTGTGGGGCCGCCCGGCGAATGCCGATGAGAGCTGTTAAAGTATTTTTTTCAATTGTGTTTCTGGCAATTCTGGCCAGCAACATCAGGCTGGTCTCGCATTGGAGCGAGAGCCGTGGCGTCTATGACGACATCTGCTATCTCAGGCAGGCGCATCTGTTCCAGCGCTTCGGCTGGCAGGGGCTCGACACCAGCCTCGCCCGTGAAACCGACGGCTATCTCGCGGCCAAGTTGCGCAGTATCGATTTTCCGAACTGGAACGAACCGACGCGGGCACCCTGCCACACTCAAACTGCCGACGGCAGCAAATGGGTGATGACGCCGCCGCCGGGCACGGGCTTCGTGCTGGCGCTGTTCCCGGAGGGGTTCCAGGTCGTTCCGCTCTACATGCTGGCCAACGCGATCGTCGCCGGCCTTGCGTTGTTCGGGTTGTGGCGGGCGCAGGAGAAGGCCGCCTTGACGCTCGCCGCATTGCTCGGCGCGCTCTCGATCTACTTCATGATCAATCCGACCAAGGCGAGCTATTCGATGGCGCCGACCATGGTCGTCTGCGCGCTGGCGGGTCTGTTCACCGCAAGATTTTTCGTCGGTGGAGGCCGGCGCCGCCTGCTGATGGTCGCCGCCGTCGGCCTGCTGCTCGGCCTGTCCGCGAGCTTTCGGATCGCGAACGTGGTTCTGTCGGCCGGCTATTTCCTGTTCTTCGGATTGTCGTTCCTGATCTGGCGTACCCGCGAGACGTTCGTCTCAGGTCTCGTGCTCGGCCTTTCGTTCCTCGTCGGGCTGTTGCCGGTGTTCGCGGCGAACCTGGTCAACTCAGGCAATCCGCTGGTCTCGGCCTATGGCGGCCAGGATACGGCCCCGCGGAGCCTCGATCCGGCCGTGCTGCAGGCCTATCTCCGCGACACGCAATTCCCGTTGATCGTGATCGCCTGCGTCGGGACCGCGCTGTTGTGGCGCTCCGCCGGCCATGGCGGCGCCAGAAAACTCGCGTTGCTGGTGGCGGGCAATCTCGCGCTGAATCTGGCGTTCTTTGCCACGCATCCGGTCTTCACGCAGTACTATGTCATCCCGATCCTGATGCTGTCGCTCTGGACGCTGCTGTTCGCGACGGTCCTCAGCCGCGGTCCGGCACAGGGGCTTTATCGCCCACGAGGCCGATGGACCGCGGCCGTCTGAGATGTTATCCCGCATCTCGCATTGACGCGTTTTCCTGACGCGAACCTGAAACCATTTCGCTCGAAGACGCATGCCGACATGACCGATCTCTCGCTCACCATCCTTCCGGAAGCCGCCGGTGACGCCCAGGCGATCGAACGGCTGCACGAGCGCACCTTTGGCCCCGGCCGTTTCGTGCTCAGCGCTTACCGCATTCGCGAGCACGTCGACCATCTGCTCGAATTGTCCTTCACGGCCCGCATCGGCACGCTTCTGGTCGGCTCGGTCAGGCAATTGCCGGTGCTGGTCGGCGAGACGCAGGCCCTGCTGCTCGGGCCGCTCACCGTCGAGCCGCCGTTCCGCGACCGCGGCATCGGCCGTCTCCTGATCGAGCGCGCGCTGAAGGACGCCAAGGAGAAAGGTCACGCCATCGTGCTGCTGGTCGGCGACGAGCCCTATTACAGCCGCGTCGGCTTCAAGCAGGTAGCCAAGGGCCGCGTCACCATGCCCGGCCCGGTCGACGCCGCGCGCGTCCTGGTGTTCGAGCTCGTCGACGGCGCTTTCGAGGGCGTGTCGGGGCAGGTCACGCCCGACTGGAGCAAGGCGCGGGCGGGGTAGGGTCGTTCGCAGCCCGGGTTGCGCTGCGCTCCATCCGGGGTACGATACCTTTTGCGGAGTCTCGACAATGCAGGTGCGGCCCGCTGATGCCGGTGAAGTCGATCATCTCGCTCAGCTGTGGCACGATGCCTGGCATGGCTCGCATGCCTCGCTTGCGCCGTCGGAGCTGGTCCGCCTCCGCACGCTCTCGAGTTTTCGCCATCGGCTCGCGGTCATGCTTCCCGATATCCGCGTCGTCGGCCCGGCCGGCGCCCCGCTCGGCCTCTGCGCCCTCAGGGCTGACGAATTGTATCAGCTCTTCGTATCGCCGAAGGCGCACGGCGCGGGCGTCGCAGCGGCGCTGATCTCCGACGCAGAGGCCCGCCTTGCCGCGCGCGGCGTGGAGCTGGCGTGGCTGGCCTGCGCCGTCGGCAACGCGCGCGCTGCGCGGTTCTACGAGAAGAGCGGTTGGCGCAACGCCGGCACCTTCGTGATGATGTCGGAGACCTCGAACGGGCCGTTCCCCGTCGATCAATGGCGCTTCGAGAAGCGGCTGACGCGCAGCCCGTAGCCCGGATGGAGCGGAGCGCAATCCGGGAAGGTCTTTCCGTCAGGTGAGAAACCCCGGATTTCGCTCCGCTCCATCCGGGCTACGGTTCACTCAACGCGCGTGTGCCGGGGCCCGTGGGCCCCGGCTGCCGCAAGGCTAGAACTTGAAGTTGGCGAACGCCCGCACGCCGATGCCGGGCATCAGAACCTCGTCCTTGGTGTAGGACACCGAGTTGCGGATGCTTTCGTTGAGGAGATTGTTGCCGACGATGCCGGCCGTCATCTCGCGCGCGCCGAACAGACGCGGATCGAGCTTGGTCTTGTAGCTGACCTCGGCCTTCAGCAAATTGTAGCCCGCCGTCGGCGTCTCCGCGATCACGGCGACATTGTTCTGCGCGAAGGCGTGCAACAGGTTGACGCGCATCAGCCAGTTGTCGTCGCGCCAGAACACGCCGCCGCCTATCCGCAGCGGCGGAATGCGCGGCACGTTGGTGCCGTCGGTGAAGGTGGCGCGCACCACGTCGAACTGGTTCTCGATGCCCCAGATGCCGCCCTGGAATGCACCGACGTCGAGCTGCGACTGGAATTCGCCGCCGCGGAAGTTGGCGTTGGCCTGCGAATACACCGCCTGGTTCAGCTCGGCGCCCGGCGTGCCGCAGGACGCGAAATTGTCGTCGCACATCACGCCGGTGAGGCGGCGAAAGATGAAATTGTCGAAATGCGTGTAGTAGACGGTCGCCTCGAAGCGGAACGGCCCCGTCGCCTTGCGGACGCCGACCTCGACCGACTTCGCGGTCTCGATGGCGAGGTTCGGATTGCCGATGTCGAACGTCGCGGTCGCATCATGCGCGCCGCGCGAGAACAGTTCCGCGGCCTTGGGCGCGCGCTCGACATATTGCGCGGTGATGCTGCCGACCATACCCCCCGGCAGGTCCTGCAACAGGCCGATGCTGCCGCTCTTCGGCGTGAAGGACGGATTGCGTGCGATGCCCACCTGCGGCGTGCCGTCGGGTAGATAATCCGCCGGGAAGTTCGGCGTCGTGCCGTGCAGCTCGACATGCTCGATGCGGCCGGCGATCTGCGCTCGCGTTGCTTCCGTGAACTTGAACTCGTTGAAGGCGTAAGCGGCAACGCGGGTGTTGTTGTTGGGGTCCCACAGGCCGTTGAACAGCGTGCCGGGATTGTCAGGGCTCGGCGCGGTCAATTCCTGATGGCCGACCTGAAAGCCCAGCGCGGTCGTCACTTCGGCGAAGCGCGCGTTGAACGGCATCAGCTGCACCTCGGTGCGGATCTCCTGCTCCTTGTTGGTGAAGGTCTGCCTTACGCCGTCAGTGTTGGGATTGGCGGGATCGGCAAGGCCGATCTCGTTGTGCCGATAGTCGGTCGCGCCGGCCCAGAAGCGGATGGCGTCGATCGCTGCAGCGTCGGGATGGTACTCGCCCTTGACGTTGATCTTGGTCTGATGACCGTCGATCCGTGTGTTGTGGTCGGCGCCGTCGATGCCGGGGATATGGTAGAGCGAGTCGTTCTGCGTGATCGACGCGCCGATATAGCCGCCCTGGAAGAAGTAGGAGCCGCCGATCGAGGCGCCGTCCGTGCGCGACGCCGAATTGGGCTGGCGCCCGTTTGTGATGGTCCGGGTCTGGTCGGTCAAATAGGGGTAGCTCGGGATGCCGTAATCCGTCGTGTTGCGGCCGTAGACGTCGGCATGGAAGGCGAAGTTGCCCGCGCCGGTGTCGAGCAGCACGCCGCTCTCGACGCCGCGATCGACCGAGCTGAACGCGCTGCGCGTTTCGGCGGTGACGCAGGGCGAGGTTGCGGCGCTCGCGAGCGGCGCCTTGACCGGCATGCCATAGCTTTGGAACGGCTGAGTGCCGCAGCTCGGCAGCGCATCCGGAATCCGGTTGTTGGTGGCGCTGACGACGCCGCCGATCGAGGTCGATCCATAGCGCAAGGCGGCCGGCCCGCGCACCACTTCGACCTGATTGGTCGCGAGCGTATCGATCGGGACGAAATGATCCTCGCCGAGATCGGAGGCGCCGTTCGCATTGGTGCCGTTCTCGACGATGCCGACGCGGTTGACGTCGAGGCCCCGGATGATCGGCCGGCTGGAGGCGCCGGGCGCAAAGCTCGAGCCGGTAATGCCGGGCTTGGAGAACAGCAGATCGCCGAGCTGGCCGCCGCCCTCGCGGCGGATCTCCTCGTTCGGCACCACCGTGACGGTGGCGAACTGGTTGGTGACGATTGGCAGCACGCCCTGCTGGGGCGTGGCGGCCGTCGCTGGCGCTGCCGGCGTTGCTTCGGCCGTGCGTTGCTGGCTGCGCGACCGTCCGGTGCGCGCGACATGGACCGGGCTGCGGGTCGGCACCACCCTGCGCACGATCGGGCTCGGCGCCGTCACGGTGACGGAGGGGAGCTCGGTCGATGATTTATCTTGCGCAGGCTGTTGTACCGGCTGTTGGGCGAGCGCCGATGTGGCGGCGGCGCCGAGCAGGAGCAGGCTTGCTCCACCGAGACGCTGCGCGCGTCGCAATTCAAATGACATGGTCCTGATTCCAGTCAGGCGCCGTCCGCGAGATTTGGTGCTGATCGGAGGCGGCCTGCCGTCGCAGCGCGACGGAATTCGACTTCAACTGCTCCCGTGCGTTCGCCTGAAAGCGGCGAGCCGGGTGTGATCAAGCGCTGTTGGAAGTCAGGACGCGGGAGGGGCGCGCGGCTGAAACGCCGTGCCGGCCGAGTTCAGATGGATGAATTCGGCGTCTAGGGTGCGGTAGAGCAGGTCGATCGCCTGCGGCAGCAGCAAGAGAGGCGGCGCCGCGAACATGACGGTGCCCGCCATCGCGACCAGGGCGCAGATCGCGCAATTGTCCTCGCCCGGCTGCTCCCGGTCGGGGCCGGCGGGCGATTGCCTCTCGACCGCGGCGCGGTCGATTGAAGCGATGCTCTTGCTGCCGTCGGTCTGCTGGAGCGAGGACTGGGCGAAGGGAGCGGCCTGGGCGAACCAATGGCTGTGGCCGAACGTCAGCCCGAACTGCACCAGCATCGCGAACAACGCGAGCCGGGCGCCGTGCCTGATATTCGACCGGAACCACTTCATCTGGAAAAGCCACCCCACATCGCAGGGATCAATTCCCCTGATCTCGCGATGTTATAATGTAACATCGCAGCTTAGATCAGCGGATGTCAACAGCGAGCGGACCAATGCGCGCTGGCAGCCGAATCGATGTGTCGTTCGGGCAACTAGCGCGATGGGTTGAATTCGAATCGAGTTGGGCCAACAGCGGTGCTCTCTCCGTTCCCTCCCCCCTTGCGGGGGAGGGGCAGGGAGGGGGGGGCCAGACGGGGACTCTTTCCGTCGCCTACCCGCGCTCGATGCATCGCTAACAACTGATGACACCTATTGCTGGGCCACCCCTCTCCCTAGCCCTCCCCCGCGAGGGGGGAGGGAACGCACCGCCGTCGCGGCGCTAGGCGAGTCTCATCCATCCCGCTTCAGGAGATCAGCGCCCTTCGCGGACCCAGGTGGCGGCAAACGCGCCGAGCAGCAGCAGCAGGCCGATCAGGCCGGCGAAGATCGGCAGCACGCCGACGCCCTTCACGACGCTGGCGTCGCGCATCCGCACGCCCATCCAGCCATCGCCTGCGAAGACGCTCGCCGAGCGCACCGGTACGATGCGCGGCAGCTCGACGCTGGTGCCGTCGACCACGCGCACGGCGTTGCCGCCGGTCGCCTGCGTCAGCGGCTTCAAGGTTTCAGTCGTGGAGGTGACTTCCGAGAACTCCTTCGGATTGGTCGGGCCGACATTGATCAGCGCCTTCAGCGTGCCGTCGGTCGCCTGCCACAGGCCGAGCTCGCTGGCCGGCAGGCTGGCGCGCCACTCGCCGGGATCGGCAGGGCTGAGCGTCAGGTCCTGCGACACGCCCGACGGCGAGGTCACGCTGACCGGCTGGACGCTGTCCGACATGGTCTGGCGCACCACGACGAGATCCTTGCCCTGCACCTGGAGGCGCAGCGCCTCCTCATCGAGGTCCGGCTGCTTCATCAGCCAGTGCGACATCCGCCGCAAGAGATCGAGATGCGGACCGCCGCCTTCATAGCCGCGCGCCCACAGCCAGATGTGGTCGGAGAGCAAGAGCGCGACGCGGCCCTCGCCGAAGCGCGACAGGAACAGGAGCGGCTTGCCGTCGACGCCCGTCATCACCGGCGGGTTGACCGCGTTGCGGGTGTCGACGGTGCGGAAGAACCGGCTCCAGCGCGGCGGCTCGGAGGCCGAGCCTTCGAGGCCGCGCGTGACCGGGTGGCGTTTGCCGATCTCCGACAGATGCGCATAGAACGGCTTTTCGGTCACGCCGACGGGTTCTGCCGGCAGCACTGAATCCAGTGGCGTGCGCCAGATGCTGGTGTTGGAGGCATAATCAGGGCCGGCCGAGACCAGCACCGCGCCGCCCGCGCGGACATAGCGCGCGATGTTGTCGAAATAGGCGATCGGCAGCACGCCTTGGCGGGCGTAGCGGTCGAAGATGATCAGCTGGAATTCGTTGATCTTCTGCTGGAACAGCTCGCGGGTCGGAAACGCGATCAGCGACAGCTCGTTGATCGGCGTGCCGTCCTGCTTCTCCGGCGGACGCAGAATGGTGAAGTGCACGAGGTCGACGCTGGCGTCGGACTTCAGCAGGTTGCGCCAGGTGCGCTCGCCGGAATGCGGCTCGCCCGAGACCAGCAGCACGCGCAGCTTGTCGCGCACGCCGTCGATGGCGACGACCGCGCGGTTGTTCACCGGCGTCAGCTCATTGGCGAGCGGCGAGGCCTCGATCTCGACGATGTTTGGGCCGGCGTGCTTGATGTCGACGTCGACGCTTGCGCTCTGGCCGCTTCCCAGCGTGCGCTCGCTCAGGACCTCGCCGTCCCTGCGGATCGTGACCTTGGCGCGCTCGCCGGTGACGCCCTGGTCGTCGAGGCGGTAGGTGATGGTCTGGGTCTGCCCGACGATGCCGAAGCGCGGCGCCGCCGTGATCGCGATGCGGCGGTCGCGCTCGTCCTTCTGCCCGGTGATCAGCGCGTGCACCGGTGCCTGGAAGCCGAGCCCGGCGGTGTTGGCCGGGATGTCGTGGACCCGGCCGTCGGTGATCAGGAACGCGCCGGCGACGCGGTCGACCGGCACGTCCGACAGCGCGGTGGCCAGCGCCCCGAACAGTTTTGTGCCGTCGGTCTCGCCATCGGCCTGTCCGGCGTCGACGACGCGGACCTCGAGGCCCTTGATCTTCTTCAGGCTGTCGACCAGCGCTTCCTGCGCCTGCGCGGCCTCGCGATTGCGGTTGCCGAAATTCTGGCTCGGGCTCTTGTCGACGACTATGGCGGCGACCGAGGTGAGCGGATCGCGGTCCTCGCGGGTAAAGGAGGGATTGGCGAGCGCCAGCAGGAACAGCGCCAGCGCGGCCACGCGCACGGCAGCGCCCCGCGCGCGCGCCAGCAGCAGCACGAGCGCAACCACGACGATCGCGGCGAGCGCGAGCCACAGGACGATCGCGGGAACAAGCGGCGTGAACGCTATGCCGTAATTCATGTCGATCCTATTGCCCCAGACGTTCGATCAGGGCCGGTGCGTGCACCTGGTCGGCCTTGTAGTTGCCGGTCAGGGTGTACATCACGATGTTGGCGCCGGCGCGGTAGGCGAATTCGCGCTGGCGGGCGTCGCCGCCGGACATCGGCAGCATGAACTGACCGTCGAGCCGCTGCGCCCAGGCGCCGGCCAGATCGTTCGAGGTGATGATGATCGGCGAGACGCCGTCGCCGCCGCGGGCCGGCCGCTGCGCGCTGTCGTCGTCCTCATCGCGCGGCAAGGCCTCGACCCAGGTCTGGCCGGTGCTGAAACGGCCCGGGAAGTCGCGCAACAGATAAAAAGTCTTGGTCAGCACGTGCTCGCGCGGCACCGGCTCGAGCTCGGGCACGTCGAGCGACGACAGGATCTCGCGCAGCGTCTGCATGCCCGGGGTCTGTGCGGCGCCGTTCTCGCCGGGCGGCGCTTCGATCGCGTCGCGGGTGTCGAACAGCACGGTGCCGCCCTGCTTCATGTAGGCGTCGATCTTGTTGATGGCATCCTGCGGCGGCTTGGGCGCGCCCGGCACGATCGGCCAGTAGATCAGCGGGAAGAAGGCGAGCTCGTCGCGTCCGGGATCGATGCCGACGGGATCGCCGGCCTCCAGCGCGGTGCGCTGCGCCAGGAATTGCGTCAGACCGGACATGCCGGCCTTGACGATGGAATCGACGTCGGCATTGCCTGTCACGACATAGGCGAGGCGGGTTTGCGACACCGCCTTCATGGCGAACTCGTCGGAGGCGCCATCGGCGTGCGACGGCGCGGGCGCAAGCGACACCAGGCCTGCAAGCGCCAGCCCGAAGACGATCATGGCTGTCGCGGCGCGCCGGCGCAGCAGCGCGGCGATTCCGCCGCCGAGCACCGCGACGATGATGGCGTCGATCAGGAACAGCGCGAGCGCCGTCGACAGCAGCCAGCCGCGCAGGTCGCGCGGCTCGGCATTGGTGTAGGTCGCGTGCCGGGCGCGCAGGCCTGCGGTGTTCAGCGCGGCGATGCGGTCGGAAGCTGCGAGCGTGTTCACGGCGAGCGGTCCTTCTGCCGGACCATAGAAGCCGGGCGGATGATCAGGCGTGGCGCGGTCGCGATAATCCGCGGGCAGCGGCTTCGCGGTGGCCGGCGGCGGCCCGAACGCGCCGAAGCCGTCGAGGATGTGCAGCGGCGCCACCGTCTCGGTGCTCGCCTCGCCCGCGACCCCGGGCCCTGGCTTGGCGGTGTAGCCGGACATGTCGACGACCCGGCGCAGCATTTCGACGAAGGTGCCCGACATCGGCAGGTCGGACCAGCGCATGTCGGCGCTGACGTGGAACAGGCTGACCAGGCCCTTGCCGCGATGCTCGCCGGTGACGAGCGGCGTGCCGTCTTCCAGCGAGGCCCAGCTCTTGGTGGCGAGCACCGCGTCGGGCTCGGCCAGGACCTGGCGGTTCACGGTGACGTCCTTGGGGACTGCGACGCCGGCAAACGGGCCGTCGGCGGCGAAGCCGGCGAGATGCTGCGGCTTCTCCCAGGTCAGGCTGCCGCCGAGCGTGCGGCCGCCCTTGCGCAGCTTGACCGGCACGAGATCGTCCTCGGCCTGGGCCAGCCTTGGACCGGCGAAACGCACCAGCACGCCGCCCTGGTCGATCCAGGCGTTGAGACGCTCGCGGATTTCAGGGGCGACGGTGCCGACATCGGCGAGGATGATCATCGGCAGCTTCTGGTCGAGGAATTGCGTGATGCCCTGCTGCGGCGAGCCCCGGTCGGCGAGCCGCACGTCGGCGAACGGCGCCAGCGCACGGGTCAGGTAGAAGGTCGGCGCCAGCAGCGGCTGCGCGGTCTCGCTGGTCGTGCCGGTGACGATGCCGATGGCGCGGCGGCGCCACCGCTTGTCGAGCAGTTGCACCGCGCCGGCCGAACGCTCGCCCGATATATCGAGCCGCGTAATGTCGTTGCGCAGCTCGACCGGCAGGTCGAACGAGGCTTCGGTCTCCTTGTCCTGCGGGCCGAACGAATAACGCGCTTCGCCGATCGGCGAGGACTTCTGGTCCAGCGCGCGCACGGTGCCGACGGCGATACCGCTGTCGGTGCGCAGCACCTTCACCGTCATCTTGGCGGCGGCGTTCTCGGCGGCGACGAGCGCCAGCGGGGAGGACGTGCCGCCTTCGAACACCGTCAGGCTGCGATCTCCGATGGTCTTGCCAAGGCCCTGCACGAAGTCCTCGCCGCGGCCGGTATCGACGCCATCCGACAGCCAGGCGATCTCGCAGTCGCCGGTCGCCTTCAGGAAACGGTCGATGGCGGTCAGGGTTTCAACGCGATCGATCGAGTAGGGCTTTGGCGCGAGCTGGCGCAGTGCGACGCGCGCCGCACCCGCAGGCATCAGGGTGATGTCGCGATTGGGCTCTGACAGCGGCACCAGCGCGATCGCGCGGCGGTCGTTGTCGGCATTGGCGATCAGCTCGTCGGCGGCCCTGACCCTGACATCCCAGTGCGATGCGGCGCTCCAGCCGTCGTCGAACATGATCATCAGCGGCGCCTTGCTGCCGGCGGCGCCTGTTTGCGGATTCCAGATCGGGCCGGCGGCGGCGAAAATGACGAGGGCCGCAGCCAGGAGCCGCAGCGCGGTCAGCCACCACGGCGTCCGCGAGGGCGTCTCTTCGCGAGGTGCGATGTCGAACAGCAGGCGCGTCGGTGGAAACTCGATGCGGCGCGGCCGCGGCGGTATCACGCGCAGCAGCCACCACAGCACGGGCAGACTGACGAGGCCGATCAGGAGCAGCGGTTCGGTGAAGGCGAGCGGCAATCCCATCATGCGGCCGGCCCCACCTTGATCGTCGTGGTGCGGTTGCCCGACTTGCTCACCTGCATGCCTGCATGCAGGAACAGCAAGAGCTCGGCGGCGGAGCGGTCGGTCGTATGGGTGGTGAACAGCCAGTCGAGCCTGCTGGTCTCGGCGCGGATCTGGTCGCGGTGCAGCGCGAGCCGCGCGGTGTAGTCCTGCGCCCAGGTCTCGGCGCGGCCCGCCGTGATCACGCCGAAGCCCTCGGGCTCGACGAACTCGATGCGGCCGGAATAAGGGAACGACTCTTCGGCGGGATCGACCACCTGCACCATCGTGCCATGCGCGCCGGAGCCGGACAGGCCCGCGAGCGTGGATTTGATCTCCGCGATCGGCGACCAGAAATCCGACAGCACGATGATCTCGGCGAGCGCGGAAGGCACGAAGGACGGCGGCAGGCTCAGCCGGTCCGCATCGTCATGCAGCATCGCCTGCGCCATCTTGTCGATGACGCTGCGGCTCGCGGTCGGCGCCATCAGTCCGGGAATGCCGACGCGTTCGCCGCCCGAGACCAGCAGCTCGGCCAGCGCGAAGGCAACGATCAGCGTCCGCTCGAGCTTGGATTCGCGCGCGGTCTTGGAGGCGAAGGCCATCGAGGGCGACCGGTCGGGCCAGATCCAGACCGTGTGCGAGGCTTCCCATTCAAGCTCGCGCACATAGAGATGGTCGTCGCGCGCCGAACGGCGCCAGTCGACGTTCTGCGCCGGCTCGCCGGAGACGAAGCGGCGGTATTGCCAGAAGTTTTCGCCGGAGCCGGCGCGGCGCCTTCCGTGCAGGCCGTGGATGACGTTGGCGGCGATACGGCGGGCTTCGAGCACCAGGCGTGGCAGCGAAGCGGCGAGCGTACGGCTTTCGCCATCGGCACGTCGGATCGCGATGATCTCCTTCGCCGTGTGCCCGTTGTCTGCGACCATCAACCGATCCGAGCCTTCAATTGTTTGATCACGTCCGGAATCGTGCGGCCTTCGGCGCGCGCCTGGAACGTCAGCGCCATGCGGTGCTTCAATATGGGCTCGGCGAGGTCGAGCACGTCGTCGATCGAGGGCGCCAGGCGTCCGTCGATCAGTGCGCGTGCGCGCACGGCGAGCATCAAGGATTGGCTGGCGCGCGGGCCGGGACCCCAGGCGATGAACTTGCCGGTCTCGCCGCTCTCCTCGCCCGGGCGAGCCGAACGGACCAGCGACAGGATCGCCTCCACCACGGAATCGCCGACCGGCAGACGGCGGATCAGCCGCTGCGCGGTGATCAGCGCATCTGCGTTCATCGATCCCCTCGCCAGCGTCTCCTCGGCACCCGTGGTCTCGAACAGGATGCGGCGCTCGGCGTCGCGATCGGGATAGTCGACGTCGATCTCCATCAGGAAGCGGTCGAGCTGGGCTTCCGGCAGCGGATAGGTGCCTTCCTGCTCCAGCGGGTTTTGCGTGGCGAGCACGTGGAACGGCTTCGGCAGGTCGTGCCGCGCGCCGGCGACGGTGATGTGCTGCTCCTGCATCGCCTGGAGCAGCGCCGACTGCGTGCGCGGGCTGGCGCGGTTGATCTCGTCGGCCATCAGCAGCTGCGCGAACACGGGACCGGAGATGAAGCGGAAGGAACGCTTGCCGGCGGTGCTCTCATCGAGCACTTCGGCGCCGAGAATGTCCGACGGCATCAAATCGGGCGTGAACTGGATGCGCTTGGCATCGAGACCCAGCGTGACGCCGAGCGTCTCGACCAGCTTGGTCTTGGCGAGGCCGGGCACACCGATTAGCAGCGCATGACCGCCGGAGAGGATGGTGACGAGCGTGTTCTCGATCACCCGATCCTGGCCGAAGATGACGGACGCGATTGCGTCTTTCGCCGCGCGAATCTGGCTCGACACCTGCTCGGCCGAACGGACGATTCCGTCTTCCAGTTTCTCGACACTTTCCGCCATCCGTCAGCTCCTTAAAGTCCGCCACGCGGCCCGCTTGCGTCGTCAGATCATCACAAGTCGCACATGGGCCCTATGCTAGACTTGCAGGAAGGCCATGTATTCGTTGAATTAACCTATCCCCACCTTATCGGCTTAGGGATATGTAGGGCATCACGAAGTGGCGACCTCCACACCGGGCTAATCCGGTGTGGAACCGCGCACCCGGGTACAACGTAAAACCTGCACCAATCGTGCCAACGGACAAAGTCAGGGCAAACCATGGCGAACCAAGGGCAGAGCGCCGATCGAGGTCTTGAGGGGCTGACTGCCGCCGCCAAAAGTGCTGCCAATGCCGACGGCGCCACGAAGGGCCTGCCGCCGGTGCATCTTTGGAATCCGCCGTTTTGCGGCGATCTCGACATCCGAATCGCTTCCGACGGTACTTGGTTCTACATGGGTACGCCGATCGGCCGCCCTGCGCTGGTTCGCCTGTTCTCGACGGTCCTGAAGCGCGAAGGCGACAAGCATTTTCTCGTCACGCCTGTGGAGAAAGTCGGCATTCGCGTCGACGACGCGCCGTTCATGGCGGTCGAGATGCAGAAGGACGGCGAGGACAACCATCGCGTGCTCCGCTTCCGCACCAATGTCGACGACTGGGTCACCTGCGATGCCGCGCACCGGCTGCGCTTCGAGCAGGC
Organism: Bradyrhizobium sp. Unk1; assembly: GCF_059512345.1. NCBI lineage: Bacteria > Pseudomonadati > Pseudomonadota > Alphaproteobacteria > Hyphomicrobiales > Nitrobacteraceae > Bradyrhizobium > Bradyrhizobium sp. Unk1. The sequence continues at coordinate 21,112 of NZ_JCAMOP010000022.1, forward strand.
CAGGGAGGGCGGGCTGACGCCATACTTGCATGTCCGCGCCGATCTCTGGGCCAAGGTCACCCGGGCGCTCTATTACGATCTGGTTGACATGGGTGAGGAGCGGATGGTCGATGGCCAGCCGATGTTCGGCGTCGAGTCGGCCGGCGAATTCTTCGCCATGGCCGACGCGGAGCAGGTGAGGGCCGCACTTTGAACAAGCCTATCCTGAAGAGCGGTCCGGTCGTGATCGGCGCGGCCGATTTCTTCGCCCGATCCACGGCGAGGCTCGGCTTCGAGGTGCCGCCCGGCCTCTACGATCCGAACATCATCCCCGCCTCGGGCGATCCCGGCACCGACAAGATGCTCGAGATCGTCGCGCGCGAGCAGCCGGTGCGGCCGGCTGCGGTCCTGATCGCCGTGGTCGACCGTCCCGAGCCGACCATCCTGCTGACGCAGCGCTCGGCGCATCTCAACGACCATGCCGGCCAGATCGCTTTCCCCGGCGGCAAGATCGACGCGACCGACGCCTCGCCGCTCGATGCGGCTTTGCGCGAGGCCGAGGAGGAGGTCGGCCTGTCCAGAGACTTCGTCGAGCCGATCGGCTACCTCGATCTCTACGGCACCGCTTTCGGCTTCCGCATCCTGCCGACGGTCGCCAAGGTGCGGCCCGGCTTCGAGCTCACCATCAACCATTCCGAGGTTGATGATGCCTTCGAGGTACCGCTATCCTTCCTGATGAACCCGGTGAACCACCAGGTGCACAGCAAGGAATTCCGCGGCATGGAGCGGTTTTATTACGCGATGCCGTTCGCGGAACGCTACATCTGGGGTGCGACGGCCGGAATGCTGCGTGTGCTGTATGAGCGGATCTACTCATCATGATCCGGCCGGCTCTGACCGAGATCGGAATCTTCCTCATCCCTTTTGCCGTCTATGCGCTGTTCCTGGCCGCCACCCGCTCCGGCCTGTTCGCGCGATCATCCTGGCCGGTCACCGTCGTCGCGCGCCTGGTCCTGGCCGCGCTCGTGCTAGTCATCGCGGGGCTGATCGGCTTCGCGCATTTCTCCGGCGCCGCACCGGATTCGACCTACGTACCCGCCCATGTCGAGAACGGCAGGCTCGTGCCGGGCGTGGAAAAATAGGGGCTGGACCATGAGCGCAGAGCCGTTACTCGCCAATGCGCCCTGGCTGACCTCCGGCGGGACGGCGCGCGTCCTGGCACTGCTCAACGCCGACGGCGAGGAAGCGCGCGTGGTCGGCGGCGCCGTGCGCAATGCGTTGCTCGGTCTCGTGCCTGGCGACATCGACATCGCAACCACCGCGTTGCCCGACGAGGTGATCCGCCGCGCCAAGGCTGCCGGCATCAAGAGCGTGCCGACCGGCATCGACCACGGCACCATCACGCTCGTCATCGACGGACACCCTTACGAGGTCACGACGTTGCGCGAGGACACCGAAACCTTCGGCCGCAAGGCCAGGGTCGCGTTCGGCCGCGACTGGGTGAAGGACGCCGAGCGCCGCGACTTCACCATGAACGGACTGTCGGCCGATGTGCGAGGTGTCGTCTACGACCATGTCGGCGGGATCGCGGATGCGGCCGCGCGGCGCGTGCGCTTCATCGGTGATCCCGACCAGCGCATCGCCGAGGACTATTTACGCATCCTGCGCTTCTTCCGCATCCACGCCGCCTTCGGGGCCGGCGAGCCCGACCGCGACGGCTATCTCGCCTGCATCCGGGGACGTGCGGGGCTTGCGAGCCTGTCGGCCGAGCGGGTGCGCTTGGAGATGCTGAAGCTGCTGGTCGCTCACGGTGCCTCCGATGCCGCGCGCGCGATGGCGGATGGCGGGTTGCTGCAAGCGCTGAGCGGAGGCGTCGTCTATACCGGGCCGCTGTCGGCCATGATCGCGATCGAGGGCGAGCTTGGCTTGCCGGCAAGCAGCACGCGGCGGCTCGCCGCGCTGACGGTCGCCGTGACCGAAGATGCCAAGCGCGTCGCCACGCGCCTGAGGCTCTCCAATGCGGAAAGCAAGGCGCTGGATTCGATGGGGCACCGCTGGTGGCGCTTCGCCACCAAGGACGAGGCCAATGCGCGGCGGTTGCTCTACCGGCTCGGCGCGGAGCGCTATCACGATCGCGTGTTGCTCGGCTGGGCGCGGGACGGCGGCGACGTCGGATCGTCGCGCTGGCGTGCGCTCGCCGAGTTGCCGCAGCGCTGGACTGCGCCGAAATTTCCGCTTCGCGCCGCCGACTTCATTGCGCGGGGCATGGCGGAAGGACCCGCGCTCGGGCATGTGCTGACGCTTGCCGAGGACGCTTGGCTTGCGGCGGATTTTCCCCTAGAGGAAGCCGCGCTCGCTTCCATCGCCGATCAAGCAGCGGCACGCGTCAGCCGCGACGAGAGAAATTGAACATCGTCTCAGGCTTCGCCGACATCTCGGTCCTTCAGCTCCTGCTGGTCGCGTTGATGGCGTTGTTTGCTTCGATCATCGGTGGTCTCGCCGGCTACGGCACCGGCGCCCTGATGCCGCTCGTGCTGGTGCCGCTGGTCGGCGCCGAGCCCGTGGTGCCGATCATCGCGATCTCCGCGATCTTCACCAATTCGAGCCGCGCGCTCGCCTATCTGCGCTATGCCGATCGCCGCCGCGCGCTGATCGTGCTGGCCTGTGCGGCGCTGACGACCGCGCTCGGCGCCTACGGCTACACGCGGCTGACCAATGCGGGCGCAGCACTCGTGATCGGCTCCATGCTGATCCTGAGCGTGCCGCTGCGCCGCGTGCTCCGCCGCCGCCAGGTCAGGATCGGCGACACCGGCCTTGCCGCCGGCTCGGTCGGCTATGGCGTGCTGGTCGGCGGCACCTCGGGCTCCGGCGTGATCCTGCTCTCGCCGCTGATGGCCGCGGGCCTCGAAGGCGCCGCCGTGATCGCGACCGATGCGATGATCTCGCTCGGCACCGGTCTCATCAAGATCTCGGTGTTCGGCCTTGCCGGCGCCGTCAATGCGCAAGTGCTCGCCTTCGCGCTGCTGATCGGCGCGATCGCCATCCCCGGCGCGTTTCTGGCAAAAGCCTTCGTCGAGCGGATGCCGGTGCACATCCACACGGCGATCCTCGATGTCGCTGTCATCACCGGCGGGCTGGTGATGATCTCGGCGGCGGCAAGGTCGCTGATCGCATAGATGGCTCCGGTCCAATTGGCGTTCGCGGCTAGACCGTGAATCGAACCTCGTGCTCATGGACGTCGGCTTCCGAGCACAAACCGGAAGTCGCCCGGCTTAGCCGTCATCGGCGGCTTATGACCCCGTAGCTCTCTCTCACCTGCGGCGCGGATGTGGTGCCTTTTCCAAGGCAGGTCAACGGTGCTGACATTTGCAAATGCAGGACAATGGCCCAATCACACTTGGCGTCGAATTGGTCGCAACAAGCCTGCGGATCATGTGCCGGCATGCTCGCTACATCATGACTGACGCGAATAGCCGCAGAAGTCCTCAGTACCGACCGTGTGACCCAGGGATGTTGATGCTGTGCCGCAGTCGCAATGATGCAAACCATCCAGACCAGAGGCGGTATAATCTTCAATCGCCTTACGTGTACTCGTAGGAGCTTGCCACTGGCAGCATGCGGCAATGCGCGTGATCTTCATCATGCCTCGAAACAGCGGCGCGCCGTGAGCGTCGGCATGGAGGCTTTGATGCGGCAAAGTCGATAGGACGTACTCACAATTGTTCGCTCAAATAAACCATCGTCTGTGCGGGTTGAATTGGGCAGTGGAGCAGCAGCCTTGTCAGGAAGAAAACTTACAACTAGAGTACGAGTGCGGCAGTAAGACACCGAACTGATTTCAGCAGGGAGGGATTGATTATGGCCTCGCACATCAAGCCACAACCGAATTTCAATCGGCGTTGGTTCCTTGCAGGAGCCGCCGGCGGCGCAATGCTTCCCGTAGCGGCGCACGCGGCAGGACCAAATAAGAAGCAAAAACGCGGAATTTTCGCGGACGAGATGGGCACTGCGAAGGACGATTTGGAAGATAAGGTAGCTGATTTCTCGTACCAAAGTGACGTCCTCGCACAGTGGATCGTCGATATATGGACAGGTCCCGCCAACAATCCCCTGATCACACCCAGTACGGGTACGATATCCATGGCGCAGTACCTGGCGCGCTCGACTGCAGCAAAAGCAGCCCTTGCGGCTCGGGGCATCTATTTGGAGAAACCCATCGTCATCACGGAAGACGAGTTCGATGCTGGGTTCAGTTTGGCAGACGCAGGGCTCGAAAGAACCGTCGGGGTCGTTCTGGTGCTGCCGAGACCCACACGTCCGACTCTTGGGCAGCCTCTGCTCGAGACGGCCAAGTTGCTGATGGCCATCACGCCGAACGGAATCTAGCGGTATCGCAATCCGTCTCGGATGCGACAGAGTGTCTCTGGCTGGGGCGCGAATTTTTGTCGCATCCCAGTGAAAACAAACGGGCGTTCACGCGAAAGTGGAGGTTCGAATGACACTGCAGGTCACGGAGTGGGTCAACGTCGCGTGCGATACTTCGATCATCGCTCGCGAGTCGGGAGAGGTTTGGTTTCATGCCCCTGGCGGTACGGTGGAAAACATGGATCCCTTCTCTGCACCGATGACAGGTGTGGGCTCAGCGGGCAGCACGATCGGGCTGCTCGACGGCGCGATCAATCTCGGATTTACCAGAATCGAAAAGAACCTCGCGCGCCCTGAGCCGACGCTCGTCGGCTATATCGTGGCATTGGTGGGCGCGTATCACACCTCAGTCGATACGCCTCGAAACCTCCGGCGCGCCGCCCGGCGCTTCAACGAGCTGGGGAGGCCCGAGGTTGCAGACTATTTGGAAGAGCGTGCACGCGAGGAAACCGGTCACGACCGGCTCGCGCTGAAGGACCTGCGTGCGCTGGGTGCGCCCGGCGAGCGCCTCGTCGCCAACTTCATTCCAGAGGGCATCAAGCCGCTCTGCAAGCGCTTCGACGAACTTTGCGTCCAGGACTATCCAATCGGCTGCATCGGCTATTCGTACTGCCTGGAGCGCATCGCGGCGCTGAAGCAGCAGAGCGATATAGAGAAGGTGCAGGCGATCTGTCCGGGTGACACTGATGCGACCCGCTTCCTCAGAAGTCACAGCTCCCTCGGAAGCGAGGCCAATCACGTCGAAGAAACCATCAAATTCGTAGCCTCCCTTCCCGCGAATGATCGTATCAGGGTGGTTCAGGAGACGTATGAATCGGCAGTGATTCTGGCGAAGGGATATAATCACGAGCTTCTCAAATCCGATGCGGAGATGCTCGAAGAGCTTGAGCAGGCGCTTGGAGAGGCGCTCCCCTGTTGTCGCCGCTCACATCCCTTGAAGGGTGAAAAGCGGGGTGCTCGACGGCCCGCAGCGTGAGCGGAACAGCGCGATCGTCCATCGCCGGTCCGGCTTGGCGAGACGGACGAGAATGGAGGCCCGGTCCCCGATAGGGTGACAGGACGATTGCGCTTCAAGCCATCAGGGCGCGCGACTGCGCCGCGGGTAGCGGGGTATGGCACCGGCGTATGGCGTCCTCGCGCCGAGCTGCGGTTGCGCCTCGACACCGAATAGGGAAAATTTCGGAGTTGAATGAGCGCTCATCTAACGCTCGTTTAACGCTGATATAACGCTCGCTCATTTAGTGTCGCGTGCGGAAAATGATGTCGTCCGCCGGAGAAGGTTTCCTATGTTCAGGTGACGAAGGCCGCGCATGGAGGTCCGAGGCTCAGCTCCCTGATGGACCACGGCAGTAGGCGAGGACCTCTGCAATGACGAGGACAACGATCACCGACTTGGCTGAGTGGCTGGGGAGCCACGGTCTAGGCCATTACGCCAAAACCTTCGCTGAAAACCACATCGACTTCTCGGTCCTGCCGGATTTGACGGAGGATGATCTCGAAAAGCTGGGAGTATCGTCTCTAGGTCACCGCAAGAAGCTGCTGACGGCCATCAAGGCATTGACAGCCGCGCGCCAGCCCGCCGGCACGCCGACGGCGGTTGCAAGCGCCGCCGTGGTGTCACCCTCTTCTGACAAACATCCTCCTGACAAACATCGCGAAGCCGAGTTTCGCCAGATCACGGTGATGTTCTGTGACCTGGTAGGCTCTACGCAGCTATCGGAGAAGTTGGATCCAGAGGATCTCCAAAAGCTCATTGACGTGTATCGGGTACAGTGCAGCGCCGCAATCGCACGCTATGGCGGCGAGGTCGCCCGCTATTTCGGCGATGGCGTGATGGCATTTTTCGGCTGGCCTTACGCACACGAGGATGACGCCGTTCGCGCTGTTCACGCCAGTCTGGAAATTGCGTTCGGAATTACGAAGATTTCAGGGCCGGTCGCCCTGAATTGTCGCGTGGGTGTTTGCTCAGGCCCGGTCATTGTCGGTGAGATTGGAGATAGTGGTACGTGGTCGATGGACGCAGTGGGGGAGACGCCCAATATCGCCGCACGTCTACAGACCCTTGCCGCTCCCAATACGGTGCTCATCTCGGAATCGACGAAGCGTCTGGTATGGGCAGCGTTTGATTTTCAGGACGTCGGGCTCTATGAAATCAAGGGCCTGAGTGAGCCGCTTCACGTGTATCGCGTGCTCTCCGCCAAACATTCCGCCAGCCGCTTCGACGCTGCGCATACGGGCTCTCTTACCCCGCTCATTGGACGTTCAACCGAACTGAGCTTGCTGCTCGATAGATGGCGGAAGGTCAAAGAAGGCGAGGGCCAGGTCATATTGCTCTCGGGTATTCCCGGGGTCGGCAAATCAAGGCTCCTCCACGAATTGATATCGCATGTTCAGCAGGAGCCACACGTTCTGTTGCACCATCAGTCCTCGCCCTACCATAGTCAAAGCGCATTCTATCCGGTGATCAGTCAGATCGAACAAGCGGCCCAATTAACAGCTCGCGGCGCCGAGACAGACAAGCTTGTCAAACTTACAAATTACCTTCCGCGATCAATCAATCACTCCAAAGAGCCGGTCTTGCTCATTGCCAAGCTGTTATCAATCCCTTTGGAGAATAACCTGGAACTATCCGGTCTAACGCCGCAGCAAATAAAGAACAGGACGATAAGCACGCTTGTCGACATCATCCTGGCGTTTTCTGTCCAGCGCCCCACGCTCTGCATCCTCGAGGATGCGCACTGGCTGGATCCATCGTCACTTGAGCTGATTGAATCGATCATTAGCGGCATCGATCACGCCCGCGTCCTGCTGATCGTGTCGTGCCGACCCGAGTTTCGTCCCAATTGGATAACGCGTGCGAACGCCACCATGCACTCGCTCACGCGATTGTCGCTCACCGAAGTCAAGGCGATGATCCGGGACATCTTGAAGGGAGGAAGCATACCCGAACCGGTGCTCGACCGAATTATTGCAAAGGCCGACGGCGTGCCACTTTTCGTCGAAGAACTGACGAGCAGCATGATGAGCGCGCCCTCACGAACCCGAGGCGGTTTCGAGCGCGCACCACAGCTGGCGTCACTCAGGGTTCCGGACACGCTGAGTGATGCATTGATGGAGCGGCTGGACCGCGTTGCGCCGAGCCGCAGACTTGTACAGATTGCGGCCGTGATTGGGCGCGAGTTCTCCTATGATCTCTTGTCGGCCGCATCACGAATGGGCGATGACGACATGCTGTCGGCCCTCTCGTTGCTCGAACAGGCGGACATCATCTATCGAGTCGGCATTTCGCCTTCCCTTCGTTTCGCCTTCAAGCATGCGCTGTTGTGCGACGCGATCTATGACTCCTTGCTTCGGAGCAAGAGGCAGCAGATACACGCGGACATCGCGGCAGTCTTGCAGCATGATTTTTCGGAGCTCGCCGAAAATCAACCCCAGGTCCTGGCCTATCACCATCAAGAGGCAGGCAATCACCAATCGGCCATTCGTTGCTGGTTCGAGTCCGGGCAGCGCTCGCTCGCGCATTCCGCCAACGTCGAAGCGATTGCCAGCTTTCGAAAGGCCCTTCAGCTTCTGGACGCCTTGCCGGAAACGCCTGAGCGGATCAAACAGGAGATCGACATCCAATTGGCGTTGGGAATACCGCTTATCGCCGTTCAGGGGTATGCCTCCGCGGAAACCCGCGAAGCGTTTTCGCGAGCTCATGCCTTATGCCTGCAGCTGGGCGATATCCCTGAGTATTTCCAGGCCCTGTTTGGGTTGTGGGGGCACCTCTGGATGGGTGGAAAGAATGACGATGCGCTCCGCCTGGCCGGCGAGTTCCTGTCACGGTCCCGGGCATTGTCCCAACCCGTGCCGCTGATGGTGGCTCATAGAGTGATGGGCAGTACGTTATTGACGATGGGAAGCTTCCAATCGTCAGCGGACCATTTCAAGGAATCGATCAAGCTCTCGGTTGGCAAAGGAAAACAGCCCCTATCCAATCTTTACATGGTGGAACCCCAAGCGGCTTCACTTCTGCTGCTGTCCTGGGACTCGTGGTTTCTGGGCTATCCGGATCAAGCCCTTTCCCGCGTTTCGGAAGCGCTTGCTTTGGGGCAAAACCTCGACCACCCCTACACCGTAGCGTTCGCGCATTACATGACGTCTGTCGTGCACCTGCTGCGCGGCGAGGCCGGCCGCGCCTTCGAAAGCGCCGAGAAAAGCTTTCAAATGTCGCAGGAGCAGCGGTTTTCGCTATACGCAATCTTGTCGAGAATTTCTCGAGGCCGAGCAGCCGGCGAACTAGGCCGGCTCGGAGAGGCCCAGGAAGACATGGCATTGGGACTCGGCGAAGCGCGACGGAAGGGTGTCGGCTTCATGCTTCCGATGATGACCAGCTGGCTGGCGGACCTGCACGCCAAGGCGGGCGACATCCAAAGCGCGCTATCGATTGTCGAAGGAACCCTGGCCGATATGGGTGACATGACAGGCAGGTCATGGGAATCAGAGTTGCATCGGCAGAACGCGCAGCTTCTTCTCGTATGCGACCCATCGAGGACAAGAGAGGCTGAACTTCATCTCAAGAAATCTATCGAGGTGGCGCGTGGTCAAAGCGCCAGATCCTTGGAACTACGCGCCGTCACAAGCCTCGCAGAGCTCTGGCGGACGCAGGGAAGGCCTGACGAGGCGCGCGCTCTGTTAGAACCAATCCTCCGTTGGTTCGACGAAGGAGCCGAAACGGCTGACCTCAGACGGGCGCGCGACGTTCAAAGTGCCCTGGACTGATCCCGCGCGACCGGCGCCCTGATGCCGCTGGTGCTGGTGCCGCTGGTCGGCGCCCAGCCCGTGCCGATCATCGCGATCTCCGCGATCTTCACCAATCTCAACCGCGCCATTGCCTATCTGCGCTATGCCGACTGCCGCCGTGCGCTGATCGTGCTCGTCCGTGCGGCGCCGACGACCGCGCTCGGCGCCTACGGCATTTCGCCGATGACGGTCGTGGACGCTTTCTTACAACTGCAATCGGGCATGTCAGGACTGAAATGCTTCGGTAGCACCGTCGAGGCAGGTTGGAGGCTTCATATCAACGGAAGCGGGCGCAGGCATGCGCACGCATCGTGGTCTCGACATGCACGGAGGAAGGTGAGGCATGGAACGATCCAGCGCAGAGTGCCCCAACGCAGAGTGCCATTGGCCTGAAAAAACGTCGAGCGATCGGTCCGGGATTCAGATTGCCTTCCGTGAGATCAGTGTCGCTCTTGTTCTCATTCCTGCTCTCCTGGGTCTTTCCCTCCCTTCCAGTGCATGGGCGCAGACCGGGACCGACGCGAAGCAGGACCGCATCAAGGCGGATATCTCGAGAGTCGACAGCGACTTCATCAAAGCAAATACGAAAACATCCAGGGATTGGCCGACCGTCGGCCTCGACTACGCCGAAACGCGGTTCAGCAAGCTCAACCAGATCAACACTGACAACGTCAGGGATCTCGGGCTCGTCTGGAGTTACAATCTTGAATCATCGCGCGGGATCGAGGCAACCCCGCTCGTCGTCGACGGCATCCTGTATCAGCCGGCACCCTGGAACGTTGTCCATGCCATTGACGCGCGGACCGGCAAAAAAATCTGGTCGTTCGATCCAGGCGTTGACCGGTCGAAGGGCTACAGGGGCTGCTGCGACTCCGTCAGCCGTGGCCTCGCGCTCTACAAGGGCAAGGTCTTCGTCGCCGCCTATGACGGGCGCCTGATCGCGCTCGATGCCGCGACCGGGGCCAAGATCTGGGAAACGGACACGCTGATCGATCATGAGCATTCCTACACGATCACCGGCGCGCCGCGTGTCTTCAACGGCAAGGTCGTGATCGGTCAGAGCGGTGCCGAGTATGGTGTGCGCGGCTATGTCACGGCGTACGATAGCGAGACGGGCAAGCAACTCTGGCGTTGGTTCACCGTGCCCGGCGATCCGTCGAAGCCATTTGAAGACGCCTCGATGGAAGCCGCGGCGAAGACCTGGGATCCCTCAGGCAAATATTGGGTCAACGGTGGCGGTGGTGCGCCGTGGGACTCGATCACGTTCGATCCCGATCTGAACATGGTTTATGTCGGCACCGGAAACGGCGGCCCCTGGAATCGCAAGCTTCGCAGCCCGTCGGGAGGCGACAATCTCTATCTGGGCTCGATCGTCGCGCTCAACGCCGACACGGGCCGGTATGTCTGGCACTATCAGGAGACGCCCGGCGACAATTGGGACTACACGTCAACCCAGCCGATGATCCTGGCCGACATCAAGATCGACGATGTGGCGCGCAAGGTGATCCTGCACGCGCCGAAAAACGGCTTCTTCTTCGTCATCGATCGCACCAACGGCAAGTTCATCTCGGCGAAGAATTTTGTCGATGTGAATTGGGCGACGGGATACGATTCCAGCGGACGGCCTGTTGAGCTGCCGGCCGCGCGCGACGCAGATCAATACGAGTCGATTCCGGGACCGGACGGGGCTCACAATTGGCAGCCGATGTCGTTCAATCCGCTGACCGGCCTCGTCTACCTTCCAGCGCAGCACATCCCGGTCAATCTGTCGCCGGAAAAGTCGTTCGTGCAGAATGCTGCTGCGCCGGGCAAGCTCGGCGGCTTGCTGGGCGGGAATATCGGTTTCGTTTTCAACCCTCCGAAGTCGGCCCCATTCGGACGTCTGCTCGCCTGGGATCCGGTGCATCAAAAGGAAGTCTGGCGCGTCGAGCACGTGTCGCCGTGGAACGGCGGGACGCTGACCACCGCCGGCAATCTGGTTTTCCAGGGCACGGCGGATGGCCGCTTCGTCGCTTATGACGCGGCAAACGGAACCAAGCTGTGGGAAAGACCAACCGGCTCCGGCGCGGTGGCGGCCGCCGCAACCTACGTGGTCGACGACAGGCAATACATCTCGATTGCGGTCGGCTGGGGCGGCTCCTACGGCCTGACGCACCGCGCGACCGAGTACCAGAATCCGGGAACGATCTACACATACGCACTCGGCGGCACGGCGAAGCTGCCGGACTTCGTCAAGTATCGGACCGAAGGTCTGCTGCAGGGTGTGAAGTACGATCCGAGGGATATCAGGGAAGGCGGGGAGATCTATGTCGCGGCGGCCTGCATAGCCTGCCACGGCGTGCCTGGCGTCGGCCGTGGCGGCAACATCATCAATCTCGGCTACGTCAGCGCCGAAGAGATTACCAATCTGAGGCATATCCTCTTCCACGGTCCATTCCGCGACCACGGCATGCCTGACTTCAGCGGCAAGTTGACGGAAGGGGACGTCGGGAAACTCCAGGCCTTCATACAGGGAACTGTTGACGCCATCAGACCGAAGAGCAGGTGATGAGCCAGCAGGCGCTGCGGCGGCGAGCGGCCCGTTCGACCGGGGTCGCCCGTCACGCGCTTTTGTCGATCTTCACCCAGAGCGCACTGCCGAGCGTCGAGGAGTTCCTGGCCGCGTAGGCCCATGCCGGCAAGCGTAATGGCGAAAGCGCAAGTGCGATCACAGCCTGCCCAATCCGCTGCGCTTTGCTTCGCGGCAGGCCGCGCACGAACTCACTGACGCTGCCCGGTTTCTCTGCCCTGCGCAAAAAGCTGTCTACGATGTCTTCCCTGAGGAACTTCAGGAGATTGAATGGCTCCCGCTCGCAAATGCTCAATTGCAGGCCGTGTCGTCGACATACCGCATCAAACGCGTCCTTCGTCCAGCGGCCAATGTGGTTCGGCGGCATGTCGATGAGCGATCCGTGGCACTCCATGTATCGTGTTCGGATATCATTCGGCACGGCGATGAAGACAGAGCCTTGCGCCTTGAGAAGGTATTTCAACCGCGCGAAGACGTCATCCACCCGGTCCATGTGCTCGAACACCTGAAACATGAAGATGATGTCGAAGGCCTCCTTCATCGGGCTGAAGCCATCCTCTCGAAGGTCGACCGAAAAGGTCTTGTAGCCTTTCGATTGCAATGCCTGTTGCGCTGCTTCGTTGTAGTCGACAGCGTAAATGTCGGACGCGTGAAAGAGTTTGTCCTTGATGTGATCGAGAAAATAGCCAAACCCGGCCCCGACATCGATCGCCGTTTTTCCGGCAGTGCCGAGGCCGCTCAGCGCTTCGATCGTCCTCGCATACTCCCATTTCATGGTTGGATAGGAGGGATGCGGCGCGGCCAGGTTATAAAACTCGGCGCCGCCCGCGACGAACGGATCTGCAAATCCGAATCCGCAATCGGCGCATTTGCGGATATCGCAGCTGTCGCGGCCCCAGAGCAGCGACAGGTGGCTTATTAACTTTCGAGAGCGATCCGGATATTGGCGCGGACTGACGAAGGATCGAGAGGCTTGATCTGCGGTCACTTCGAATAATTTGGCAGTTGATCCACTGCCGCATGCTGGACAGGTGCTCATCTCTCCCGACCTCATTCAGGTCTTTCGGTGGAAAGTGGTTGCGACCAATTGTCTCGTCATCATTCAAATGAAGGTTGGCGGAGCGCGAGGTCCGGGGCAGTGGACAGGGGAGGCAGGCCGGTCGCGGCGCGAAGGCGCCTATAGCCGCGCCGATTTCCTACTGCCAGAATCTGTCACCGGCCTGCGCTAGGTCTTCTTTCAGGGCATTTTTCACTGAAAGGAAGACGATGAAAACCCAAAGCAACGGCCAAGCGCTGCAGATCGCCAAGACCTACATCGAGGCCATCGCCAGCAGGAGCGTGGATACGATTACTTCCGTGTCGGCGGACGACGTTGTTTGCACGTCGCCGCGCGGGCGGATCGCCGGCGTGCAGAAGTTTCGCGAATTCCACGAGGGTTTCGCCCGCATGATCAAGAAGGTCACGGTTCTCGTCGCCTACGGCGACGATGAGCAGGCTGTCGTCGTTTACAGCGCGGACACCCATCCGGTTGCCAACGCCGTCGTCGCGGAGCTCCTCAAGGTGAAGAACGGCAAGATCGCATCGACCGAAGTGATCTACGACGCGGCTCCGTTCGCCGCCTACACGGCGACCGTCCAACCGCACTAAGGCGCGATCGACCATGAAACGGATTCAATATGACAGTTACGGCGGTCCCGAAACGATGAAGCTCGAAGCCTTCGAGCTGAAGGCTCCGGGGACCGGCGAAGTCGCGGTCAAGGTCAAGTTCGCCGCCATCAATCCCATCGATTGGAAGGTGCGCAATGGCTATCTCAAAATGGTGACGGGGAAGAAATTTCCGCGCGCCATGGGCAGCGATTTTTCCGGCATCGTGACCGCTGTCGGCGCTGGCGTCACGCGCTTCAAAATTGGCGATCCCGTGTTCGGCATGGCGCAGATAAAGCATGGCGGCGCGCTTGGCGAAGCCGTCATAGCCCCCCAAGCCTTCGTCGCCAGGAGGCCGGATTCGGTCTCGTTCGAGGACGCGGCTTGCCTGGCTACGCCGGGGGTCACCGCATGGAACGGCCTCGTGGACAAGGCTGGCCTGAAATCCGGCAGCCAGGTGTTCGTCAACGGCTGCACCGGTGCTGTCGGCGAGGCCACGGTGCAGCTCGCAAAGGTGTTCGGGGCGACCGTCGCGGGGACATGCAGTGCGCAGGCGATGCAGCGAGCCCGTGACTTGGACGTCCAGCCTCTCTTCGATTATCGGGCCACCGATCTGTCGAAGATCCGTGAACGCTTCGACGTAGTGTATGACACGGCGGGAACGATGGCGGTTGCTGCCGGGGTTGGCCTGCTTCGCGAAGGCGGCGTGTATCTCGATATCAATCCAGCGCCAATCAAGTTCATCCGTGCGATCTTCAACCGGAAACTCAAGCCGATCGTCTGCACCGCGCGGGCTGATATCCTTGACGGCCTTGCCGTCGCTTCGGCGAATGGAAAGCTGCGCTTGCCAGTTGCTGAGACCGTGCGTCTGAACGATGCGATCCCGCTCATCGCGGCGCTTGAAGCCGGGCGCAAGCTTGCCGGAAAGGCTCTGGTAGCGATGTAAATGCCGTCCGGGCCAGTAAAGCCCCGCCGCCCGTCGCCCGCGATGCCTACTGCCATTTTTTGGCAGGATTCGTGCTAGACTTGGTCTATGTCGAAGAGCCAACGATTATTCGACCTTATGCAGATCTTGCGGCGGCACCGCACCCCGGTGTCGGGCAACGACCTTGCGGCTGAGGCGGGCGTGTCGTTGCGAACGATTTATCGCGACATCGCCGACTTGCAGGGCTTGGGCGCACAAATCGACGGTGAGCCTGGCTTTGGCTATGTCTTGCAACCCGGCTTCCTCCTTCCTCCCCTGATGTTCTCGGAACAGGAAATCCAGGCCTTGGCGCTGGGCGCCCAATGGGTATCTCGCCAGACCGATGACGAGTTCGCGCTGGCGGCGCGTGACGCGCTCGCTAAAATTGGCGCGGTCCTCCCCTCGGAGCTGCAACACAAGCTGGACGACAGTGCCTTTCATGTGGGGCGCAGGCCGAAGCAGCCCGAAGCCGTCGACCTTCGCGTCGTGCGGCAAGCGATGCGCGACCAACACAAGCTTTCCATTGTGTATCGCGACCCGCAAGGCGCGAAGACCACGCGGATCATCTGGCCAATTGGCGTCGGCTTTTTCGATTCCCGGCGCATCATTGCCGGCTGGTGCGAAATGAGAAAGGACTTCCGCTCATTCCGGGCGGATCGGATAGAAAAGATCAAGCTCAGGACGGAACGCTATCCCGGTCGCCGACGCGATCTCGTCAAGCAATGGCGAGCTCAAGTCGACGCGGAACGTCGCAAGACTCTCGGCTGATCTCGCCACCGGGTCCGACGCCGATGCTGGCGAGCTATCACCTGCTGGTGCGCTTCACCATCGCCGGCATGAGGGGCCGCCTGACGCCTTCCGGGGTTAGAGCGGGCGCCGAAAATTACCGCGCCCGCTAGGCTCGAACCTTAATTTGTGACGGGCGCCGCCTTGCGGACCAACACTTCGTTGCCCGCCCGGCTGATTTCAAGCGCACGTGGCTGCTGGGACGTTGAGAGAACAACGCTTTGGCCTGGCGCAAGAACAGAGACCACGCGGATTGGCGTTCCCGTCTCGCCCTGAGCAAGGGTCGTCACGACATGGAACCCATCGCGCTCAACGGTGTAGTAGGCGACGCCGGACACCCCGCCGAGATCGATGCTCTTTGCCTGAATTGGCCTGAGGCTATCTGCATGAGCGGTTCCAAAAGCGGCTAAGGCTAGTGTGGCGGCTAAAAGGCTACTGCGGATTGACATGTTGATCTCCTTTAGCTGGGCGGTGGGCCATGCCCTCCGTTCCCTTGCCACATAAGATGGACGGCCTATGTTCATTGATCAAACAGATTGGATCGATGATGGGTATCGATGCCGTCAATCTAAGCCATCTCGACCTAAACCTACTGGTTCACCTCGATGCCTTGCTTCGCGAACGTAGCGTCACGCGAGCTGCGGGCCGTGTAGGCATTGGTCAGTCGGCGATGAGCCACAACCTCGCCCGCCTGCGTGACCTGTTCGGCGACGAGCTTCTGACGCGCGGGCCCGACGGCTTGCGCCTCACTCCTCGTGCAGTGATGCTGGTAGAGCCGGTGCGGGCTACGCTGTCTCAAATCCAAACGATTGTCTCACGCGACGACGCATTCGATCCAGCGACGGCAGAGCGGACCTTCAGGTTCGGACTCCCGGACAGCATGGAAATCCTGGTCCTTCCCGCTCTCCTCGCACGCCTGCGCAAGGTTGCGCCTGGCGTCCATCTGCGCCTCTACAACATCGACTCGTCGAGACTTCTGGATGATCTCGATGCCGACGAACTGGACCTCGCTATTGGCTATGACGTCTTTCCTCAGGGCCAGATCCACCACAAGCGGCGTCTGCTGTTCAACGAGAGCTATCTGTGCATGTTCAACGCGGAGATAACGGGCATCACCGACGCCAAAATCTCGCTCGAAGATTATGTGCGGTTACCTCATGTTCTCACGAGCCTGCGGCCGGGCCGGACTGTGCGCGGCGTGGTAGACGACGCCCTTGAGAAACTAGGATTGCGGCGGACGGTTGTCCTGACCACGCCTCGCTTCCTCACTGTCCCTGCCTTGGTGGCACGCGCACCTGTCGTCGTGACAATGCACGCGCGGCTGGCTCGGTTGTTCGCCACAGAACTCAAGCTTAGCCTGAGCCAGCCTCCGGTGGATTTGCAGGACGTAGCTGTTTCACTGCTCTGGCACGCTTCCTACGATCACGATCCATCTCATGCGTGGCTGCGTCATATCCTGGTGGAATTGGTCTCCGAGCTTTGAGCTGGCCGCCACCCGGCGAGGAGCGGTGCCGACTCCACAGGCCGCATGTCGCCTTTTAGCCCCTTAGCAGACGTTCCAGCGCTCTGGGTCGATGCCGGCTTGTGACCCAAAGCAGAAATCGCCGTTGAAACCAATCATTGCCCGCAATCCATCGGCACCTCACGCTCATGTGTCCCCAGCGAAGCCGCCATTTCTATTGAATTACGATCGTAATTTAATATTATGACCGTAATGGCATCAAGCTGAGCCGCTGTTGGGCGGCGGCCGGGTGCCGCCAAACAGCTCCCAGCGAGGATTTCATGGACGACACGACCACGGCCTCACGCCACATCGCATCGCGACAAACCACAGATGTCGACTCGCTTGGGCTCGCAACCGCTGCAGCAGCGGTTCGCAACGGCGACATTACCTCGGAGGCCTACACCGCGGCGCTTTTACAGCGCGCCCGAGCGCTTGCCGAGCTGAACGCCTTCATCACCATCGACGAGGCTGGGGTGCTGGCGGCCGCAAGGGCCGCAGACAAATCGCGTGCGGCCGGATCGGCGGCCCCGCTCCTTGGCGTGCCGCTTGGGGTGAAGGACAGTTATTTGACGAAAGGGCTACCTACCAGCCTGGGCGTCGAAGGTCTCGCTCACTTCGTGCCGCGCGAAGATGCCGACGCCGTCCGGGCCATCAAGGGGGCGGGCGCTTTGGTCTTCGGCAAGAATAACCTCGTCGAGATGTCGTACGGCTTGACCGGTCACAACGCACGTTACGGCCAGGTGAAGAATCCGCACGCACGAGATCGCGTGTCGGGCGGCTCCTCGAGCGGCTCCGCCGCATCCGTGGCCGCCGGCATCGTTCCCGCGTCCTTGGGCGGTGACACCGTTGGGTCCATCCGGGTCCCCGCATCGTTCTGTGGGGTCGTGGGCTTCAAGCCAACCACTGGACGTTGGCCACGCGACGGCGTTGCGCCGATCTCCCATACGCTCGATACGACGGGCGTGTTCGCCCGAAACGTCGAGGACTGCATTTTGGTGGATCAGGTCGTGACCGGTGAACAGGCTGCGGAGTTATCCAACGGCGGCTACGGCCTGAAGGGTGCCCGGCTGGCCTTCGCGCCGCGACAGTTCCTGGATCTGGTGGACTCGGAAGTCGAGACCCGCTTCCGCGAGGTGGTTCGGCGCTTGCAGGACGCCGGCGCCGAGATCGTTGAAGTAGATCTTGGCGACGATTTCAATTCCCTTGTCCAAACCGCAACATGGGGCATCTTCGCTCATGAGACGATGGGCGAAATTTCGGAATTTCTTCACCGCCATGACATTCCGACCACGTTCGAGGCCATTTACGAGGGCCTTAAGCCCCAACTTCGGCAGGCGTGGGCGCACATCGTACTGCCGGGTGGTGCAGGTGCTACCTCGGCAGAGGCCTATCAGACTGCGCTCGACGTGAGCCGGCCGGAAATCCAGCGCCGGCTCAACACGGCGTTCGTCTCTCATGGGGCGCTGGTCATTCTGCAACCGACCACGCCCTGCACGGCGCCTTTGATCGAGGAGCAGGCGACCGTCCATATCGCGGGACAGGAAGTTAGCTACCTCGCTTTGGCGAACCACACCGTGTCGGCAAGCAGCGTGGGGTTGCCCGGTGTCAGCCTTCCTGTTGGCTTGTCTCGCGCGGGGCTGCCGATTGGGCTTGAGCTGGATGCCCCCTTAGGGAGCGACCGGCGGCTTCTAAACCTTGCCCGCGGCATCGAAGGCATCTTGGGCGCAGAGTCGAGTGCGATCTAACGTCGTGATCGACCAGCATCCGTTTTCAGTCGGCTTGGCAGCGATAATGTCGATCCAGTGGCCCAGCAACTTGATCGCGACCTCCAAGCTTTGCTGGAAGCGGCCGCAGCGTAAGGGCCGCGGGATATTTGTGGAGAGGAGAGAAGATGCGCTTCGAGAAAGGTCATAAGGCGGCGACGCGACGGCACATCATCGATGTGGCGTCGAAGTGCATGCGCCGGAACGGCATCTCCGCCGCCGGGATCGCCGGGATCATGGACGAGGCCGGCCTGACCAAAGGCGCATTCTCTCCGCACTTCGAATCCAAAGACGCGCTCGTTCGCGAGGCGCTGGCGAGCGCGCTCGACGACCAGCAACATCGCCTCGATGAGGATCAGCGGAGAGGCCTGGACCTTGAGGGCGCGATCCGGAGATACCTGAACCGCGCTCACCTCGAAGACCCGACGGGCGGATGCCCCTCGGCGGCGTTGCTCCCCGAAATCGCCCGACAGCCCCTGTCCACCAGGAGAGATTACGAGAAAGGGCTGCGAGGCTACGTTGCGACATTAGCCGTACTGCTTCCTGACGCAGATGCATCAGCGAGCCGCCGCCGCGCGACCGCCATCTTCGGCCTCATGGTGGGCACCCTTCAGTTCGCGCGGGCCGTGCCCAACGCTGCGCAGGCGGAGCAGATCCTGGAAGGCGGCGTTGAGGCCGCCTTGCACTTGGCACGGGCTCCCTCTCCCTAGATTAGGAAGCCGGGAGAGGCTCAGCCTGGAGATCGTTATCCGCAAAAATCCGAGGTCAGACCGCTTGTGCCCCCAAAGACGACTGCTGATTGCGCGCGACGCCGGACCGTGCCGTTCGCGGAACTCATTCGGAGCGCGCTTCCCTGATATCGCGCCAGTATTCCTCCGCAACGTCCGGGTCGATTTCGACAGCCGCGGAGCTGTCAGCATAGAGGCGATCCTTGCCATCTTTTCGCGGACCCGAAATCCAAAATCTTTCTCGCGTCTCAACGTCGTAGTGGTTTGCCTTGAAGCCACTACCTTTCAGGCTTTGGAAAGTGCGCCCTCCATAGCTGATAGATTTGCCCGTTTTCGAGAACGAGACGCGACCAATCCGCGCCGGTCCGTTCAGCGACGCGGATTTATTCTCGATATACATGATACGCGTTTTCGGCATGCTTAAACTCGAGATGGCCAAGATCCGTTTTATGGCGGTTAGATAGGGCCTTCTGCTTCGAATTAGTCGTGCACAAAGAACTTATGATTGGCTACGTCGATGGTCTTTCCCGTCAGTGATGATGGATCATCGTTGGTCGTGAACACAATTTCTACACCACGAACCGTGTCGATGATGTCGGGTGGTACTTGAGCCCGTGGGTACGCACCAAGGACCCAGCCCGCGCCATGACTTGTCCAATTGGTGTCGTTCGGCCCTTTAACCGCCTGATCTTTTACCCAACCAATCCACGCGATCTGATCGCCTTCGGGCATCGCACGGCGCACCCCGTGCATGAAGGATTTTACAACCGCTAAAGCCCTATTGCTCAACCGCACCGTCCCCGGTGGCGGCGCGCTCTTCCGGAAAACTTCATCACTCTTAGAAGTACGAGGCTGTTGCAAGATGTTATCCAGCATCTTAGCGCTCTGAGGAGCACGGGCCGCAGAGGCCGTGCTGGAATCGGCATGGGCGGCGTCATATGAAGAGATCGTGGCAAAGACCATCGCCGAAACCATCGCCCTCATTGCTCTCGCTCCGATTGTGTGGGTATTAGTTTCTAGCAGGGAGATACGTCGGCGCCACAGTGGTCGCTAGCCATGGTGAAAGGCAAGTTTATCCCGATTGCCAACGCCGCGTGCCGTCGCCCCGGTGCCCGCTCGTGGCCCTCAGCGGACATTTCCGCGCGATAAGCCGATAGACCACTTTGACCCATAGCCGACCAGCGAGAGGCAGTCCCTCGAGGTCCGCTTCACCAAACAGAGCAGACACGGCGTCGCATTGTCCGCCCCGAGCAGCGAAGGGAGTCGCCGGCTCCGAGCGCAACGATTGGGCGATCTGATTCGCGCATTCAATCGCGCTTTGAGGCTGCGTTGGTTTTGCTTCATGATGATTGGCAGGCCGCCAGTGCGGCTCAATAAGGGGGGGTGTTGAAATGAGGAAGTTTTCGCTTGTATTGCTGTCGACAGTCGCTCTCGGCCCGATCACGGCCCAGGCTGCGGATCTGGCGCCGGTCCGTATGTCGTCGAAGGCTCCCGCTCAGGTGGGCAACTGGACGGGATTCTATATCGGCGGCAACGTTGGTTATGGCTGGGGCAGCTACGGTGCGTCGAACGCCACCGGGACAATCGTGAACTCGAATGGCGGTTCGGGCATCTATGGCTTCAACCCCGTATCCGGCAACGGTAATGGGGTCACCGCCGGTGTCCAGGGCGGCTACAACTGGCAGATTGAGCAGACGGTGCTCGGCATCGAGGCTGATTGGCAGTATCTCAATTCAAAGGCCAGCACCGGCAACTCGGCTATTGGTGTTCCCGTCTCCATCGGCGGCAATTTCAGCGGCAGTACTTCCGTCAGCACCGATTGGTATGCGACCTTCCGTGGCCGAGTGGGTTATGCGTTTGGGCCGGCGTTGCTCTACGCGACCGGCGGTATTGCGTTGGCCGATACCAAGGTTAGTGCGAACGCTACGGGCAGTATCGTCACTGCCCTCTTCCCGCCAACCTTGGGACCGCTGGGCTCCATGAGCGCTTCTGACAGCGCCGTCCTGATCGGCTACGCGGTTGGCGGCGGTTTCGAATATGCTCTGGGGACAGGGTGGTCGGTCAAGGGCGAGTATCTGCACATGGGTTTCGGCACGAAAGGCTACAACTTGACCGGCTCGCTTCAATCGCCGGCCGGGTTGACGGGCGTCATCGCGACTCACGTCGATATCAAGCCGAGCTTCGACATCGCCCGCGTTGGTGTGAACTATCGCTTCTGATCAGCGGATCTGAAGACGCGAAGAAAGGGAGGCTTCAGGTCTCCCTTTCTCGCGATCGCAGGTCGCTTAGGCGTGCCTATTCGTCATCCTCGTCTTCGTCCTCATCCTCGTCGTGGTCTTCCACTTCCAGGCGGTCGAGCGCGGCCAGCGGCAGCGTCTCGCGGAACAGATCGCCTTCCGAGCCCATCCAGAGGCAGAGGATGTCGTCGCCTTTCACCTCTGCGACGGTCAGCGGCTGGCCGCCGGATTTCAGCATCACGACGTCGCCGGTTTTCAGTTCCATGGATGGTCCTTTCGGGGTTGATCGACGAGAGGGGAGGCTAGCAAGCCGTCATGACAGGCCGATCACGGGCTATGGGACCCGTGAATTCGCTGCGGCTTGCACAGACTGCCGAAAGGTCGATGGCAGAGGTTCGAGTGGGGGATCGCCCGAGGTCACCAGGGGCTCTTCCGTCCCGGGCGCGGCGATGATGGCATCATGCGCCTGTTTTGCCCGACGCGTCAAATGATTTCGTAAAATCAGCAATGCATTGCGTTTGCGGCAAGCTGTTGAAATTGCAGCAGCCGGCTACTGTGCATGGGGTTGTTTTCGATGTTTTTGGTTGCGCGCCTTGGCTAGGTCGGGTCCGGCACGAGTTCGGTCAGCGAGCGGATGATGCGGTCGGGCTTGACGGCCGAGCCTTCGGGCAGGCCGTCGCCATGCACGTCGATCCAGATCGAATAGATGCCGAGGCGCTGCGGCGTCACGACCTCCCATTCCAGATTGTCGCCGATCATCCAGGTGTCTTTCGCGGTGACGCCCAGCGCCTCCATCGCGTGCAGATAGGCGCGCTCCTCGGGCTTGCCGAAGCCGTGCTCGCCCTCGATCTGGATGTGATCGAAGCGATGGGTCAGCTCGAAGCGCTCGACCTTGGCGCGCTGCATGTCGGCGGCGCCGTTGGTGACCAGCGCGAGCTTGACGCCGCGTGCCTTGAACGCGTCGATAGCATCATGCGCACCGGGGAACACGAAGATCGCTTCTTCGCGATAGGTCGTGAAGCGGTTGGCGAGGCGATCGGCGAGATCGTCGGAGAGGGCGCGGTGGCCGTCGGCGGCGAGCGCGGCAAAGCCGCCCCGCACCGTGAGCCGCCGTGCCTCGCCAAGCTTCATCCGCCACGCGGCTTCCGCATTCGCCCAGAAGTTTCGTGCGAAGGCCAAAACTGCGGTCGCGACCTGCTGCGGCGGCAGCGGCGCGAGCTCGTCGGCAAATTCTTCCGCGATCGTATTCCAGGCGATTTCGGGCCGGCCGTAGGCCGACAGGATGGTGTCGTCCATGTCGATCAGCATGGCGCGCGGCAGCGGAGGCATCGTGGTGCTCATGGCCATTTCACCTCCGGCGGCAGCGACGACAGGATCGAGTCCACGTTGCCGCCGGTCTTGAGCCCGAAGATGGTGCCGCGGTCGTAGAGCAGGTTGAACTCGACATAGCGTCCACGCCGGATCAATTGCTCCTCGCGATCCTCAGCGGTCCAGGCGCTCGCGAAATTGCGCCTGACGATGTCAGGGTAGATCTTCTGGAAGGCACGGCCGACGTCCTGGGTGAAGGCGAGGTCGGCGTCCCAGTCGCCGCTGTCGTGCCAGTCGTAGAAGATGCCGCCGATGCCGCGGGCCTCTTTGCGGTGTGGCAGGTAGAAATACTCGTCGCACCATTTCTTGTACTTGTCGTAGTCGGCAACGCCGTTCGGGCCGGTGCAGGCCTCCTTCATTGCGGCGTGGAAGGCGAGCGCGTCGGCATCGTCCTGCGTGCGCCGGCGGTCGAGCACCGGGGTGAGATCGGCGCCGCCGCCGAACCAGGCTTTTGTGGTGACGACGAAGCGGGTGTTCATGTGCACGGCGGGGACGTGTGGATTGCGCAGATGCGCGATCAGCGAGATGCCGGAGGCCCAGAACTTGGGGTCCTCTGCCGCGCCCGGGATCTGGGCGCGAAACTCGGGCGCGAATTCGCCGTGCACCGTCGAGCAATGCACACCGACCTTCTCGAACAGGCGGCCGGACATCATCGACATCACGCCGCCGCCGCCGGGCGCGCCGGTATGATCGGTGCGCTGCCAGGGCGTGCGTTTGAAGCGCCCGGCCTCGCCCGGATAAAGGCTTTCCGGCGCGTCGTCCTCGAGCCGCTCGAAGTTTTCGCAGATGTCGTCGCGCAAGCGTTCGAACCAGGCGCGGGCGCGGCTCTTGCGGTCTTCGATTGTTGAAGCGTCCATATCCAATTCCAAAACCGGTCTCGTAGGGTGGGCAAAGGCGCCCTGGCGCCGTGCCCACCAATCTTCATCGTAGAGCTCGATGGTGGGCACGCTGCGCTTTGCCCACCCTACGAATTTCACCCCTGCGGACCGTAATAGGTGCAGCTCTCGTTGCAACTGTCGCGGTGGATGCTGACGCGGGTGAGCTTGCCGATATGCTGGAGCCGCTCCCAGACGAAGCGCGAGAGGTTCTCCAGCGTCGGTGTGCCCAGCGCCTCGATCTTGTTGAGGTATTTGTGGTCCAGCGTGAGCCGCACGTCCTCGATGGCGCGCTGGACCAGGCCGAGATCGACCACCATGCCGGTCGCAGGATCGGGCGTGCCGCGCAACGTCACCTCGGCGCGGAAGGAGTGGCCGTGGATCTCCTCGCTCGCGGCGCCAAAGGTCGTTCCCGACAATGAGTGCGCCGCCTCGAAGCGGAACGATTTCGTCAATTCCCACATCTGTTCGAAAACCAATCCTATCTGATGCCGAGCGATTTATGCGTCTGCACGCTCAGCCGCCATTGCGGATGGCGCAGGCAATAGTCGATCGCACGCACGGTGTTTTGGGCAACCTCGGGTCCGTCCATCGGCTGCAGCGAGAAGCGTTCGAAGGCGAGGCTCTCGAAGGTCTCGGGGGCGGCGAGGGCCTGCGGATAGACCAGCTTCAGCTCATGGCCGCGGCACTGGACGAGCTCGCTGCCGCCCTTGGGGCTGACGCAGATCCAGTCGAGCCCCTCAGGCGCCGCAATCGTGCCGTTGGTCTCGACGCCGATCTCGAAGCCGCGTGCGTGGAGGGCGTCGATCAGCGCGGCATCGACCTGGAGCAGCGGCTCGCCGCCGGTGAGCACCACGTAGCGGTTGTTGTCGGTGGTTGCCGTCCATTGCGCGGCGATGGTGTCGGCGAGTTCCGCGGCCGAGGCATAGCGGCCGCCGAGCGTGCCGTCGGTGCCGACGAAGTCGGTGTCGCAGAATTTGCAGGTTGCTTCCTCGCGGTCGGCCTCGCGGCCGCTCCAGAGGTTGCAGCCGGCAAAACGGCAGAACACGGACGCGCGCCCGGCATGGGCGCCTTCGCCTTGCAGGGTCAGGAAGATTTCCTTGACCGCGTAACTCAATGGTCTCTCCTCAACATCTCAAACTTGCGGGTTCCGGAGCTGCCGCAGTGCCTCGCCTGCGGCCATCGCCGCGGTCATGGCGACATTAAGCGACCGCAGCCCCGCCGTGATGGGGATCACCAGCCGCGCATCCGCAGCCTCGACCACCGCGTCGGTGACGCCGGCGCTCTCGCGCCCGAATAGCAGGATGTCCGACGTCTGGTAATGAAAATCGCGGTAATCGGTGGCGGCCTTGGTGGTGAACAGCAGCAGGCGGTAGCCCTGTGTCGCACGCCAGTCCTCGAATTTCGACCAGGAGTCGTGGCGGGTCACGCTGACATGATCGAGGTAGTCCATTCCCGCCCGGCGGAACAAGCGGTCGGAGAACGGGAAGCCTGCCGGCTCGATGATGTGGGCCGCCATGCCCAGGCAGGCGCAGAGCCTGAGAATCGTGCCGGTGTTCTGGGCGATGTCGGGTTGGAAAAGCGCGATCTGCATGGGCTGTATCGGGGTCGGTGCGGGCCGGAAATGTCTCAATAAAACATCGCCGGCCGCGGAATTCGTGCATTGCACGCCCCCACGCCGTTAGCGGGCTTGCGCTCGCCCGGCAAGGGTGCCAATAGAACGATTCTGGACTGCTGTTTTCGCCTTGTTTCGGTGGGGACAAGTGAAGTTCTGCCGCCGCGGGGGGCCGCGGGCGCCGGCACACTGTTTTGGGGACCTCGGGGGCTCCCGGAACGGTTCCGTCGGCAGCATAAGAAGAAAGGGTTGGAATCGTGACGACAGCGTCTTCGGCGGACCATCCGACACGCCGTGATTTCTTATTCGTTGCAACGGGGGCAGCTGCAGCAGTAGGGGGCGCAGCTGCGCTCTGGCCCTTCATCTCTCAAATGAATCCCGATGCGTCGACCATCGCCGCCGGTGCGCCGATCGAGGTCGACCTCACCCCGGTCGCCGAGGGACAGGACATCAAGGTGTTCTGGCGCGGCAAGCCGATCTATATCAGCCACCGCACCAAGAAGCAGATCGACGAGGCACGCGCCGTCAACGTGGCGAGCCTGCCCGATCCGCAGTCCGACGAGGCCCGGGTCAAGCCGGGCCATGAGCAGTGGCTGGTCGTGATCGGCATCTGCACCCATCTCGGCTGCATCCCGATCGCTCATGAGGGCAATTACGACGGGTTCTTCTGCCCCTGCCATGGTTCGCAGTACGATTCGTCCGGCCGCATCCGCCAGGGGCCCGCGCCCGCGAACCTGCCGGTGCCGCCGTACCAATTCGTTTCCGACACCAAAATCCAGATCGGCTGAGCTTCGGGCCTTCGCCCGAAGCTTCGCGCCGTCTCGTCGTACTATTTCCTCAGGATCGCATCATGAGCGGACCATCCGACTACCAGCCGAGCAATCCGGCCCTGCAATGGATCGAGCGACGTCTGCCGATCATCGGTCTCGTCCATTCCTCCTTCGTCGTCTATCCCACCCCGCGCAACCTGAACTATTGGTGGACCTTCGGCGCCATCCTCTCCTTCATGCTGGGGATGCAGATCCTGACCGGCGTGGTCCTGGCGATGCACTACACGCCGCACGCCGATCTCGCCTTCAAGTCGGTCGAGCTAATCGTCCGTGACGTCAATTACGGCTGGCTGCTGCGCAACATGCATGCCTGTGGCGCGTCGATGTTCTTCTTCGCGGTCTACGTCCACATGCTGCGCGGCCTCTATTACGGCTCTTACAAGGAGCCGCGCGAGGTGCTGTGGATCCTCGGCGTCATCATCTACCTCCTGATGATGGCGACGGGCTTCATGGGCTACGTGCTGCCGTGGGGCCAGATGAGCTTCTGGGGCGCCACCGTCATCACCAACCTGTTCTCCGCCATTCCCTATGTCGGCGAGAGCATCGTGACGCTGTTGTGGGGCGGCTATTCGGTCGGCAACCCGACGCTGAACCGCTTCTTCTCGCTGCACTATCTGCTGCCGTTCCTGATCGCTGGCGTCGTCGTGCTCCACGTCTGGGCGCTGCACGTCGCCGGCCAGAACAATCCTGACGGTGTCGAGCCGAAGACGGAAAAGGATACGGTGCCGTTCACGCCGCACGCGACCATCAAGGACGGGTTCGGTGTCGCCTGCTTCCTGCTGCTCTACGCCTGGTTCATCTTCTACATGCCGAACTATCTCGGCGACGCCGACAACTACATTCCGGCGAACCCGGGCGTGACGCCGCCGCACATCGTGCCGGAATGGTATTACCTGCCGTTCTACGCGATCCTGCGTTCGATCCCGAACAAGCTCGCAGGCGTGATCGGGATGTTCTCGGCGATCATCATCCTGTGCTTCCTGCCCTGGCTCGATGCCGCCAAGACCAGGTCGTCGAAGTACCGGCCGCTGGCCAAGCAGTTCTTCTGGATCTTCGTCGCGGTCTGCATCCTGCTCGGCTATCTCGGCGCGCAGCCGCCGGAAGGCATCTACGTGATTGCCGGCCGGGTCCTGACGGTCTGCTATTTCGCCTACTTCCTGATCGTGCTGCCGCTGCTCTCGCGCATCGAGACGCCGCGGCCGGTGCCGAACTCGA
This sequence comes from Bradyrhizobium sp. Unk1, assembly GCF_059512345.1. NCBI lineage: Bacteria > Pseudomonadati > Pseudomonadota > Alphaproteobacteria > Hyphomicrobiales > Nitrobacteraceae > Bradyrhizobium > Bradyrhizobium sp. Unk1. The sequence continues at coordinate 48,399 of NZ_JCAMOP010000022.1, forward strand.
TCTCGGAGGCGATCCTGGCCAAGGGCGGCAAGGCGGTGGCCTCGGTCGCCATCGCGCTCGTTGCCGCCGGCGCGCTGTTCCTCGGCAGCCTTCAGGACGCTCGCGCCTCCGAAGGCAGCGACAGGCCGCCGGGCAACAAATGGTCGTTCTCCGGCCCTTTCGGTAAGTACGACCGCGGCGCGCTCCAGCGCGGCCTGAAGGTCTACAAGGAGGTCTGCTCGAGCTGCCACGGCCTGTCCTACATCGCGTTCCGCAACCTCGCGGAAGCCGGCGGCCCCGGCTATTCGGTGGCGCAGGCGGCGGCGTTTGCCTCCGACTACAAGGTCAAGGACGGCCCGAACGATGCGGGTGACATGTTCGAGCGCCCGGGCCGGCCGGCAGACTATTTCCCCTCGCCATTCCCGAACGAGCAGGCGGCCCGCGCGGCGAACGGCGGTGCGGCGCCGCCCGATTTGTCGCTGATCACCAAGGCGCGCTCCTACGGCCGCGGCTTCCCCTGGTTCATCTTCGACTTCTTCACCCAGTACCAGGAGCAGGGCCCGGACTATGTCGCGGCGGTGCTCCAGGGCTTTGAGGACAAGGTGCCTGAGGGCGTGACCATCCCGGAAGGCTCCTACTTCAACAAATACTTCCCGGGCCACGCCATCAAGATGCCGAAGCCGCTCAGCGACGGCCAGGTGACCTATGACGACGGCTCGCCGACCACGGTCGCGCAATATTCCAAGGACGTCACCACGTTCCTGATGTGGACCGCCGAACCCCACATGGAAGCGCGCAAGCGCCTCGGCTTCCAGGTGTTCGTGTTCCTGATCATCTTCGCGGGCCTGATGTACTTCACCAAGAAGAAGGTCTGGTCCGACTCCCACTGAGTGGATCGAGACGAAAATGAAGAGCCCCCGCAAGGGGGCTTTTTTGTTGGACACGAGCGTGTGTTGATTGGCGCGATTGCCTATCGCTCGCTCAAACGCCAAAATACCGCCAACCGCTCCCCCAGAAACTCATCGGAGGACACCATGGGAACCGCCATCACCTTCAAGCGCCCGGACGGCAAGGACGCCTCGGGCTATCTCGCCAACGCCGCGCGCGGCAACGCGCCGGGCGTGGTCGTGATCCAGGAATGGTGGGGCCTGTCGGACCAGATCAAGGGCCTGTGCGACCGCTTTGCGCTCGCCGGCTTCGATACACTGGCGCCCGATCTCTACAAGGGCAAGGTGGTGCCGTATCACGACATGGACGCCGCCGGTAAGGAGATGAACTCGCTCGACTTCATGGACGCCACCACGCAGACCGTGCGCGGCGCCACGCAATACCTGTCGCGCAACGGCGCCAAGGTCGGGCTAACAGGGTTCTGCCTCGGCGGCGCCGTCACCATCATCGGGGCGACCAAGATTCCGGAGCTTGCGGCCGGCGTCGTATTCTACGGCATCCCGCCGGAGCAGGCGGCCAAGCCCGCCGACGTGAAGATCCCACTCCAGGCCCATTTCGCCAACAAGGACGACTGGTGCACGCCGCAACTGGTCGATGCCTTTGAAAACGGCATGAAGGCCGCCGGCAAGTCGCTGGAGCTGTTCCGCTATGACGCCGAACACGCCTTCGTCAACGAGCAGCGCCAGGCCGTGCACGACCGCGAAGCCGCCGAGCTCGCCTGGGGCAGGGCGATCAAGTTCTTCGCAAATCATCTGGGCGGCAACAGCGCAGCTTAACCAACCCGTAGCCCGGATGGAGCGAAGCGTAATCCGGGGCCGTCTCAACGTGGCCGAACCCCGGATTGCGCTACGCTCCATCCGGGCTACGGCGCCGGGGCCACCCTTGACGCCGTCCCCGCGCCATGGTGAGTATCGGCCCCATGAGCACCGCCGTCCGCCCAGCCCGTCTTTGGTGGCGCACCTCCTAAAGAGGTGGCCGGTGCGATTTCATTTCTCAAAATCGTCGAAGGTCGCCACGCAGTGCGGCGGCCTGATCGTTTGTCCTGTGTGGCGTTCCCTCGGCAAGTTTCGTAAGAGGACGACATGAACAGGACAGTCTTTGCCCTCCCGGCCCGAAGTGAGTACGTGACCCGCGGTGGTCTCGCGATCACGCGTGTGGCGGAGCAGTTCACCGGCGGCGCCAACAGGCTCGACGATCTCATCAACCTGCTCGACCGCCGCCGCGGCGTGGTTCTGTCCTCGGGCACGACCGTGCCCGGCCGCTACGAGAGCTTTGACCTCGGCTTCTCCGACCCGCCGCTCAAGCTCGAGACCACTGGCGTCAATTTCAAGCTGGAAGCGCTCAATGAACGCGGCCAGGTGCTGATCGCCTTCCTCGCAGACGTGCTGCGCGAGCCCTGTGTCGTGATCTCCGAGAAGAGCGCCACGCGGCTTGCCGGCCACATCATCCGCGGCGATGCGCCGGTCGAGGAAGACCAGCGCACGCGGCGCGCCAGCGTGATGTCGCTGGTACGCGATCTCGTCGCCGCCTTCTCCGCCAACGATGACGGGCTGCTCGGCCTGTTCGGCGCCTTCGCCTACGACCTCGTGTTTCAGATCGAGGACCTCGTGCAGAAGCGCGCACGCGAAAATGATCAGCGCGACATCGTGCTCTATGTCCCCGATCGCCTGCTCGCCTACGACCGCGCGACCGGCCGCGGCGTGGTGCTGAGTTACGATTTTGCGTGGAAGGGCAAGTCTACCGAAGGCCTGCCGCGTGAGACCGTCGAGAGCCCGTACCTCAAGACACCGCGTCAGGGTTTTGCCGATCACGCTCCCGGCGAATATCAGGCCACCGTCGAAACCGCGCGCGCGGCTTTCGCGCGCGGCGATCTGTTCGAGGCGGTGCCGGGACAGCTGTTCGCAGAGCCCTGCGATCGCTCGCCGGCGGAAGTGTTCCAGCGCCTCTGCGTCATCAACCCGTCGCCCTACGGCGCCCTGATGAATCTCGGCGAGGGCGAGTTCCTCGTCTCCGCCTCGCCGGAAATGTTCGTGCGCTCGGACGGGCGCCGCGTCGAGACCTGCCCGATCTCGGGCACGATCGCGCGCGGCACCGATGCGATCGGCGATGCCGAGCAGATCCGCCAGCTCCTGAATTCGGAGAAGGACGAGTTCGAGCTCAACATGTGCACCGACGTCGACCGCAACGACAAGGCGCGCGTTTGCGTGCCCGGCACGATCAAGGTCTTGGCGCGGCGGCAGATCGAGACCTACTCAAAACTGTTCCACACCGTCGATCACGTCGAGGGTATGCTGCGTCCCGGCTTCGACGCACTCGATGCCTTCCTCACCCATGCCTGGGCGGTGACGGTGACCGGCGCGCCAAAACTCTGGGCGATGCAGTTCGTCGAGGATCACGAACGCTCGCCGCGGCGCTGGTATGCCGGTGCGATCGGCGCGGTGAATTTCGACGGCAGCATCAACACGGGCCTCACCATCCGCACCATCCGCATGAAGGATGGTCTCGCCGAGGTGCGTGTCGGCGCCACCTGCCTGTTCGATTCCGATCCCGCGGCCGAAGACCGCGAGTGCCAGGTGAAGGCCGCAGCCCTGTTCCAGGCGCTGCGCGGCGATCCGCCAAAGCCGCTGTCGGCCTTCGCGCCCGATGCGACCGGCTCGGGCAAGCAGGTGCTGCTGATCGATCACGACGACAGCTTCGTGCACATGCTGGCCGATTATTTCCGCCAGGTCGGCGCCGACGTCACCGTGGTCCGCCATGTGCATGCGCTCGACATGCTCAAGCGGAAGAGGTGGGATTTGCTCGTGCTGTCGCCCGGACCAGGCAGGCCCGAAGATTTCGGGATCAAGAAGACCATCGATGCGGCGCTGGAGAAGAAGCTGCCGGTGTTCGGCGTCTGTCTCGGCGTGCAGGCGATCGGCGAATATTTCGGTGGCGAGCTCGGTCAGCTCACGCATCCCGCGCACGGCCGGCCCTCACGGGTGCAGGTGCGCGGCGGGCGCCTGATGCGCAATCTACCGAACGAGATCGTCATCGGCCGCTATCACTCGCTCTATGTCGAGCGCGACAGCATGCCCGAGGTGCTTGACGTCACCGCCAGCACCGAGGACGGCGTCGCCATGGCGCTCGAGCACAAGACGCTGCCGGTTGCCGGCGTGCAATTCCACCCGGAATCGCTGATGTCGCTCAGCGGTGAGGTGGGCCTGAGGATTGTCGAGAATGCGTTCCGGCTGGATGCGCGCGTTGATTGAGAGGCACCAATGACCTTTGACCACGATCTGAAGGCGAGCGTCCGCACCATCCCCGACTATCCCAAGCCGGGGATCCTGTTCCGCGACATCACGACCTTGCTCGCGGATGCGCGCGCGTTCCGCCGCGCGGTCGACGAACTGGTCAATCCCTGGGCCGGCAACAAGATCGACAAGGTCGCCGGCATGGAAGCGCGCGGCTTCATCATCGGCGGCGCGGTGGCGCACCAGCTCTCCGCCGGCTTCGTGCCGATCCGCAAGAAGGGCAAGCTGCCGCACACCACCGTGCGCATCGCTTACTCTCTCGAATATGGCATCGACGAGATGGAGATGCATGTCGACGCGATCCGGCCCGGCGAGCGCGTGATCCTGGTCGACGATCTCATCGCCACCGGCGGCACTGCGGAGGGCGCGGTGAAGCTGCTGCGCCAGATCGGCGCCAATGTGGTCGCCGCCTGCTTCATCGTCGATCTGCCCGATCTCGGCGGTGCCGCCAAACTGCGCGCAATGGACGTGCCGGTGCGCACGCTGATGACGTTCGAAGGGCATTGAGTCGCTTTGGCGTAGATGATCAGGATAGCGCCAGCCGGACGGCAGTGACAAAGGAGCTATTGCAGCTTGTGCCGTCACTTCATTTTTGCTTACTGCTACTTTAGGTAGAAAGAGAATATCCCAGAATACCCCAATTGAGGTCTACGCCAAATGCTCACCGTCTACGGCCGCAAATCGTCGTTCAACTTACAGAAGGTGATGTGGCTGATCGGTGAGCTCGGCATCGTGCACAAGCATGTCGAACTGGGAGGCTCGTTCGGGGGGCTGGATACGGCAGAATTCCTGGCCATGAACCCGCATGGCCGTGTTCCAGTGATTGATGACGCTGGCGTCATGGTCTGGGAGTCGCACGCCATCTTAAGGTATCTTGCGGCCAAATACTCTTCCGAAACTTCGTTCTGGAAGACGAATCCGGCTGAGCGGGCGACGGCAGATCAATGGATGGACTGGTCGCAAACCGCGTTGCAGCCAGCATTCATGATTGGCGTATTTTGGGGCTGGTACAGGACGCCCGAAGCACAGCGCAATTTGGCTGCGGTCGACAAAGCTCTGGAACAAACCAGCCGTTGTCTGAAACATATCGACCATCAGTTGAACGGCCGGTCTTTCATGCTGGGAGACCGCCTATCACTTGCCGATATTCCGATAGGGACCCACCTTTATCGCTACCTTAATCTTGACCTTCCGCGTCCGAACTTGCCGAACGTTGAGCGCTGGTATGAGCGGCTGCAATCGAGGTCCGCCTACCGTGAGCATGTGTGCGTACCATTCGACGAACTCTACGGCCGGCTTGATTTTTGATTTGCACGTGAGGGACTATGGTCAAGGGAGGCGATGCCCATGGCGATCCTCACGCGGCTGGAACCCAATTGGACAATTCGGCCATTCCGACTTGGCGACGCGCCAGGGGCTCGGCGGCTCATCGAGGCCGCTTGGCATGAGCATTTTGATGGCCACCCGGACTCCTTTGTACGGGACTTCATCTATTCGCGTTTGTCGGACGTCGACAACGCGGAAACCGTGTACGTCGATCGGGCTCTCTTTTTGTGTGCGGTCGCCGAAAGCGCAATCATCGGCACCGGTGCGATCAAATGTTTCGATGATCGAGAGTGCGAAATGGTTCGCATGTTTGTCGCCCCAATCTACCGTGGTCGCGGAATCGCACGGGCTATCGGAGATGGACTTATTAGCTTTGCCCGCAGCGCGGGATACGATCGCATACGCTTGTCCAGCAACAACTCGCTGACGGACTCGCATCGTCTGTACGAAAGGATGGGCTTCCAACCCACGGCCCCTTGGGACCCGGGTGGTGAAACTTATTCACGGTACTACGTCCTCCGCATATGAAAGACCAATATCGTTCTGATCGCCGATCCCTCCCATCATGTGAGCGCGCTACGTGCCCGAAGAAGGCTTTCCTGGCGTCGCATCTCGCATGCAGCGAGTTGAAACGAGAGACCTACTACCGCCATGCCTCCTTCGCGACAGATTGCGCCGGCGCGCGACCTCAGGGCAAAGCGGACATGGCTTATCGTCGCGTCATGCCGACGAATTTATGGGTACACTGCCTAGATCGCCTCGGCCTTCAATGCGGACCGCCAATGCAGCATGCGCTCCTTCAGGAGCGCGTTCCTGACGTAGTCCGTTTCCTCATGTTCCAGCCGCTCGCATTCACCGAACGTCAGGCCAGCCTCGCCATGCGCGTTCCAGGCGGCCTGGAGGGTAGGGCAGGTGTGGCTGCCCTGGCGCAGCGAGAACCAGATGCGGTTCTGGATGGTCTGCAGGTTCGGCGCCTGGCCGACCCAGGCCTCGCCCGATGCCGCACAGCGGACGACGTAGATGCCCGCAATGGTCTTGCGCTCCTTGTAGGCGGCGACGGCTGCCTTCCGGTCGATGCTCACGGGGGTGGGACCTTGCTGCGAGGGATACCGATGTCCGCCTCTCAATAGGCCCGGTCCGGCTCGCAGTCAATATTGCCCGGGTAAAATTATCGCCTCAGGACCGTTGCAGGATCAGGCTGAGCTCGAGCTCGCGGAAGGCGAGGTAGTTCCGCCGGGTCCACTGGTGCAGCTCGGTGGAGGCGTCCTTCTCCTGACGCAGATAGCCGGTGAAGGAGAAGTTCAGCCGGTCGATATAGGTCTTGAGGAAGCCGGGCAGCGCGGGCAGGCGGAACAGCCGCCCGGTCGCCATCGCGGCCGGCAGCTCGCCGCGCACGACGTGCTCATTGTCCACCGTGATCAGGTTCACCCGGGGGATCTGCCCGCGCAGCATCTCATGGGCGCGGGCCGAGACGCGATCGGTATCGGCCACGAACAGGATCTGTGGTGCGACATGCCGGCGTGCTGCCTCCTTCAACAGGCCGATCTCGTCGGTCATCTTGAAGAACTCGTCGAAGGCGTGGAAGCCGAGGTCGATCACCTTGGCCAGCCCGTCATCGACGATGACGCGGTCCATCAGCTGCATCTTGCCGTAGGTGTCGATCACGTCAGCCGTTTCGGTGACCTTCGGCAGATAGTCGAGCAGCGACGGTTCCTTCAGGTTGACGTCGAAGGCCGCGACGTCGCCGTTCTTGAGCAGCAAAAATTCGCTCAACAGCCGCGCCAGCAGCGTCTTGCCGACCTGCGGGCGGGGCGAGCAGATGATGTAAAGGGGCGTCACGGGCATCGGCAGCTATATCAGGCGAACTCACCGCCCAATCCAGCCGTATCCGCCCGGGCTCTGCAACTATTTTTCGCTGTGGCGGGTGGCGGGTTTCGATCCGACGATGTCGGTCAGCCGGATCCGGTCGAACTCGCTCCAGACATTCGCCAGCCAGTGCCGGACATAGCCGCGCAGCACGAAGGAATAGTTCGCGGCCTCGTCGTTGATGCCCTTGTTGGCGACGAATTTCAGGAACGGGACGGAGGACACCTCGACCTGCTCATAGGCCATTTCGTTGAGCTTGGGGATGGTCAGCTCGGTCGCGTCCTTGATGCGGTGGAAGTAGGAATTGTAGGTCGCCTGGTCCCACTGGAAGAACTGGGTGTCGTTGATGAAGTTCTTCACCAGGAAATATTTTGCGCCGCCCATGAAGCCCGCGGTCTCGGCGATTTCGTCGAGCGACGCGATCGAGGGGCCCAGGATGTGGAACACCGCGAAGGTGATCTGGCCGGCCTTGGCGGCGTCGAGGAAGCCGATGTCGCGCAGCGAGGCCAGCGCCGGCGAGAGCAGGCCGGCGCGGACGTCGATCACGGTCACCGACGGGCTCGCCGCGTTGAGCGTGTCGAAGATCTTCATCTGGTCCGAGGTCGTCATCATGTCGACGATCTCGGTGATCTCGGGGTGGAAGCGCTTCAGGGTTCCGCGCGGCGACTCCGTGTCGAAAGCGCGCGTCGGTACGTTGTTGGCGGAAAAATAATCGAGCAGGGTGCGCGACACCGTGGTCTTGCCCACCCCGCCCTTGTCCGCGCCCACCACAACCACTGCCGGCTTTGCCATTTCTGTCCCCTAACGCGCCCTCCGATTGCGCCTTGCAATCGGTCGGGCCCCAAATCGATGTCCCAAGGATGTCCCAAGTCTGCTGTTGGGCGCGAACATGGCAGAAACAAGGGAGAATTCAAATCCTCGGCCTATGGTTGTGGCAATTTCCGAGGTTTTTCCCAATCGCAACGCAGCTCTTCGCAAGTCGCTTAAAATCCCGCCCTTTTAAAATCCCGCCGTTTAACGATGGCCCCAAGGACCCATCGGATTGCCGGCTGCAGTTCCGGAGGGTGCGGGTACGGGCGGCGGACCGGACGAGCCGCCTGCATCGTCCCAAGGCCCCTGGCGCAACGGCGGCGGGCCGTCCTGCCGCTCCACCTGTGCCTCAGGCTCGTCCGCCTCGTCGGGCGGCGGCAGCGGGCCGGGATCATGGCCGCCGGCGAACTTGACCAGCGCGTCGACCCGGGACTGCACCGAGGGATGGGTCGCGAACAAATCGGCAAAGCCCTCGCGCGGATTGTCGACGCAGAGCTCCATCACCGCCGAGGTCGCGCCCAGCAGCTCGCCGCGGTTCTCGATCTTGCGCAGCGCCGAGATCATGGCGTCCGGATTCTTCGTCAGCTCGACCGAGCCTGCGTCGGCGAGATATTCGCGCGAACGCGACAGCGCGAGCTTCACCACCTGCGACAACAGCCACGCCACCACGATCAGCACGACCGCGATGATGATCACGATCACCGCGCCGCCGCCGGAGCTCTTGCTGTCGCTCGATGACGAGGACGATCGCGACGATGAGGACGAGCCCGACGACCACGAGCCGCCGGAGCCGGAGCTCCAGTTGAAGCTCGTGAACAGGCGGAAGAACAATTCGCCGAAGAAGCCGACCACGCCGGCGATGATGACGGCGACCACCATCAGCTGCACGTCGCCGTTCTTGATGTGGGTCAGCTCGTGGCCCAGCACCGCCTCGATCTCCTTGTCATCAAGCGCATTGAGGAGACCCGTGGTCACGGTGATCGAATATTGCCGCGGATTGAGGCCGGTCGCGAACGCGTTCAGCGCCGGGCTCTCCATGATCTTCAGCTTCGGCATCGTGATGCCGCGCGAGATGCAGAGGTTTTCGAGCAGATTGTAGAGCCGCGGCTCTTCCTGCCGGGTGACGTCGTGGCCGCCGGTCACGGCATCGATCATCGACTGGTGGAAGAAATAGGCGATGACGATCCAGACCGCCGCCGCGATCGTCGCGAACGGCGCGGCGACGATGAGGTCGTGGAAAGCGCGGTTCAGATAGTAGGCGACAGTGCCATTGCTGTTGATGACGACTTCGGCGACCAGCGCGCCGGAATAGACCAGCACGTAGACCAGCATGAACAGGCCGGCGAGCAGCAGCATCGAACGAAACTTGTTCGAGGCGATGTGCGTGTAGAGACCATACGCGGCCATGACGCGATGCCCTGCCGGCCTATCGGCTCAACTCAGAACTTCACCTGCGGAGCGGCCTCGACCTCGGTGCGGCTGGCGCCGAGATCGAAGAAGTCCTTCTTGGTGAAGCCGAACATGCCGGCGAACAGGGCGGCGGGCATCTGCTGGATGCCGGTGTTGTACTCCTGGACCGCGTTGTTGAAGAAGCGGCGGCTCGCCGCGATCTTGTTCTCGAGGTCGGAGAGCTCACTGGCGAGCTGCTGGAAGTTGGCGTTGGCCTTGAGGTCCGGATAGGCCTCCGACAGCGCGATCAGCCGGCCGAGCGCGCCGGAGAGCTGGTTCTCGGCGGCGGATACCTGCGCCGGCCCCTGCGCCGACATCGCCGAGTTGCGCGCCTTGATGACGTCGTCGAGCGTGCCGCGCTCATGCGAGGCATAGCCCTTCACCGTCTCGACCAGGTTCGGGATCAGGTCGTGGCGCTGCTTGAGCTGCACGTCGATGTCGGCAAAGGCCTGGCCGACGCGCTGGCTCAGCGCCACCAGCCGGTTGTAGGCGCTGAACGCCAGGAACACGAGGACGACGATGACGCCGAGAACGATCCAGCCGGTCGACATGGAGAACTCCTGAAGGGGGAAGAAGGCGGGCGCAGCCTAGACCAAATTGGCGCAGGACGAGAGCCCGGCGCAGAGGAAGGTAAGACTTGGTCGAATGGGGAACCATCCGAGTTCAAGGCAAAAGCGTCCGACGAAGTTAACTTTCGGCAATGACCGCGTCGCCCCAGCGCCAGCGCCGGGCGCTTGCATAGGCGGCCTTGTCGCGCCGCGGGACCTTGGTGATGGCGAGGCCGCCCTCCGTGCAGAGCTTTGCGGTGATCTCGGCCTTGCCGACATCCGGCGGCGCCAGCAGGCGCGCGGCACGTGTTGTGGGCGCCGTCCGGGTCAGGGCGATGTAGATGAAGCGCTCGTCCTCGAACGGCACGTCGGCGCCCTTGATCTGGCGGTGCGCTTGCGAGCGCGGGAGGCGCTGACTGAAATGGCACCAGTCGGGCGCGACGAGCGGGCAGGGCTTCTCGTGCGGGCAGGGCGCGGCGACATAGGCGCCGAGCGCGATCAGCTGCTGGCGCAGCGCGAGGATGCGCGCGTAGCCGGCCGGTGTGCCGGGCTCGATCACGACCAGCGCGTGGCGCGCTTTCGCCCACATCGTTTCCGCCAGCTTGCGCTGATCGGTCTCGCTGAGCTCGCCGATGACGTAGCTCGCGACGACGAGATCGGCTTGCGAGGCCTCGACGAGGTTGGTGCCGGCATCGCCCGGCAGATAGCGGCAATCAGCGAGACGCGTGCTGTCGCGCGCCAGCTCGAGCGCGAGACGGCTGAGCGTGGCGTTGGCGTCGAGCAGGGTAAAATCCTGCAGCGACGGAAAGGCCTCAGCAGCGGCCCAGCTCGCGGTGCCCGGGCCCGCGCCAACGTCTAGCAGGGTTTCCGGGGCGAGGTCCGGCGCCATCTCGGTCAGCGCATTCAGGCTGGCGGCCACGGCCGCATAGGTCGCCGGCATCCGTGCCAGCGCGTAGGCGAGTGCATCGGCGTCGGACTTGATGGTGCCGGAGGTGCCCCCAGCGCGATAGGTGGTCGAGATTTTTTGCGAGCGCTGTGCGGCGTCGGTGCGGGAGAAGCCCTGAAGCTTGCCGTCGAGGGCGGCTTTCAGTTCGGCGGGGAGGGTGGGTGAGATCATCTTTGCCCACCGTCATTCCGGGGCGCGACGAAGTCGTGAACTCTGATGCGCAATTGCGCATCAGAGAAGTTCGAGATTGTGGCGCGAGATTCCGGGTTCTCGCTTCGCGAGCCCCGGAATGACGCCAGAGATATCACGCCACGTTCTGGTCGAGGATGTCCACCGCCTCTGACAGGCTCACCGACACCAGTTGCGAGACGCCGCGTTCGGCCATGGTGACGCCGAACAGCCGGTTCATCCGCGCCATCGTGATCGGATTGTGCGTGATGATGATGAAGCGGGTGTCGGTCGAGCCGGTCATCTCGTGCAGCAGGTTGCAGTAGCGCTCGACGTTGTGGTCGTCGAGCGGTGCGTCGACTTCGTCCAGCACGCAGATCGGCGAGGGGTTGGTGAGGAACACCGCGAAGATCAGCGCCATCGCGGTCAGCGCCTGCTCGCCGCCCGAGAGCAGCGACAGCGTCTGCGGCTTCTTGCCTGGCGGCTTTGCGATGATCTCGAGACCGGCTTCGAGCGGGTCGTCGCTCTCGATCAGATGCAGCGCGGCCTCGCCGCCGCCGAACAGCTCGACGAACAGGCGCTTGAAGTGGTTGTTGACGACCTCGAACGAGGTCAGGAGCCGCTCGCGCGCTTCCTTGTTGAGGCTCTGGATGCCCTGGCGCAGCCGCTTGATGGCTTCGACGAGGTCATCGCGCTCGGTGACGAGGCCGGTGTGCTGGGTCTCGACCTCGCGCAGCTCTTCCTCGGCGCGCAGGTTCACCGCACCCAGGCGCTCGCGGTCGCGGCGCATCTTTTCGAGGTCTTCCTCGATGTCGTGCAGCGGCGGCAACTCGGCGCCGGGCTCAATCTCGGCGAGGCCGGCAACGGCCTGCGGCTCGACCTCCAGCATGTCGCGGATCTCGCGCTCGATGTCCTCGAGCCGGCGCCGTGCGCCTTCCATGCGTTCCTCGGCGCGCGCGGTGGCCTCGCGGGAGCTGGAGAGCGCCTCGAGGGTCAATTTCGCGACGCGATCGGTTTCGGCCATCGCGGTCTCGGCCGAGGCGAGCGCGTCGGCGGCCATGCGGCGGTCGTTTTCCGCGTATTCGATCTCCGTGATCAGCGCGCTGCGCTTCTCGGCGAACACGGCGGGCGCGTTTTCGAGATCGCTGCGCTCGATCGAGACCTCGGTGATGCGGGTCTGGATGGTGTCGATGTGAGAGGCCGCGCTCTCCTTGCGGTTCTGCCACTCGGTGCGCTCGGCCAAGATCGCCTGCACACGGCGGTCGGCGAGTTCCGCCTCGCGCGCCAGCGCCTGCGCCTCGGCGCGGACCTGGGCGGCCATGCGGCGATGGCCCTCGATGTCGCTGCGGACGGCGGCGAGACGGGTCTCGGTGTCCTCGCTCGACGGCAGCTCGGTGATGCCGGCTTCGGCATATTCGTACGCGGCCTCGGCCTCGGCGCGGTCGGCGGCGATACGGCTATGGGCTTCCGACAGCGTCGCCTTGCGCGCGGCGCGGCGGCTGATCTCGCGCTCGGCGGTGGCATGGCGCTCACGCGCGACGTTCACCTCGCGCTGGGCGGCGCGCCAGGCCTCGCGGCTCGCACCCTCGGTGCTGGCGGCCATCTGCAGCTCGGACTCGGCATTCTCTAGCGCCTGACGCTTGATCTGCGCGTCGATGCGGGCCTGCTCCAGCTCGTTCTCGATGTCGACGAGGCGGGCGCGCTCGGCGAGGCGCCGCGCCGCGCCGGTCGGGGCGTGGGCCGCGGCGACAAAGCCGTCCCAGCGCCAGACGTCGCCTTCGGGCGAGACCAGCCGCTGGCCGGTCTTGAGCTGCGAGACCAGCTCGGCGCCGCGCTCGCGCGGCACCACGCCGATCTGCGCCAGGCGGCGCGCCAGCTCGGCGGGCGCCTGAACGTGGCTCGCGAGCGGTACGACGCCCTCGGGCAGCTCCGGATCGCCGTCGGTGACGCCGGCATTGGTCCAGCGCATCGGCGCGGACGGATCGACCGGCGCATCGAGATCGTCGCCGAGCGCTGCGCCGATCGCCTTCTCAAAGCCCTTGTCGACGGTGATGCCGTCGATGATCGGCGGCCACAGATTCTTGGTCTCGCCGTTGACGATCTTGGAGATCGTGCGCGCTTCGGTATCGAGCCGCTGCACGCGCTTGTCGGCTTCGACGAGCGGCGAGCGCGAGGATTCCAGCGTCTGGCGCGCGGCAACATGCGCGGCTTCGCTCGCCTGGGCCGCGGCTTCCGAAGCAGCAAGGGTCTGCTCCGCGTTCTCGACCGTTGCGGTCAGCTCGTCGAGATCGCCGAAGCCGCCGGTCTCGTCGGCAAGCTTCTGCTCCTCGGCCGCGACATTCGAAATCTCCTGGTCGAGGCGGGCGAGCTTGTCGCGATGGGTGCGGACATTGGCTTCGAGTTGGTTGCGCTTGGCGGTGAGGTCGGCGAGCGCCGTGGTGAGCTCGGCGAACTGGTGCTCGGTTTCAGTCAGCACCGCCTCGGCTTCGCCGACGCGCTCGTCGACGCCGGAGCGCTTCTCGACCCGCGACTTGATCTCTTCCTTCAGCTCGGAATCTTCGGTGTCGAGCCGCTGGAGCGCGACGTCGGCGTCCATGGTCTGCTGCTGGGCGCGCGAGATGTCGCCCTCGAACTGGGCGAGGCGCCGCTCGAGCTCGGCGACGCGCTCCTTGGCGCGCTCTTCCTCGCGGTCGAGCAGCTCGCGCGCATTGGTCAGGCGCTGCAGCCCGGCCGCGGCGCGCGCTTCGGCATCGCGCAGCGCCGGCATTTCGGCGGCGCGGATCGCCTGGATGCGGGCGGCTTCGGCCTGATGCTGGGTGCGCTCGGCCATCTCGCGAACCGCGAGATCATGGGTCTGGCCGGATTCGTTGACGTCGGCATGCGCGCCGATCCAGCGCAGGTGGAACAGCGTCGCTTCCGCCTTGCGGACCTTGGCCGCGACCTCGCGATAGCGCACGGCCTGACGGGCCTGCTTCTTCAGGCCTTCCATCTGGCCGGCGAGCTGGCCGATCACGTCCTCGACGCGGGTGAGGTTGGTTTCGGCGGCCTTCAGCCGCAACTCGGCCTCGTGGCGGCGGGCGTGCAGGCCGGCGACGCCGGCAGCATCTTCCAGCACGCGGCGGCGCTGCTCGGGCTTGGCCTGGATGATCTCGCCGATCTTGCCCTGGTGGACGAGGGCGGGCGAACGCGCTCCGGTGGCAGCGTCGGCGAACAGGATCTGCACGTCGCGCGCACGCACGTCGCGGCCGTTGATGCGATAGACCGAGCCCGCCTCGCGCTCGATGCGGCGGGAGATTTCGAGCAGCTGGCTGTCGTTCATCGCCGCCGGCGCGGTGCGATCGGTGTTGTCGATCGTCATCGTCACTTCGGCGTGGTTGCGCGCAGGACGGTTGCCGGAGCCGGCGAAGATCACCGCGTCCATGTCGGCCGCGCGCAGCGACTTGTACGAGGTTTCGCCCATCGCCCAGCGCAGCGCCTCGACGAGATTCGACTTGCCGCAGCCGTTGGGGCCGACCACGCCGGTCAGGCCGGGCTCGATGACGAAGTCCGTGGCCTCAACGAAGGACTTGAAGCCGTGAAGGCGCAGGCGGGTGATTTTCATAAGCACGCATCTCTGTTGGCAGGCGCGAATCCCCTGCCGGGACAATACCATGGAAGGCAATGTCACTCTCTGGGTGAGTCGCGCGAGGCGCCTCATGCGGTCGGACAATGGCCGCGGTGCGCCGCGAGGGCAACCGGCGAAAGCCGCTTTTCCCAAGGGATTTATGCCGGGAAAGATACGGCTTTTGAGATGCGAATCAGGCGTTGAGCGGGGAAAATCAGCTCTTCAGCAGCGGATTGATCTTCTTGGCGAATTCATCGAACGAGGCTTCGCCCTTGATCTTCTCGCCGTTGATGAAGAAGGTCGGCGTCGAATCCACCTTCAGAACGTCGCTGGCGTATTTCTGGTCGGCGGCGATCTTGTCGAGCAGCGCCTGGTCCTTCAGGCAGGCCTCGACCTGCTGCTGGGTGAGGCCGGCCTGCTTGCCGATCCGCGTCAGCGTCTCCGTGGTGTTCTTCAACACCCAGTCGTTCTGCTGGCGGAACAGCATGTCGGTGACCGCGAAATATTTCGGCGCGTCGTCCTTGGCGATGCAGCGCGACAGCATCGAGCCGGCGGCGGCTTTGATGTCGAGCGGGAACTCGCGGAAGATGTAACGCACCTTGCCGGTGTCGATGTATTCCGACTTGATCTTGGGGAACACCTGCTCGTTGAACGCCGCACAATGCGGGCAGGTCATCGAGGCATATTCGGTGATGGTGACGGGGGCGTCCTTGGGGCCGAGTGCCATGTCGGGGAGCGACACGGGCTTGGCCACATCGGCGGCCGACTGCGCCATGGCCTCGTTGATGAACCGCAGCGGCGACAGCCCGGCGAACGCGGCAAGACCGGTCAGCGACAGCATCGTGTTGAAGGCGCGGCGGGTGATGATCAAGGTCGGCTCCCGAATTGATGTGGTCTCGCCCCAAGGGTCCTATTGAGTTCCCGTTCAGGCGGCCTGTCGCTAGCTTGAAACGTAGTTTGAGGCAATGGCGAGCGACAGGGACGGGTCCAGATTACCGGCGGAATGAGGCTCAATTTCGCTTGATGGCCGCCCCGAGCCGCGCCAGCGCTGTCTTCAATTCTTCATCTTCGATGTCCCCCAGGCTCTCCGCCACCTTGGCCACCGATTTGGGATCCGGCGGACCGGGCCGGACCGGCGGCCGGGCGCGCGACAGGGGGGCCTGGCGGAAGGCGAGCTTGCCGACCGCGCTCCAGCCGAAGAAGCGATTGACCCGCTCCAGGATCACGTCGGCGGAGTGCTGGATCTCCAGCGCCATCGGCCCCTCGACCCGCAGCACCAGGGTCGCCGGCTCCTGCGGCTGGCCCTCGACCGGCCGCGGCCATTGCATCTTCAAAGGCTCGGCATGGGCCGCAATCTCCGGCCCGGCAATCTGCGCCCATCGCGTCACCAGCTCGCGCGCGGCAAACCCCTGCTTGGCATAGGCCTCGGCAAAGACGTCGTTGAGCAGCAGCGAAAGCGGCTTGGCGCTGATGGGACCGGGTTTGGGAGGGAATTTGGACATGGACCCTTATAGCACTTCGGAGGGTAGGCCTCACCATTGGGAAGCGGTCCGCGAAGAAAGACGTGGATGCCCGCGATGAGGGTGGGCATGACGTGGAGAGGCCGGCGCGTTGCCGCTACACTGAGAGCATGAGCCCCAAATCGGCACTAAAGGCGAAATTGGAACCTGGTCAGGCGGGGACCTCATCGCGCCCGCTCGCGCTCCTCCAATGGTACGATCGCCACCGTCGCCGCCTGCCCTGGCGGGCTGCACCCGGCGAGACCTCGGACCCATACCGCGTCTGGCTGTCGGAGATCATGCTCCAGCAGACCACCGTGAAAGCCGTCGGCCCTTATTTCGAAAAGTTCGTCGCGCGCTGGCCGGATGTCACGGCGCTGGGGCGAGCGTCGCAGGATGACGTGCTGCGGATGTGGGCTGGCCTCGGCTATTACTCCCGCGCGCGCAATCTCCATGCCTGCGCGGTGGCCGTGACGCGCGAGCACGGCGGCGTGTTTCCGGACACGGAAGAGGGGCTGCGCGCGCTGCCGGGGATCGGGCCGTATACGGCGGCGGCGATTGCCGCGATCGCGTTCGACCGCCGCACCATGCCTGTTGACGGCAACATCGAGCGCGTGGTGTCGCGCCTGTTCGCCGTCGAGGAGGAACTGCCGCAGGCCAAGCCGCTGATCCAGCAACTGGCGGCGACGCTGCTCGCAGACTCTCGCGCCGGCGACGAGACGTCTCGCGCTGGCGACAGCGCGCAGGCGCTGATGGATCTCGGCGCCTCGATCTGCACGCCGAAGAAGCCGGCCTGCTCGCTCTGTCCGCTCAATGAGGATTGCACCGCGCGTGCGCTAGCGACGCAGGAAACGTTTCCGCGCAAGGCGCCGAAGAAGAGCGGAACGCTGCGGCGCGGTGCTGCCTTCGTCGTGACGCGCGGCGGCGAGCTGCTGGTCCGCTCGAGGCCCGAAAAAGGCCTTCTTGGCGGCATGACCGAGGTGCCGGGTTCGGACTGGCTGGCCGGCCAGGAAGACGCGACGGCAAAGCAGCAGGCGCCGGACCTGAAGGGGCTGTCGCGCTGGCAGCGCAAGCTGGGCGTCGTCACCCACGTCTTCACGCATTTTCCGCTGGAGCTGGTGGTCTACACGGCGGAGGCCGAAGCGCGCACGCGCGCGCCCGAAGGCATGCGCTGGGTGCCGATCGCGACCCTCGCCGGTGAGGCGCTGCCCAACGTCATGCGCAAGGTGATCGCGCACGCGCTGGATCTTTCAACGGCCGCGCGCTCCTGACAGTGCGCTGGCAGCAGCGCTACGCTATCAGCGCCCGATACGGAGGCTGCCAATGGTCAAGACCGCACTCGACAATTTTCCAAGGCCGCCCTGCGCCGAGCTGCTCGGATGGCGCCTGGTCGATGCCCGTCCGGAGGAGGGCTGGATCAGGCTCGCCTTCGAGGGCAAGCCCGAGTTCTGCAATCCGGCGGGCTTCATCCAGGGCGGCATGCTCTCTGCCATGCTCGACGACACCATGGGACCGGCCGTGCTGGTGATGAGCGAGGGCCGGCTCTACACCACCACGATCAGCATGACCGTGAATTTCCTCAGCCCCGCAAGGCCCGGACCGATCATCGGCGAGGCCAAGGTGACGCAGCTCGGCAAGACGATTGCGTTCGTCGAGGCGAAGCTGATGGCCGAAGACGGCACGGTGCTGGCGACGGCCAGCGCCAGCGAGCGGCTGCTGGAGGCGGCGAGGGTGGTGGGGAAATAGACTCGCTCTTTCTTCCTTCTCCCCTTGTGGGAGAAGGTGGCGCGAAGCGCCGGATGAGGGGTATGTCTCCGCGAATTCAAATGCGGATTGCACTCGCGGAGACAGACCCCTCACCAAAGTGAGCCCGCATCTGCCAGCGTCGCTGCCCTCTCCCACAAGGGGCGAGGGCGCATTCATGCACATCTCGCTTTGAGCGAGAGCCTCACACCCCCGCGCGCGCACCAGCGCTCACGATCGGCGGCTTCGCATTCAGCGCCTCGACCTGGAATCCCGCGACGCGCTTGTAGTTCGCGGCGATGTTTTCCAACTCCTGCTGCGACAGCACGTCGGTGACGACGCCGTAACCATCCGGCGCGCGCTCCTCGACGAGCTGCATCACCTGCTCGGGGCCGTTCTTGCGGTTGAGCAGGACGAGGTCGGTGGTCGCGGGCCTGCGCTCGGCCTCATAGGCGAGCAGCGCCGCGGTCGTCGGGCCATGGGCCAGGATCTCGCGGGTGATGGTGCGGGCATCGAGGATCGCCTGCGAGGCGCCGTTCGAGCCGATCGGGTACATCGGATGCGCGGCATCGCCCATCAGCGTGACCTTGCCAAAGGTCCATTGCGACACCGGATCGCGGTCGACCAGCGGATATTCATAGGCATGCGGGCAGTTCTTGATCAGGCCGGGCACGTCAAGCCAGTCGAACTGCCAGCTCTCGAACCATGGCAGAAACTCCTCCAGCCGCGCGGTGCGGTTATAATCCTCGCGGCGCCACTGATAGGTCGGCGGCATGTGGCGCTCGGCAACCCAGTTGATCAGATGGTTGCCCGCCGCATCGGGCGCCTTCGAAATCGGATAGCAGACGAATTTCAGGATCTCGTGCCCGGCCATGATCATGGTGCGGCCGGTGAGGAAGGCCTTTGACGGCGTGACGCCGCGCCAGAGGATGCGGCCGTTCCAGATCGGCGGTCCCTCCTGCGGATAAAGCTTTTCTCGCACGGCGGAATGGATGCCGTCGGCGGCGATCAGGATCGCGCCGTCGTATCTGCCGGCAGCCTTGCCGGTCGCCCTGTCGATGAAATCCGCGCGCACGCCGTTGTCCGTCTCGGTCCAGCCGGTCAGATGGTGGCTGGTCAGGATGTTCTCGCGGCCGAGCCGCTCGATCGCAGTGTCGAGCAGGAGCTGCTGGAGGGTGCCGCGATGGATCGAGAACTGCGGCCATTTGTAGCCGGCTTCCAGCCCGCGCGGCTCGCTCCAGATCGGCTTGCCGTGCTTGGAGAAATAGGCGAGCTCGCGCGTGCGTACGCCGCAGGCGTCGAGCTTGTCCATCAGCCCGAGCTCGATCAGCTCGCGCACCGCATGCGGCAGCACGTTGATGCCGACGCCGAGCGGCTTCAGTTCCGCGACGCTCTCGAACACTTTTGCGGGAACGCCGATTCCGTGCAGGCTGAGCGCAAGCGTCAGCCCGCCGATGCCGCCGCCGGCGATGAGTACGGTCATGACAAAACCCCTCCGATTGCGGGCGTCTTGGCACAGGCGGGCGGCGGTGGGCAACTGCGAAGAGCAAAAGCACGGAGAACGCCGTGCTATGGACCTGGCGGCCCGCAGCCGTTAGTTTCCAATTTTCCCATGAGGTCCGACATGCTCAAGCTCTACTACGCCACCGGCACCTGCGCGCTCGCCACCTACATGACCCTGGAGGAGGCCGGCGCCGACTACACGGCTGAACGGCTGAGCTTCAAGGATAACCAGCAGAACAGCCCGGACTATCTCGCGATCAATCCGAAGGGCCGCGTGCCGGCGCTGGTGACCGATCGCGGCGTGCTGACCGAGACGCCGGCGATGCTGGCCTACATCGCGCAGACCTTCCCCAAGGTGAAGCTCGCGCCGCTCGACGATCCCTTCGACTTCGCCCAGGTGCAGTCGTTTAATTCCTATCTCTGCTCGACCGCGCACATCAACCATGCCCACAAGATGCGCGGCGCGCGCTGGGCGACGCAGGAGAGCTCGTTCGCCGACATGAAGGCGATGGTGCCGAAGACCATGGGCGCCTGCTTCTCCTTGATCGAGCAGAAGATGTTCAAAGGTCCCTGGGTGATGGGCGACCAGTTCACGATCTGCGATCCCTACCTCCACACGCTCTCGCTCTGGCTCGAAGGCGACAGCGTCGACATCAATGCCACGCCGAAGATCGCCGATCACTTCAAACGCATGTCCGACCGCCCCGCCGTGCGCAAGGTGATGGACGCGCAGAAGGCGTAAGGCAGGGCGTCGGCTTCGTAGGGTGGGCAAAGGCGCAAAGCGCCGTGCCCACCATCTATCCGCGTTATGAAAGAAGTGGTGGGCACGCTTCCGCCTTCGCTCTTCGAGCTTCGGCGGACAAGCCGCTTTGCCCACCCTACGAGAGCTTGCGCTTGGCTTGCTCCAATTCCCGTCCCGTCGCCAGCATCAGCCGCCGCAGCCAGATCGAGCCCGGGTCCATCTGCGCCCGCGTCGGATGGAACATGAACTGCTCGTCGATTCCGGGATCGAGCGGCGGCGTCACCGCGACGAGGCCGAGCTGCTTCGACAGCGCCGCGATCAGACGGCGCGGCACGAAGGCGACGAGGTCGGTGCGGGCGGCGACGTGCAGCGCTTCGAGATAGCCTGACACCACCAGCGAAATGTGCCGCTCGATGCCCTTGGCGCGCAGCCAGGTGTCGATGAGATCCTCCGGTTGGCCGCGGATGATGACGCCGACATGGCGTGCGGCCAGGAACGTCTCGCGCCGCTTCAGCTTCGCAGCCATGGGATGGCCGCGTCGCACCGCCAGCGCGTCGCTGTCGGTGTAGAGCAACTGGCGGTGAAAGCCCTTGAAGGCGTTGCCGATCGAGATCACGAGGTCGATGGTGCGGGCGAACTCGGCGTGAAAGATCGCGGGGCCCCGCCACGGTACGACGTCGATGCGGACGTTGGGCGCGGCCCGCGTCACTTTTTCCATCAAGGGCGGCATCAGCAGCTCGACCGCGAGATCCGGCATCATCAGGCGGAATTGTCGCTCGCTGCGCGCGGCGTCGAAGTCGTCGGGTATGAACAGCCCGCGCACCTGGTCGAGCGCCTGGGCCAGCGGCGCGCGGAGCGCTTGCGCCCGCGGCGTCAGCTCCATGCGCGCGCCGGTGCGCACCAGCAACGGATCGCCGAAGATGTCGCGCAGGCGTTGCAACGCGTGGCTCGCGGCCGGCTGCGACAGCCCGATCCGAAGCGCGGCCCGGCTGACATTGGCCTCGCGCAGCAGCGCGTCGAGCGCGGTCAGGAGATTGAGGTCAAGCGAATTCAAATTCATGAGGCGAATAGATATCATATCCACTATCGATTTGAAGAATTCTCATCCGGCAGGGATGATCTCCGTGTTGCCACCAAACGGAGATGCCGCCATGAGCGCGAGCGCCAACAAGAAACTGATGCAGGATATCTTTGCCGCCGCCGCCAATCCCGATCCGGCCGCGCGCGACCGGGCCCTGTTCGTCGCAAGCCTCGCCGACGATGCCAGATGGGTCGTGACCGGCCAGTATTCCTGGTCGCGCACCTTCTCCGGCAAGGAGGCGATCCTTGGCGATCTGCACGGTTATGTACGTACCCGCTTGCGTGACCGGACCCGCACCGTCGCTCACCGTTTCGTCGCCGATGGCGACGTCGTCGTGGTGGAAGCCAAGGGCGACAACGTCACGCCCGAGGGCGTTCGTTATGACAACGACTACTGCCTGGTGTTTCGCCTCGAGGACGGGAAGATCAAGGAGATCCGGGAATATTGCGACTCGACCCTGACCGAGAAAGCGCTCGGTCCGTTTCCGCAGACGCCCGTGAGGGCTGCGAGCTGACGGGATTGAGGACCATCTCGTCCGCCGACCGGTGTCGTCGACCCCGGTCGGCGATGGTCGTCTCGATCTGGCGCAGGTTGGCAGCGATCGTCCGTATCAGGCGTGAACGATCCCGGGCCCGATATCAGCTCGCCGCCATGAGCGACCGGGAGCTTCAGGACTGCGGCATGACCCGGGCGGAGATCGCGTACGAACTGAGGAGACCGGTGCGACGGAGTTAGACAAACGAACGAGATCCAAGCGCCGCCTGCATCCCATTTTATCGTCACCGGCGGAACCATCGGGTTCCGCCGGGCGTTTGCTCGGTTCGGGGGCAATCGCGCCCCCCATCGCACGCGTTTGGGAAATTTCATGCTGGCTGGGGTTTCGGACGTCTCGACACAGGTGGGCCGCAGTTTTCCCGGACTCCGCGAACGATTGAGAGATGCGACTGCGAATGCGCACCGGGAGCTCGATGCGCAGCTTTCGTCGTTCGACCTCACAGTCATGTCCGGTTACCGCCGCTTCCTGCAAGCCAGCGCCGGCGCACTTCTTCCGCTCGAAGCAGCACTTGTGCAGGCTGGCGTCGCCAAGATGCTTCCGGATTGGCGGGAACGGGCGCGCAGCGCCGCGATCGCGGCCGATCTCGTGCAGCTCGGCAGCGTCGCGCAATCCACCGTGTCCGTGCAGCCGCTGACGCGCAGTGGCATGCTCGGCACGTTGTACGTTCTGGAGGGCTCCCGTCTCGGCGCAAAGTTTCTGCTGAAGGCGGTCGCCGATGCGGCCGATCCGCGCATCGGCGAGGCCACCGCCTATCTCGGCCATGGCGCGGGCAAACGGCTCTGGCAGAGCTTTCTGGCGAAGCTTCAAAACGAAGAGGCTTGCGACGAGGACGAGGCGATCGAATCGGCACGTGTCGCCTTCGCGGCCTTCGAGCAGGCGGCGGACCGCGCATGAACGAGGCGGTCAATCTCACCAATTGCGATCGCGAGCCGATCCACATTCCCGGCAGCGTCCAGCCGTTCGGCTTCCTGCTCACGGTGCTGTCGGATTTCACGATCTGCATGGCCTCCGACAATGTCGGCAGCTTTCTCGGGACTGACGTCGCCGACCTGCTCCAGCAGCCGCTGTCGCGCGTCATCGCGGAAGCCGCCGTCGAGACCATTCGCAGCCGCGTCGATCATCTCAGCGGTCCCGATACGACCGAGCGCATGTTCGGTGTCGAACTCCAGCCCGGCAAGCCGCCTTACGATCTCTCCATCCACTTCTCCGGCGCCTATCTGGTCATCGAGGCAGAGCCCAGCGTCAGCGAGCCCGGCGTCAATTCCGGCGAGCTCGTCCGCCTGATGCTGGAGCGAATCCGCAAGACCCGCGGCATGACCGAACTCGCCCGCGAGGCGGCGCGCCAGCTCAAGGTCCTGACCGGATTCGACCGCGTCATGGTCTATCAGTTTCACCCGGACGGATCGGGCGAGGTGATCGCTGAAGCTGCCGAAGCCGGCCTCGAGCGGTTCCTCGGCCTGCACTATCCGGCCTCCGACATCCCCAAACAGGCCCGCATCCTTTATCAGCGCAACTGGCTGCGCATCATCGCCGATATCAATTCGAAACCGGCCGCGTTGTTTTCGACGGCCACGCACAATACGGGGCTGCTCGATCTCTCCATGAGCGTGCTGCGCTCGGTCTCGCCGATCCACATCGAATATTTGCGCAACATGGGCGTCGGGGCCTCGATGTCGGTGTCGATCCTGCGCGACGGCAAGCTGTGGGGCCTGTTCGCCTGCCATCATTATTCGCCGCGCTACATCTCGTTCGAGAAGCGCACCGCGTCCGAGCTGTTCGGGCAGATGTTCTCCTGGATCGTGGAGGGGCGCGAGCGCGAGGGCGATGTCGCCTACGAGATGCGCGCTCACCAGGTGCAGGAGCGGTTGATCGAGACCGCGGCCTCGCACGAGCACAGCCGGCGCGCGATCGTCGACTTCCTCGGCGACTATCGCGGGATGATCGATTGCGACGGTGTGGCGGTGTGGTCCGACAACAAGATCACGCTTCAGGGCCAGACGCCGACCGAGGACGAGGTGAAGGAGCTGGTCGCCTTCATCAACCGGACCTCGCCGGGACGGATTTTCGCCAGTGCCGAGATTGCCAAGGTCTATGCTGCTGGCCAGTCCTTTCGCGACCGCGCGGCCGGATTCCTCGCCATTCCGATCTCGCGGACCCCGCGGGATTGCCTGATCTTCTTCCGGCGCGAGGTCGTGCGCTCGGTGAACTGGGCCGGCGCGCCCGACAAGGTCTATGACGAGGGTCCGAACGGACCACGCCTGACGCCGCGCAAGAGCTTTGAGCTGTGGCAGGAAACGGTGGCGGGCCAGTCGAAACCGTGGTCCAGGGCCGACATCCGCATCGCCGAGAGCCTGCGCGTCACGCTGCTCGAAGTGATCCTGCAACTGTCCGACCTTGCCGCCCGCGAGCGTCGCGGCGCGCAGGAGCGGCAGGAGCTGATGATCGCCGAGCTCAATCACCGCGTCCGCAACATCTTGAGCCTCGTCCGCGCGCTGGTCGCGCAGAGCAAGGACACCGCAACTTCGGTCGAGGAGTTCGCCGGCGTGCTCGGCGGCCGCATCCAGGCCTTGGCCCGCGCCCACGACCAGATCACCAATTTGAACTGGGCGCCGGTTGCGCTGCGCTCGTTGGTCGAGTCCGAGGCCGGCGCCTATCTCGGCGCGCGCGCCGGCCGCGTGAAGATGGGCGGGCCCGACGTCGCGCTCGATCCCAAGGCGTTCGCGACGCTGGCGCTGGTCGTGCACGAGATGATGACCAATTCCGCCAAATACGGCGCGCTCGCGGATTCCACCGGCCAGGTCGAGGTGGTCTGGCGGCTCGATCCGAATTCGAGCCTCGAGATCGAGTGGAAGGAGAGCGGCGGGCCGCCGGTGCAGCCGCCGTCGCGCCGCGGCTTCGGCACCACCATCATCGAGCGATCGGTGCCGTTCGACCTCAAGGGCGAAGCCGAGATCCGGTTCGACCTGTTGGGTGTCCAGGCCAAATTCGTCATCCCGCCCAATTTCGTCGAACTGGTACCATCAATCGCAGGAGCCGCCATGCGCGTCGAGGAGCAGCAACCCGCCCGTCCGCGAATTTCCGAGACGGCACTGATCGTCGAGGACAATCTGATCATCGCCATGGCGGCGGAAGTCATCCTGCTCGATCTCGGTGCCCGCCATGTCGATACTGCGGCGAGCGTCGACCAGGCGTTGCGCGCGATCGAGCGCACGCGTCCGGGTTTTGCGTTGCTCGATCTCAACCTCGGCAACGAGAGCAGCATCAAGGTGGCCGAGAAGCTGAAGGAGATCGGCGTGCCCTTCATGTTCGCGACCGGCTATGGCGAGCGCGCGCCGATCCCGGACGAGCTGGCGTCCGCGCCGGTGGTCCAGAAGCCCTACACGCTGGAAGTCGTCGAGAACGCGCTCGGCAAGTTGCAGGGGACGGTCGCCCAATAAATATCCATCCCGGCGACGCGTGCAGCGCTCTGCATGCGGCTGCGGGCTTTGCCCCGAAACCTGTGCAACTGCCGATAAAATCAGCAGGTCTTGTGCGAGCCGGCGCACACATACGCGAAAAATCGGAAGGTTCAATTAACGAGTGTCCCTCATTGTACCGCGGTGCAGCGTGGGTGCCGAAAAGCGACTCGCGGCTGCCGGGGGTGGCCGTGACGATTGCCGGGGTCGTTCGTCCGCCCGAATTCACATGCACCTGGGTGGAATAGTGGGAATGCCGAACTTTCGTTTGCGGATCAGGGGACGCCTGTACGCAGGTTTCATGGCCTTGGTGGCGGTTGGTCTCGTGATGGCGGTGGTCGCCATCTGGAATTTGCGGTCCGTGCAGGACCAGGTCGCAAAAGCTTCGGCGTTTTCGGACAGCACGGCGCGGGTCCTGGAGGTCTCGACCCATCTTCAGGCGATCCAGCGCGCCAATCTGCGCTACATCTACGACGCCAGCGAGCCCGCAATGAAGGAGGCCGCAGAGCGGGAGACGGCGGCGACCGAGCTGCTGAAGGTCGGGGCGCAGGGGACGCTCTCCGAGGAGCGACGGAAGCTCTACAACGATCTGATCGCCGACATCGCGAAAATGCGCAGCCTGCGTGACAATCTCGGCGACGCCGTCAATGAGGCGCGGACGGGCAAGGCGACGCTGCTGCCGAGCGGTGACGAGCTGACTGTCAAGATGGGCAAGCTGGTCGACGTGGCGCGCGCAGCCGTCGACGAAGACACCGGGGCCCTCGTCGCGGACCTCGAATCCAGGCTCCTTCTCGTCCAGATCGCGAACTGGCGTTTCCTGGCCCTGCGCGACAGCAAGGGGCCCGCCAACTTCAGAACCAATGTGGACAGGGCGTCGCAGCGCCTCTCGGCGCTCGAAAAGAGCCCGCAGGCGGCGGAATTGCGAACCACGCTCGCGCCCGTGAAGACCTCGCTCGGAATCTACAAATCCGCGTTCGAGACGACGTCGGCCGCGATGCTCCAGGCCGACGAGATCTACCACAAGAGCCTCGCGCCCCTCATCGTCGACAGCATCGCCAAGCTCAAGGTCGCGGAAACCGCCTTGAAGAAGGACTACAAGGAGTCGCGCAGCCAGGCCGAAGCCGTGATTGACGGCACGACCACCGTGCAGGCGATCGCGGGCGGCCTTGCCACCCTGTTCGGATTGATCGTCGCCTTCCTGATCGCGCGGGGCATCGTCGGTCCCCTGACGTCGATGACGCGCGCGATGGGGATGCTGGCCGGCGGCAATCTCGAGGTCGAGATTCCCGGGCGCGGCAAGGCCGACGAGATCGGCGACATGGCCAAGGCGATCGAGGTGTTCAAGACCAACATGATCGACACCGAACGGCTGCGCACGGAGCAGACGGAGACCGAGGCGCGGCAGGCGGAGAGCCGCAAGGCCGACATGGTCCGGCTCGCCGACCAGTTCGAGCAGGCGGTCGGCGAGATCGTCGACACCGTGTCGTCGGCATCGAACGAGCTCGAGGCTTCGGCCGGCACGCTGACGGCGACCGCGACGCGCGCGCAGAATCTCTCGACCGAGGTGGCGTCGGCGTCACAGGAAGCCACCGCGAATGTGCAGGCGGTGGCGTCCGCGACCGAGCAGCTGTCCTCCTCGGTCTCGGAGATCGCCCGCCAGGTGCAGGAATCCGCCCGGATCGCCAACGAGGCTGTCGGGCAGGCGAGCAGGACCAATGAGCGCGTCGGCGAGCTGTCCAAGGCGGCCGCCCGCATCGGCGACGTGGTCGAGCTGATCAGCACGATTGCCGGCCAGACCAACCTCCTGGCACTGAACGCCACGATCGAAGCGGCGCGTGCGGGTGAGGCCGGCCGCGGCTTTGCGGTGGTCGCCTCCGAGGTCAAGGCGCTGGCCGAGCAGACTGCGAAAGCGACCGGCGAGATCGGCCAACAGATTTCGAGCATCCAGGCCGCGACCGAGCAATCGGTCGGCTCGATCCGGGAGATCAGCGGCACGATCGAGCGGCTGTCGGAGATCTCGTCGGCGGTTGCCGCCGCCGTGGAAGAGCAGGGCGCGGCGACGCAAGACATCTCCCGCAACGTCCAGCAGGCCGCTCACGGCACGCAGCGCGTCTCGACCAATATCGGCGACGTCCAGCGCGGGGCCTCTGAGACCGGCTCGGCCTCCTCGCAGGTGCTCTCGGCGGCGCGCTCGCTCTCGGCCGACAGCAACCGGCTGAAGCAGGAAGTCGCGAAGTTCCTGAACTCGGTCCACGCCGCATAAAAGCAAAAGGCCACGCGGATGCGCGTGGCCTTCAAATCGTGTCGAGATGTGATCAGGCGACCTTCGTCGTCATGTGCTTGAACATGTTGGCGCGCGCCTCGTCGTCCATCTCGGCCTTGAAGGTGAACTTGTCCTTCAGCGCGATCGCGCGTGCGGCCGCCGGCCGCGCCGAGATCTCGTCCACCAACCGCTTCACATTCGGGTAGCGCGCAAAGGCGTCGTCGCCGAGCTTGAACGGCACCATCCGCGCCCAGCCCCACAGCGCCATGTCGACGATCGAATAGCTGTCGCCGACCATATAGCTGCGGCCTTTGAGGTGAGCGTCCAGGATCTTGTAGTGGCGATCGGTCTCGTACTGGTAGCGGTTATGTGCGTAGTCGTGGTTCTGGTCCTTCGGCGCAAAATGCTTGAAGTGCACGGCCTGGCCAGAATACGGCCCGACACCGGTGGCAATGAACATCAGCCATGACAGCGTCTCGCCGCGGACGTTGGCGGCGGGGAGGAACTTGCCGGTCTTCTCGGCGAGGTAGAGCAGGATGGCGTTGCTGTCGAACACGATCGTGCCGTTGTCATCGATTGCCGGCACCTTGCCGTTCGGATTGATCTTCAGATAGTCCGGCGCGAACTGCTCGCCCGTGCGGGTGTCGATCTTGACCGGCTCGAACGGTAGGCCGGACTCTTCGAGGAACAGCGCGACCTTGGTCGGGTTCGGCGATCCGTTGAAATAGAATTTGAGCATGTTTGTCTCCCCAATTCCCTTTTTAGAGAATGATTGCGGCGTCGCGGCCTTCTGTGCCCGAACATGGCCTGGGAGAGCAACCGGCGAGTTTGCCGGGCGGTATCTGCGTGGTGCGCAGATCAGCCGGCGTAACAAAGACCGATCGCCGCCGTAATGACCATGGCCGCGCCCACGGCCTCCAGGCGCAGCCCGAGCCGGGTGGCGAGATGCATGTCGGAGGCCCGCGCCTTGCGCTCCGATCCGCGCGCATAGCCGTGCACGATGACGTCGTGATTGAAATTGTCGTGCGCCTCGTTGCTGCTGGCGAGCCCGACGCAGACCACCAGCACGCCGAAGATGGCGAGGCCGAAAAAGCCGAGCAGGGCGATCAGGAACATCGGAAACATGCCGAGCAGGAAGATCGGCAGCAGCGGCACCAGCAGCAAAGTCTCGGACTGTCGTCGCATGGGAGCCGGACCGGTCAGGACGGGGCTGATCGGGGAAATGTAGTCCTGGCTGTTGCGGCGTTCAAGGAGCCGTAGGGTAGGCAAAGCGAAGCGTGCCCACCAAATCTGCGTCCCGGGGAGAGAGATGGTGGGCACGGCGCAAGGGCGCCTTTGCCCACCCTACGAGATCGCGGGAAGTGGCTACTCCGCCCCCATACCCGCGCGGATCTCGGCGCGGAGCTCGTCGATCAGCTTGAGACCCTTCTTGGTCTCGACATGCCAGAAGGTCCAGCCGTTGCAGGCTTGCGCGCCTTGCGCCACCGCGCCGATGCGGTGGATCGAGCCGACCTTGTCGCCCAGCATGATGGCGCCGTCGGCGCGCACCAGTGCGCCGAGCTTCTTCTTGGCGTCGAACAGCTTCGTGCCGGGCATGATCATGCCGCGCTCGATCAGCTCGGAGAACGCGACCCGTGGCGCTTCGCGCGCGGTCATGAACGGGGCGAGGCTTTCTTCCGGCAGCGGTTCGACCGCGGCGATGCGGGCTTCCGCCGCCTTGGCATAGGTCTTGTCACGCTCGAAACCGATATAGGAGCGGCCGAGACGTTTCGCGACCGCGCCGGTGGTGCCGGTGCCGTTGAAGGGATCGATCACGAGATCGCCGGGTTTCGACGACGACAGCAGCACGCGCGCGAGCAGGCCTTCCGGCTTCTGCGTCGGATGCACTTTCTTGCCGTCGGCGCCCTTGAGGCGCTCCTCGCCGGTGCAGAGCGGGATCAGCCAGTCTGACCGTGCCTGCACGTCCTCGTTGGCGGCCTTCAGCGCTTCGTAGTTGAACGTATAGCCCTTGGCCTTCTCGTCGCGCGCGGCCCAGATCATGGTCTCGTGCGCGTTGGTGAAGCGGCGGCCGCGGAAGTTCGGCATCGGGTTCGACTTGCGCCAGACGATGTCGTTCAGGAGCCAGAAGCCGAGATCCTGCATGATCGCGCCGACGCGGAAGATGTTGTGATAGGAGCCGATCACCCAGATCGTCGCCGACGGCTTCATCGCGCGGCGGGCGGCAAGCAGCCAGGCGCGGGTGAAGTCGTCATAGGCGGAGAACGAATCGAACTTGTCCCAGTCGTCGTTGACGGCATCGACATGGGATTCGTCGGGGCGCTTGAGATCGCCCTTGAGCTGGAGATTGTAGGGCGGATCGGCGAACACGAGGTCGACCGAACCTGCCTGAAGCTTCGACATCTCGGCGACGCAATCACCGAGGATGATGCTGTGCGAAGCGGACTCAAAATTTGTGCGGGGCGCCCTTGCAGACGCCCCGCGACGCGACACTACCATGACTCAAGAACTCTGACTCAGGCGACGCTGTCGGCGACGCGGGACCAAACAACCGACTGACCGTTACAATGGAGCGGCAAAGTAAAAATCGACTTAACCCGCCGCTTTCGTGAGCAGCCCTCGCATCGCGCATGGCGCGCGTTTCGCTCTGCTCATTCGTCGTGTTTTCCAGTGTATTTCGTATTTCTTCGCGCTGCGGGAGCAGTCAGGTCGCCAAATTTCTCTCGGAAAAAATTGCACGACCCCGGAAAAAATTGCTGGCATCGGCATGCTGTCGCACTAGGCAATAATTGCCGAGCGGGATATTGATTAACGCATTGGAAATTTTACGTGTGTGGCGCGTTGAGCTTTCGCGCTTCTGCGCCCAAATGACGCCAATTGAGGACTGAGGGAAACCCGCCATGCGTTACGATGATTTCCGCCGCAGCGACGACATCGAGGATCGTCGCGATGACGGTGGCGGCATGGGCGGCGGCGGCGGAGTCGGGTTCGGCCTGCCGATGGGCGGCGGCGGTCTGGGCATCGGCACCATCATCGTGCTCGGCCTGGTCGGCTATGCCTTCGGCATCGATCCGCGCATCCTGATCGGCGGCGCCGAGATCCTCACCGGCGGCGGCCAGGCGCCGAGCTACCAGACCGATCGCCAATCGTCCTCGACCGCCAAACGCGGCGCGCCGACCGACGAGATGGGCAGCATGATCTCCGGCATCCTCGGCGAGATCGACGACCGCTGGAGCGAGATCTTCCAGGCCAGCGGCCAGTCCTACACCGGTCCGAAGGTCGTACTGTTCCGCAACGTCACCAATGGCGGCCGCTGCGGCCGGGCAGAGTCGGCGATGGGGCCGTTCTACTGTCCGCCGGACCGCACCATCTTCCTCGACACCGGCTTCTTCCGCGAGGTCGAGACGCGCTTCCGCGGCTGCTCCGGCAAGTCCGCCTGCAACTTCACCACCGCCTACATCATCGCGCATGAGGCAGGCCATCACATCCAGAACCTGCTCGGCATCATTCCGCGCGTGACGCGGCTGCAGCAGCAGGCCGGGAGCAAGGCCGAGGCCAATGCGCTCCAGGTGAAGGTCGAATTGCAGGCCGACTGCCTGTCCGGCGTCTGGGTCAACCGCGAGGCGAAGAAGCGTCCGAATTTCCTCGAGCCCGGTGACATCGACGCCGCGCTGACCACGGCGAGTGCGATCGGCGACGATACGCTGCAACGCCAGGCCACGGGACGCGTCGTGCCCGATTCCTTCACCCACGGCTCGGCGGCGCAACGCAAGCAGTGGTTCATGACCGGCTACCAGCAAGGCACCGTCCAGGCCTGCAACACGTTCGGCGGCGGGTCCTAGTAGACTGATTGTGGCGTCATCCTGAGGTGCTCGCCTCTTGGCGAGCCTCGAAGGATGGCGAGCCCGCGGCCCATCCTTCGAGGCGCGCTTGCGCGCGCACCTCCCGAGCGAACGCGAATGCGTTCGTCCGGGGATGACGGCGGGGTTGGGGAAGCAGGAGTGAAGTCGTGGCCTCGATCGACGAATCCAAACAATTCATCGCGCTCAACATTGCGGTGCTCACCGTCTCCGACACGCGCGCGCTCGCCGACGACAAGTCCGGCCAGACGCTGGCCGATCGCCTCACCGCTGCGGGCCATCATCTTGCCGCGCGCGAGATCGTCACCGACGACGTCGAGGCGATCCGCGCCGTCGTCCGCCGCTGGATTGCTGACGCCGGTGTCGACGTCGTCATCACCACCGGCGGCACCGGTTTTACGGGACGCGACGTCACGCCGGAGGCGATCGAGCCGCTGTTCGAGAAGCGCATGGACGGCTTCTCGATCGCCTTCCACATGCTGAGCCACGCCAAGATCGGCACGTCGACGATCCAGAGCCGCGCCACCGCCGGCGTCGCCGGCGCCACCTACATCTTCTGCCTGCCCGGGTCGCCCGGCGCCTGTCGCGACGGCTGGGACGGCATCCTCGCGGCCCAGCTCGACTACCGCACGCGTCCCTGCAATTTCGTCGAGATCATGCCGCGGTTAGATGAGCATCTGCGAAGGGCAAAGGCGCAGGGCGCGACGGTGTAAGTGCGGACGCTAAGGCTCTTTCTTCCCTTCCCCCCTCATGTCCGCCGAAGCCTTGGCGAGGGCGGATGTGGGGGAAGGTGGCGCGTAGCGCCGGATGAGGGGTATCTATCCGCGCGGAATGCTCGGAGACATACCCCTCAACCAAGTGAGTTCGTATCTACCAGCGTCGCCGCCCTCTCCCGCAAGGGGCGAGGGCACAGCAATGCGCATCGCGCCCGCTGCGCCAGTGACTATCTCTTCAGTCTGAGCGAGCCCCACACCACGCGCCACATAGTCCGGCACGCCTCCGCGTGCAGCCGTCGTGCGCGGCGCTTGTAGAGATCGACGAGCTCTCCCGTGATGAGCGCGTGCCGCCGCATCAGAGATCGCGCTCCCAGGTTTCGCCGGTGAGGTTCTGGCCGAAACTGCGATGCGGCTCGGTGGCGGTCAGCTTGAAACCTGCATCCTGATAGATTTTTCGCGCGGCGACCAAATTGCTCTGCGTCCACAGCGTCATCCGCCGATAGCCGCAGGCGCGCGCGAAGGAGACGCATTCGGCGACCAGCCGTTGGCCTAGCCCTTGGCCTCGTGCGGCCGGATCGAGCAGCAACAGGCGCAGCTTGGCGACGTCGTCGCTGGCCTTGACCAGAAACACCGAGCCGACCGGACGGCCCTCGATGTCCGCGATCCAGCAGCGCTCGCGCGAGGCATCGTAGGAGGTCATGTATTTGGCGACGATCTCGGCCACCAGCGCTTCGAAGCCGGAGTCGAAACCGTATTCGCTCGCATAGAGCGCGCCGTGGCTCTGCACCACCCAGCCCATGTCGCCGGGGCGGGGCTCGCGCAAGGTCGCGCGCGGGGATGGCGTGCGCGGCATGGCGAGCAGCCGCTCGATCGTCTCCATCGCGCCGGTGAGCTTGCTGCGCTCCTCGCCCGGCAGCGGCCGCAGCATCGCGGCGACGTCGTCCTGGGACGAGCGTTCGAGCCTGGCGAACGCCTGGCGGCCCTTCGCGGTCAGGCTCAACTGAACCTGCCGGCGGTCGCTCGGAAGCGGCTTGCGCGCGATCAGGCCGCTCTCGTCGAAATTCTGCACGATGCGGCTGAGATAGCCGGCGTCGAGCCCGAGCGCGATGCCGATCTCCTTGGCCGACTGCTCGCCACCATGGGCCAGCTCGTAGAGCACGCGCGCCTCGCTCAGCGAGAACGGGCTCTTCAGGAGCTGCTGGTCGAGCACGCCAAGCTTCTGGGTGTAGAAGCGGTTGAAGGCGCGAACCGCCTGGACCTGGTCGTCAGCGACCTGTTCGGTCGACGAGGGGCCGGATGGTGAAGTGCTGGATGACGAAAGGGCTGATGGCATGGGTCACCTCGATGCTTGCCATTGTCAAACAATTATTTGACTTTGGCAAGTATCAGGTCAGTCACCTCAGCCGACCATGACGATCCGGCTGCGCAGCATGGTCCGGGACGAGCGGCCGAGCCGCCGGAGCAGCCGCGCCTCGGAACGGCGGGCCTGGGGCGGGTAGCCGCCGATCCGGTCGTAGTGATCGCGGGCGATCAAAAGTCCCTGATCGCCGAGCGGGCCGACGAGCTTGCGCACCACGGCGCGGAGCATGTCGCGGAATCCGGTATCGGCGTAGGGCGAGCGCGCGTAGCGGAACACCGCCGCACGGTCCCGGCCGCTGGTCGCGACGGCCTGGATGAACTGGGTGGTCTCGTCGATCCAGCCGGTTTCCAGCACCGCGCCGGCGGGGAGGAACATCAGCCAGGGCGAACGGGCCTGGAGTGCGCCAGCGGCAAGCGCGGCGCCCTGCGAGGATCCCTCGAAGCCGATGAAACGGCAGCCTGCAACGTCCGCAACGCGCTCAATGACGCCGTTGCGGGTGCCGTCGACCAGCAGCACTTCGCGGATGACGCCCGCGGCGGCGCCGG
Organism: Bradyrhizobium sp. Unk1; assembly: GCF_059512345.1. Classification (NCBI taxonomy): domain Bacteria; kingdom Pseudomonadati; phylum Pseudomonadota; class Alphaproteobacteria; order Hyphomicrobiales; family Nitrobacteraceae; genus Bradyrhizobium; species Bradyrhizobium sp. Unk1. Next base: position 82,653 of record NZ_JCAMOP010000022.1, read on the forward strand.
GCACCAGCGCGGCGAGGGTTGCGACCGCCGTCTGCTCGACGCCTTCGGTCGGAATGATGACGCTCAGCATGATTGAGGCTTCGGTGTCCGCACTTCGGGAGAAGCGTAGCTCGTTATGATATTGTCATAAACACGCGCCATCGCCGAGTGCAACTTTTGGACGGGGCTTCGGTCCGCAATGGAAAGCCACGGGCAGTCCATCGCACCCGAATATGTCGCGCGCGGGGTGGCGTCGTTGCCGAATGTTTCGGCGAATCTCGTTTTCGTGAGCCTCAAACGCGGCATTCTCTGCCGATATGATCGGGACGAGGACGGCACGTCCGCAAGGCTGCACCGGCAGTCTGAACAAACCTTACGACGGGAAAAACGTGCAACGCTCGCCGCGCAAAGTGAGATAGTCCAGTGACCGCAGATCAACTTCCCGTTGGCGCAACGCCAACATCGCCGAAGCCGGAAGCCGCGCCGACCTTGCGGATTCGCGCCGTGATGCTGGGTGAACGCATCAATCCGTCCGGGCTCGAGCTTGGTGCGGCCGTTTCTTCGACGCCCGCCGCCTTTCGCGTCCATGCCGGCCTCGTCGTGATCTTCCGCTACGGCGTCGTGGTGCTGATCGGCCTCCTTCCCTCGGAGGAAAAGGTGCTGATCGACAGCCTGAAATCCCGCGTGACCGGCGAGCTCAGCCCCTTCGAGGAGGAGATCGCGCAGGCGCAGCTCTGCAAGGATGAGAGCACCGAAGCAATCCAGCCGGGCGGGCCGATCTGCCTCGCAAAATTCTCCGACGACCGGCTGCTGCTGATTGCGGATGCGCTCGCCAAGAGCACCTCGCTTGCCCGCGACGAGCGGCGCGTCGCCGCGGTCTTCGACGTGATCGAGCCCTTCGCGCGCAAGCTCGCGGAGCAGGGCCGCACGCCGCCCCGGCGCAAGGACATCCTGCGACTGATCGGCAACGCGCTTCTGGTCCAGCAGCGCGTCGCCGGCCGTGTCGCGGTGGCCGAGAAACCGGACGTGCTCTGGGAGAAGCCCGAGCTCGACCGGCTCTATGCCCGTCTCGAAGACGAGTACGAATTGAAGGAGCGCCTCGACACGCTCGAGCGCAAGCTCACCGCGGTGTCGGAAACCGCCAACGCGCTCACCGACATCATCGATACCCAGCGCTCGCTGCGGCTGGAAATCGCGGTCGTGGTGCTGATCGTGATCGAGGTCGTGATCGGGTGCATCCAGATATTGTCGGGGACGCACTAGCTCAGGCTGCGCGTTGTCGTGCAAGTTGCGTGAAGACGAGCAGTCGTTCACGTAAGTGGAACATTTTGGCTTGATCCAAATCAAGGGCGCCAAGCTCCAGCGCACGAGACTTCGGTCGGACCCGCGGTCAACGCGATGAGCAGGTGTCCGCGGCTTCCTCTCTCGAAGAAGGAGTACGCTAATGTTGCGTCAAGCTCTCATCGCTTCGGCAGCCGCAGCTATGCTGCTGGTCACTTTCACTCCCGATGACGCGTTTGCTCGCGGCGGTCGCGGCGCCGGCGTGCGCGCCGGAGGTTTCCACGGCGGTGCCGTGCGGGCAGGAGGCTACCGCGGGGGCGCGGTCGCGGCTCGTGGATACCGGGGCGGTGCTGTTGCCGTGCGCGGCGGGCGTTACGGCTATCGGGGCGCTTATGCAGGGTATCGTGGATACCGCTATGGCGTCGGTGCGGCGGCGGTGGGGGCCGCGGCGGTCGGCGCAGCTGCGACGGGGGCCTACTATCGCAGCGGCTGCGGCTATGACGCTTACGGAAACTATGTTTGCCCAGGCGGGTACTCTCCGTACTGAGCGGAGCGACGTAGTTGACCCATGGTGCTCGAAGCGATGGCGAAATCATTTGCTTTGCGCACCATGATCATTTCGGCAGCGGCGCGCAGCGCTGCGACAAGTCATGGCCCGACAAGTCATGGCCCGCTGAAATTCTCCCATGGGGGAGAAGGGAAAGATGCAGCGGTCGACCGGGCTTTCATTTCGCTCGCAGTACAGCCGCGCAGTGCCGAGCGATTGTCAGCTCCTCATTCGTCGGAATGACGAACACATTGACGGCGCTACCACTGCCGCTGATCCGCTCGCGTGCCGCGTCATTCACACCCGCGTCAATATGCACGCCGAGCCACCCAAGCCGCTCACCAATCGCGGCGCGGATTTCCTTCGCATGCTCGCCGATGCCGCCGGTGAAGACCAGACAGTCCAGCCCGCCCAGCGTGGTCGCCATCACCGCGACCTGCTGCGCCGCACGGAAGACGAACAGGTCTACCGCTTCCCGCGCCGCAGCCTCGCCGCTTGCCAGAAGCGTGCGCATGTCGGCAGAGATGCCGGAGACGCCGAGCAGGCCCGACTCGTGATAGAGCAGGTGCTGGACATCCTCGACCGACATCCTCTCGTGCTGTTGCAGATAGAGCAGCACGCCGGGATCGATCGTGCCGCAGCGCGTACCCATCACGAGGCCATCGAGCGGCGTCAGTCCCATCGTGGTGTCGACGCTGCGACCATCGCGTAATGCGCACAGGCTGGCGCCATTGCCGAGATGCGCGATGATGGTGCGCTTGGCAACGAGCTCGGGCGCCATTGCGGCGAGGCGGCCTGCGACATATTCGAACGAGAGGCCGTGAAATCCATAACGCCTGATACCGCGCTCTTCATAGCGCCGGGGGAGCGCGAAGCGGCTCGCAGGTGGCGCAATGGTGTGATGGAAGGCGGTGTCGAAACAAGCGATCTGCGTCAGGTCGGGCTGTATTGCCCTGATGAAGCGGACAGGTTCAAGGCAGCGGGGCTGGTGCAGTGGCGCCAGTGATCTCAGTGCTTCCAGCTTTGCGTAGACGTCGTCAGTCAGCTGGACCGGACCCGAATAATCCGGCCCGCCATGAACGATGCGGTGACCTACTGCCCGCGGGTCGCCAAAGCGATCTTTGATAAAGCCGAGCACGTCGGCGAACAGATGGCCGCTGTCCGCGTCGGACGATTCCCTTCGCGTCTCGAACAGGTCCTCGCCAGCGGGGCTCTTCACCACGAGTCGAGGCTTGGCTTCCTGCTCGTCGAGCTGGCCCTTGCAGAGCAGGACAGGTTCGTCCGCCGAGATATCAAACAGGCCGAACTTGATGCTCGACGAGCCCGAGTTGAGGACGAGGACCGACGCCGTCATGACGTCAACCCGTCTTGCCCGGCCAGACCCAATCGCGGATCTCAGGCATGTCCTCGCCGTGTTCGCGCACATAGTGCGAATGTTCGATCAGCTTGTCGCGGAACTGCTGTTGCACCTGCGCGGCCCTGGTCGCCAGACCCGGCACGCGCGCGATCGCCTCGATCGCGAGGTGATAGCGGTCGAGCCCATTGAGCACGACCATGTCGAACGGCGTCGTCGTGGTGCCTTCCTCGGCAAAGCCGCGCACATGCATGCCGGCATGGTTGGTGCGGTTATAGGTGAGGCGGTGGATGAGATAGGGATAGCCGTGATAGGCGAAGACCACCGGCTTGTCTGACGTGAACAGGCTGTCGAAGTCACGGTCGGACAGACCGTGCGGGTGCTGGTCTTTCGGCTGCAGCGTCATGAGGTCGACGACGTTGACGACGCGGATCTTCAGATCGGGCAGCGCCTTGCGCAGCAGGTCGACCGCGGCGAGCGTCTCCAATGTCGGGACGTCACCGGCGCAGGCCATCACCACATCAGGTTCGCTGTTCGCGTCCTCGTTGCCGGCCCAGGTCCAGATGCCGATGCCGGCATCGCAATGCGTGGCCGCGTCCTGCATCGATAGCCATTGCGGCGCCGGCTGCTTCCCGGCGACGATCACGTTGATGCGGTCATAGGTGCGCAGGCAGTGATCGGCGATCCACAGCAACGTGTTGGCGTCGGGCGGGAAGTAGATGCGGACGATGTCGGCCTTCTTGTTGGCGACGAGATCGACGAAGCCGGGATCCTGATGGCTGAAGCCGTTATGGTCCTGCCGCCAGACATGCGAGGTCAGGAGATAGTTCAGCGAGGCGATCGGCCGCCGCCAGGGCAGATGTCGCGTCACCTTCAGCCATTTGGCGTGCTGGTTGAACATGGAATCGACAATGTGGATGAAGGCCTCGTAGCAGGAGAACAAGCCGTGCCGTCCCGTGAGCAGATAGCCCTCGAGCCAGCCCTGGCAGAGATGCTCGCTCAAAACCTCCATCACGCGGCCGTTCTGGGCGAGATGCACGTCGTAAGGCTCCGTCGGCTCCATCCAGACCCGTTCGGTCGCCTCGAACACGGCGTCGAGCCGGTTCGACGCGGTCTCGTCCGGGCCCATGATGCGGAAGTTGCGTGCCTCGGCGTTGAGGCGGATGACGTCGCGCAAAAACTTGCCGAGCTCACGCGTCGCTTCGCCCGTCACACCGCCCGGCTGCGGCACCTCCACGGCAAAGCTGCGGAAGTCCGGCAGCTTCAGCTCCTTCTTCAGCAGGCCGCCATTGGCGTGCGGATTGGCGCCCATGCGGCGGATGCCCTCGGGTGCGAGCGCCTGAAGCTCGGGAATGAGCGCGCCGCTGCCGTCGAACAGCTTCTCGGGCTCGTAGCTGCGCATCCAATCTTCGAGGATTTTCAAGTGCGCCGGGTTCTCGCGACAGCCCGCAACGGGAACCTGATGCGCGCGCCAAAAGCCCTCGACCTTCTTGCCGTCGACCTCCTTCGGGCCGGTCCAGCCCTTCGGGCTGCGCAGCACGATCATCGGCCAACGCGGCCGTTCGACGCTTTTACGGCCGTCGCGGGCATGCTGCTGGATCGAGCGGATGCTGGCGAGCGCGACGTCGAGCGCGTCCGCCATGGCCTGGTGCATCAATTTGGGATCGTCGCCCTCGACGAACAGCGGCTCGTGGCCGAACCCGCGGAACAGGTCGCGGATCTCCGCGTCGCGCATCCGTCCGAGCACGGTCGGGTTCGCGATCTTGTAGCCGTTGAGATGCAGGATAGGCAGCACCGCGCCGTCATTGGCGGGATTGAGGAACTTGTTCGAGTGCCAGGACGCCGCGAGCGGGCCGGTTTCGGCCTCGCCATCGCCGACCACGCAGGCAACGATCAGGTCGGGATTGTCGAATGCGGCGCCATAGGCGTGCACCAGCGCGTAGCCGAGCTCGCCGCCTTCATGGATCGAGCCCGGCGTTTCCGGCGCCGCGTGGCTCGGAATGCCGCCGGGGAAGGAGAACTGCCTGAAAAGTTTTCGCAATCCGTCCGTATCGCGCGCGACGTCGGGATAGATCTCGCTGTAGCTGCCTTCGAGATAGGTGTTGGCCACCATGCCCGGGCCGCCATGGCCGGGACCGCAGATATAGAGCACGCCGACATCGAGCGCGCGGATGACGCGGTTGAGATGGGCGTAAATGAAGTTCAACCCGGGCGTCGTGCCCCAATGACCGAGCAAGCGCGGCTTGATGTGCTCCGGCCGCAACGGCTCGCGCAGCAGCGGATTGTCGAGCAGATAGATCTGCCCGACGGAGAGGTAGTTCGCGGCGCGCCAATAGCGATCGAGCAGATCGAGCTCGCTGCTCCCTGAGGCCGATTGTCGTTGATTTGTCATGTTCCTGCCGACTTTCACCCAGCGATCGTCACCAACTTTGTTCCGGTGCGATTGATCCCTGTCCGGCATCGAACAGGATCGCCGCGACGGGTGTGTTGCGTGAGGTCAAAGGACCGCGCCCGAAATTTGGGCGGCTACCGTGCATGGGGCTGTTTTTCAGTTTTTTGTTTGTGTTCTTGATTTGTTCCTTTGGCGTGCTATCTTGGCTTCATGAGTCCAGCATCCTCTCATGCTCTCAAGCACCCGCCGGTCACGGCGCCCTCCGAGCCGGCGGGTGCGGACTCTGATTTTCCCGAACTGGCGGTCGCCATCGACAAACAGCGCAGGCGGGGGCGGGGCGCGCAGTCCAACGCCAGCGGCCGCTTCGAGGCTGAGGCCCGCGTCGCCTTCGACGACGGCTGGCAGAGCCTGGAGGAGCTGCCGCCGTTCAAGACCAGCGTGGGCGTCGACACCTCGCGCAAGGTGATCACCCGCAACGAATCCCCCGACATCGGCTTCGACCGCTCGATCAATCCCTATCGCGGTTGTGAGCACGGCTGTGTCTATTGCTTCGCGCGGCCGACGCACGCCTATCTCGGCCTGTCGCCGGGGCTCGACTTCGAGTCAAAGCTGTTTGCCAAGCCCGATGCACCGGCGCTGCTCGAGAAGGAGCTGGCCGCGACCGGCTACGAGCCGCGGATGATCGCGATCGGGACCAACACCGATCCGTATCAGCCGATCGAGCGCGAGCGTAAGATCATGCGCGGCATTCTCGAAGTGCTGGAGCGCGCCGGCCATCCCGTCGGCATCGTCACCAAGTCGGCGCTGGTCGTGCGCGACATCGACATTCTCGCGCGGATGGCCAAGCGCAACCTCGCCAAGGTCGCGATCTCGGTCACCTCGCTCGATCCAAAGCTCGCGCGCACCATGGAGCCGCGCGCGGCGACGCCGCCGAAGCGGCTGGAGGCGCTGAAGCAGCTCTCGGAGGCCGGCATTCCGACCACCGTGATGGTCGCGCCCGTGATCCCCGCGCTGAACGATTCGGAGATCGAGCGCATCCTCGATGCCGCCGCCCATGCCGGCGTCAAGGAAGCCTCCTACGTTCTGCTGCGGCTGCCGCTGGAGGTTCGCGATCTCTTCCGCGAATGGCTGATGGCCAACTATCCGGACCGCTACCGCCACGTCTTCACCCTGATCCGCGACATGCGCGGCGGCCGCGACTACGACGCGAAATGGGGCGAGCGGATGAAGGGCACCGGGCCGATGGCCTGGACCATCGGCCGCCGCTTCGAGATCGCCTGCGACAGGCTTGGGCTGAACAAGCGGCGCTCCAAGCTGACGACGGATCACTTTGCGAGGCCGAAGCGGAACGGCGATCAGCTCAGCCTGTTCTGATCGAGGAAGTGGAAGAGGCGTAGCATGAGTCAGGAACTTACCGCGCCGGTGCCGCGGCTCACCGTCATCACACTGGGTGTGAGCGACATTCGTGCCAGCATCGCCTTCTATGACGCGCTTGGCTTCTCGCGTCGTTTGAAGGCGACCGGCGAGGCCGTCGCGTTCTACGATACCGGTGGTCCGGTGTTGGCCCTGTTTCACTGGGATAAACTCGCGGCCGACGCCAAGTTACCGGACAATCCGAGGCCTGCGACCTTCCGCGGCATCACGCTCGCCTGGAACTGCGCCACGCGCGACGAGGTCGACGCGGTTCTGGCCTTCGTTGTCGGCAAGGGCGCCGCGCTGCTGAAAGCGGCGCATGAGACCGACTACGGCGGTTATTCCGGCTATTTCGCCGACCCCGACGGCCATCCCTGGGAAGTCGTGGTCGCGCCGGGCATCGAGGTCGGTGAGGACCGGCGGGTGCACCTGGCCGAGTAGGCGGCTGGTCTGAATAACGGGAATTGTCCGGGGTTCCCGGTTGCGCCGGCTGGGCCGCTTGCGCACGATCCCGGCCATGATTCGGGACAAGTCCGCCAGGAAGCCGGCCAAAGACGCGCCAGAGCCAGAGAAGGCCGCGCCGAAGAAGGATGCCGCCAAGAAGGCAGCACCTGCGAAGGCGGCCAAGGGGTCGGCCGTTAAGACCCCGGCCGGCAGGCAGGGCGCCATCATCGCCGTCGCCTCGCCGACCTTCCGCCGCGAGCGCGCGCTGATCAAGCGCGGCGTCTGGCCGGTTGCCGGCTGCGACGAGGCCGGCCGCGGGCCGCTCGCCGGACCCGTGGTCGCGGCCGCCGTGATTCTCGATCCCGACCGCATTCCGCGCGGCATCGACGATTCCAAGCGCCTGACGGCCGAGGAGCGGGAACGACTGTTCGACAAGATCTGCGCCACCGCGCAGGTCTCGGTTGCCGTCGCCTCGCGCTCCCGGATCGACCGCGACAACATCCTGCGTGCCTCGCTGTGGGCGCTGAAGCGCGCCGTGGTGGCGCTGCCCGACACGCCGCGTCATGTGTTTGTCGATGGCCGCGATCGGCTCGACACCGCCTGCGACTGCGAGGCCGTGATCGGCGGCGACGGCATCGTGCTGTCGATCGCCGCAGCCTCGATCATCGCCAAGGTGACGCGCGACCGGCTGATGTGCGCGCTGGCGCAGGACTGCCCCGGCTACGGTTTCGAGCAACACAAGGGCTACGCCGTTCCCGAGCACCTCGACGCGCTCGACCGCCTTGGTCCCACCATCCACCACCGCAGCTTCTTCGCCCCCGTCGCCGCCGCCCGCGCCAAGCACATGCCCTCGACGGTCGAGCCGGTGCGGGACTTGTTTGCGGTGACCGAGGTCGAGGTGCAGGTGGTCGCAAGCGTTGAAATTGATGCGTCAGCGGGCTTGTAGGGCAGACTGTCGTTGCCACAACGCGTGACGCCCTTTATCAAAACAGATGTGAGCGAATAGGGCCGGCTGGACGGGTTGGCTGCATCTTTCGGACGTTGCATGCGGTTTACCTCCCTGGTCATCGAGCTCATTCGCGCCCGGCCGCGGCTGATCGTGTGGATCGTCGTGCTGCTCCAGGCCGCGATGTGGCTGTTCGTGGCGCTGGTGTTTTACCGCAGCCCGCCCGGCACGCTCGCGACCCTGCTGGCCTTCGGGCGCGAGTACCAGGTCGGCACCGATCTGGGCCCGCCGCTCCCGATCTGGCTCGCCGACATCGCCTATCGCGCCGCCGGCGGCCACATGTTCGGCGTCTATGTCCTCGCCCAGCTCTGCGAGGTCGCGACCTTCATCGCGCTCTATCATCTCTCCCGCGCCGTGGTCGGCTCACAGCAGGCGGTGCTCGCCGTGCTGCTGACCATGACGGTGCTGGCCTTCTCCTCGCCGGCGCTCGACTTTAGCCCGCTGGTGCTGGCGCGGCCGCTCTGGGCGCTTCTTCTTTTGCATTCCTGGCAGATCATCGGCCAGCGCCGCGGCAATGCCTGGTTCGCCTGGTCGATCGAAGCGGGCCTCTTGCTGCTGACGACCCCCGCGGCGATCTTCCTTCTCCTCCTGCTCGTCGTCTTCGCGATCTCGACCGCCGGCGGTCGCCGCACCCTGCGCGCGCTCGATCCGCTGTTCGCTTTGATCGTCGTCGCTGTCCTGGCGCTGCCCTATGCGGTCTGGCTGATGCGCGCCGAGACGCTTGTCATGCCGACCCTGCCTGTGGTCGCCGAGCTGAACGCCCGCGCGCTGCACGCGGCCTGGCTGCTCGGCGGGCTCGTGCTCGGGGCGGCGGCGATCCCGGCGCTGACCTTTCTCAACAGCGGCCTGTTCGTCGCCAAGGGCGAGGAAGCGCCGATCATCTACCGGCCGCCGGTCGAGCCGCTCGCGCACAACTTCGTCTATTTCTTCGCGCTGGCGCCTGCGCTCGGCGCGGTCCTGATCTCCGGCCTGCTCGGGCTCGATGCCGTCGTCGGTGGCGCCGGCGTCGTGCTGGTGGTGTCGGGACTTGCCGTGGTGGTGGCGGCCGGCGACCTCATCGCGATGCGTCGCGCGCGCGTGCTGCGGACGGTGTGGGCTGCCGCCGTCGTGGCGCCCGCAGCCGGCGTCGTGCTCGCCGTGCTGTTCCTGCCCTGGACCGGCGCCAACGAGATTGCGACCTCGATGCCGGCGCGCGCGATCTCGGATTTCTTCGACGAGAGCTTTGCCCGCCGCACCAATCATCGCCTGCGCGCGGTCGCAGGCGAGACCCAGCTTGCGAGCCTGATCACGCTGCATTCCGGCCGGCCGCATCTCTTCATCGATGCCCAGCCCGCGCGCACGCCGTGGATCAATCAGGCCAAGTTCAGCGAGACCGGCGGCGTCGTGGTCTGGCGCGCCTCCGACACCGCCGGCACCCCGCCGCCGGAAATCCTCGCGCGCTTTCCCGGCATCGTTCCGGAAGTGCCGCGCGCCTTCGAATGGCTGGTGACCGGCCGCCAGCAACTGCTGCGCATCGGCTGGGCCATCGTGCGGCCGAAGGGGACGTAAGTCGGGCGCGTACTCTCTCCGTTCGTCATTGCGTGCGCAGCGAAGCAATTCAGAATCTTTCCGCGGAAATAGTCTGGATTGCTTCGTCGCTTCGCTCCTCGCAATGACGGGGAGGGAGCGTTCAGTCCCTCACGCGCCCGCCAGCACCTTCGCGATTGCGCGCAGATCCTGCCAGGCCAGCCGCTTGTACGATGGCGAACGCAAGAGATACGCCGGGTGGAAGGTCGGCAGCGCGCGGATGGTGCGCCCACCCGTCTCGTAGTCGAACCAGCGGCCGCGGGTGCGCATGATGCCTTCGCGCGTCGACAGCAGCGTCTGCGTCGAGGGATTGCCGAGCGTCACCAGCACGTCGGGATTCACCAGCTCGATCTGGCGCTGGATGAAGGGCAGGCAGATCTGCGTTTCCTGCGGCGTCGGCGTGCGGTTGCCGGGCGGCCGCCAGGGAATCACGTTGGCGATGTAGGCGGTGGTGCGGTTGAGGCCGATCGCGCCGATCATGAGGTCGAGCAGCTTGCCGCTGCGCCCGACGAAGGGCAGCCCTTCAATGTCCTCGTCGCGGCCCGGCGCCTCGCCGACGAACATGATGCGCGCCTGCGGATTGCCGTCGGCGAACACCAGCCGCGTCGCGGTGTGCTTCAGCGCGCAGCCTTCAAAATTCTGCATCAGCTCGCGCAGTGCCTCGAGCGTCGGCGCGGTGCGCGCGGCCTCGCGTGCGGAGGCGATCGCAATGTCCGGCGCAGGTGCGGCCTCGCCGCGCATCACCGCGGGCGCGGCAACAGGCCGTGGTGCCTCGACCGGAGGTGCGGCGCGCGGGGCCGGCGGCGGAGCATCCAATTCCGCCAGGCGGTCGACAGGTTCCTCCGCGAGCGCGCAGTCGACCCCGGCCTCCAGATAGAAGGCGAGAAGCTCTCGGACGGTGGGTGCGGGTTCGGGGATCATTTGGAAAGTCAGACTTTTACTATATCAGTTTGGGGTGCCTTGCATCCCAGTGGAACGCATTTCCGTGGTTGTCCTACCCGGAAAAATCGGAAACAAGGGGGCGCAAATGACGAGGAACCGTCTCAAGGGCTGAGATCAGATGAGCACCGAAGAACTTCCCCCGCGCGAATCCATGGAATTCGACGTCGTCATCGTCGGCGCCGGCCCGTCTGGCCTGGCGGCTGCGATCCGGCTGAAGCAGCTCAATGCCGATCTCAACGTCGTCGTGGTGGAGAAGGGCTCCGAGGTCGGTGCGCACATCCTCTCCGGCGCCGTGATCGATCCGGCCGGGCTCGACAAGCTGATCCCGGACTGGCGCGAGGATTCCGACTGTCCGCTGAAGACGCAGGTGAAGGACGACCGCTTCTACTGGATGACGGGAGGCGGCGCGATCAAGCTGCCGAACTTCATCATGCCGCCGCTGATGGACAATCATCACTGTTATATCGGCTCGCTCGGCAATGTCTGCCGCTGGCTGGCGCGCAAGGCCGAGGCGCTCGGCGTCGAGATCTATCCGGGCTTTGCCGCAGCCGAGGTGCTCTATGACGAGCAGGGCGCGGTGAAGGGCATCGCCACCGGCGACATGGGCATCGGCCGCGACGGCAAGCCGAAGGACTCCTTCACCCGTGGCATGGAATTGCTCGGCAAGTACACGCTGTTCGCCGAAGGCGCGCGCGGCAGCCTGACCAAGCAGCTGATCGCGAAGTTTGCGCTCGATACCAACAGCGAGCCGGGCAAATTCGGCATCGGCCTCAAGGAAGTCTGGCAGATCGATCCCGCCAAGCACCAGAAGGGCATGATCCAGCATTCGTTCGGCTGGCCGCTCGACCTCAAGACCGGCGGCGGCTCGTTCCTCTATCACTATGACGACAATCTCGTCGCCGTCGGCTTCGTCGTGCATCTGAACTACGACGATCCGTATCTGTCGCCGTTCGACGAGTTCCAGCGCTTCAAGACCCATCCCTCGATCCGCGGCACCTTCGAGGGCGCCAAGCGGCTCGCCTATGGCGCGCGCGCCATCACCGAAGGCGGCTACCAGTCGGTGCCGAAGCTGAGCTTCCCCGGCGGCGCGCTGGTCGGCTGCGCGGCCGGCTTCGTCAACGTGCCTCGCATCAAGGGCGTGCACAATGCGATGGGCACCGGCATGCTCGCCGCTGAGCATGTCACGGCCGCGCTCGCTGCCGGTCGTGCCAATGACGAGATCGTCGACTACGAGAACGCCTGGCGGTCCTCGTCGGTCGGCAAGGATCTGTTCCTGGTCCGCAACGTCAAGCCGCTATGGTCGAAGTTCGGCACCGTGCTCGGCGTCGCGCTCGGTGGCTTCGACATGTGGTGCAACACGCTGTTCGGTGGCTCGCTGTTCGGCACGCAGTCGCATGCGAAGCCCGATCGCGCCACCCTCGATCCGGCGAAGAGCCACGCGCCGAAGAACTACCCGAAGCCGGACGGCAAGATCTCGTTCGACAAGCTCTCGTCGGTGTTCCTGTCCAACACCAATCATGAGGAGGACCAGCCGGTCCATCTCAAGGTCGCCGACATGAACCTGCAGAAGACCTCGGAGCACGACGTGTTCGCCGGTCCCTCGAATCGCTATTGCCCGGCCGGCGTCTATGAGTGGGTCGAGGAAGGCTCGAGCCCGCGCTTCCAGATCAATGCCCAGAACTGCGTCCACTGCAAAACCTGCGACGTGAAGGACCCCAACGGCAACATCACCTGGGTTCCCCCGGAGGGTGGCGGCGGTCCGAACTACGAGGCCATGTAAGCCAGGCCATCTAAGCCGGGATCATTGGACCAAAGCGATCAAGCCGGGGCCAATGTGACGTGCCCCCGGCATTGTGACGCACGTTCGCGTGAGAACCGGCCCGGGGGTGCGGTCCGCGGCCACGATAAGGCCATGTTGGCAGCGTCTTGGGGCGTTGTCGGCCGGTTTGGGGCGTGCGGAGGGGGGCGCATGCCCGAATCCTTGCGGTGAAGCGCCAAAAGCGGCATTGTCGGCCCAACGGTTCCGGGTCCCCATGCCACCGGCCGCGTTCGCATGCGATACGGCCTACTGCTGCAAACCCAGGCACTACAACTCAAGGCGAGCCCCTGATGTTCTCAAATCGTTTCAACCGCTGGACTGTTGCCGCCATCGCCCTCATGGGCACCGCGATTGCGACGGTCCCCGGCGCGGTCCTGGCGCAGACGCCGGACCATCCGTCCGACACGGCGGCGCAATTTCCGACCCGGAACGATCTGAAGTCGCTGACGACCTCCGGCAGCTATCTCGCTGCCCGCCACGCCAGCGTCGAGCGCGATGCGGCCTCGGCCGCCGCCTTCTACCGCTCGGCGCTCCGCACCGATCCCAAGAACAACGAGCTGCTCGATCGCGCCTTCATCTCGTCGGTTGCCGACGGTGACATCGACGAGGCGGTCAAGCTCGCCGAGCGCGTCCTGACCATCGACAAGACCAACCGCGTCGCGCGTCTCGTCGTCGGGGTGCACGATCTCAAGATGAAGAAATACGCGACCGCGCAAACCAACATCAACCAGTCGATCCGCGGTCCGATCACCGATCTCGTCGCCACGCTGCTGTCCGGCTGGGCCGCCTATGGCGCGGGCGATGCCAAGGGCGGCGTCGCCACCATCGACAAGCTCGCCGGTCCGGAATGGTATCCGCTGTTCAAGGACCTCCATGCCGGCATGATCCTAGAGCTCTCCGGCAAGGAGAAGGACGCCGGCGTCCGCTTCGAGCGCGCCTACAAGCTCGATGATTCCATGCTGCGCGTCACCGAGGCCTATGCGCGCTGGCTGTCGCGCAACAAGGATTCCGCGGCCGCGACCACCGTCTACCTGGCTTTCGACAAGAAGCTCGCCCGCCATCCGCTGATCGTGGAAGGCCTGCGCGACACCAAGGCCGGCAAGAAGATGCCGCCGCTGGCCGACTCCGCCCAAGCCGGTGCCGCCGAAGCGCTCTACGGCATCGGCGCCACGCTGACCCGCCGCGGCGGCGAGGATCTGGCGCTGGTCTATCTCCAGCTCTCGCTCTATCTCCAGCCGACCCATCCGCTGGCGCTGCTCTCGCTCGCCGATCTCTATGAATCGGTGAAGCGACCGCAGATGGCGATCAAGGTTTATGAGCGGGTGCCCGCGACCTCGCCGTTGAAGCGCAACGCGCAGATCCAGCTCGCGATCGATCTGGATTCCGCCGACCGCACCGACGAGGCGATCAAGATCCTCAAGGGCGTCACATCGGACGATTCCAAGGATCTCGAAGCCATCATGGCGCTCGGCAATATCGAGCGCGGCCGCAAGAAGTTCGGCGATTGCGGCGCGACCTATTCGCGGGGCGTCGATGTGCTGCCGGCCGGCAACGACAAGGCCAACAGCGTCTGGTATTATTATCGCGGCATCTGCGAGGAGCGCTCTAAGGAGTGGAGCAAGGCCGAAGCCGACATGAAGAAGGCGCTCGAGCTCCAGCCCGACCAGCCGCACGTCCTCAACTATCTCGGCTATTCCTGGATCGACCAGGGCGTGAATCTCGACGAAGGCATGAAGATGATCAAGCGCGCCGTCGAGCAGCGTCCCGACGATGGCTACATCGTCGACTCCCTCGGCTGGGCCTATTACCGCATCGGCAATTACGAAGAGGCGGTGAAGAACCTCGAGCGCGCGATCGACCTCAAGCCCGAGGATCCCACCATCAACGATCACCTTGGCGATGCCTATTGGCGCGTCGGCCGCACGCTGGAAGCGAAATTCCAGTGGGCCCACGCGCGCGATCTCAAGCCTGAGCCGGAGGAGCTTCCGAAGATCGAGGCCAAGATCTCCAACGGTATGACCGACGATTCGAACTCTTCGGCCGCGCAGGCGGACAAGAAGAAGGACGACGGCAAGGGCGGCTAATCCGCATGATCCGGAAAAGTGTGTAGCGGTTTTCCCGCGCGACAAACGCGGAGCGTTTGCGCGGAGATCATGCGAGAGAGTGAAGTGCGTTTGGGGGCTGATCGCCAATGTCGGCGTTGATTGAAGAAGGGCGCGCGAAGGTCAATCTGAGCCTTCGCGTCGTCGGCCGTCGCGCCGACGGCTATCATGATCTCGAAAGCGTGGTCGCGTTTGCCGACTGTGCTGACCAGCTGACGCTGGAGCCGGGAGGCGAGCTGAAGCTCGTCACCACCGGGCCGCTGGCCGCGGCCTGCGGCGATATGGCCGACAATCTCGTGGTCAAGGCGGCCATGCTGCTGGCCGAGGCCGTGCCGGACCTGAAGCTCGGGGCCTTCGCGCTCGACAAGGTGCTTCCCGTCGCGGCCGGCATCGGCGGCGGCTCGGCCGATGCCGCGGCGGCGCTGCGGCTGCTCGCGCGTCTCAACAATCTGTCGCTCGATGATCCGCGCTTGCAGAAAGTCGCGCTCGCGACCGGTGCCGATGTGCCGGTGTGCCTGGTCTCGCGCGCCTGTGACATGACCGGCGTCGGCGAGCAGCTGCTGCCGCTCGCGCTGCCGAGCATGCCCTGCGTGATGGTCAATCCGCGCGTGCCGGTCGCCACCAAGGACGTGTTCCAGGCGCTGGGCCTGCGCAACGGCGAATTGCTGGTGGGCGCCACTTCCGTCCTCGACGCGCCGGCCTGGCCGGACGAGGGCGCCTCCGTTGCCGATTGGCTCGACGTTCTCGAAACCGTGGCCAACGATCTCGAAGCCCCTGCGCTGCGCATCGAGCCGGTGATCGGCGTGGTGCTCGAAGCCTTGCGTGACTCCGCCGGCGTCAAGCTTGCCCGCATGTCCGGCTCCGGCGCGACGTGCTTTGCGATCTACGGCGCAGCGAACGAGGCGCACGCCGCCGCGGAAAAGATCCGGCGCGACCACCCCGGCTGGTGGGTGCATGCGGGGACGTTGAGCTAGGTATCTCCCCGGCCGCGATACGTAGCCCGGATGGAGCGAAGCGCAATCCGGGATTCTTCCGCCGCAGCGGCCCCGGATTACGCTGCGCTTCATCCGGGCTACGATTCAAAGCGAAGCGTGCCCACCACTTCTACCGCCCGAACTGAAAGCATGGTGGGCACGGCGCTCTCGCGCCTTTGCCCACCCTACGGCAGTGGAGCTAGCCGCTCTCTTCGGCCAGCCCGAGAAACCGCCGGATCTCACCCAACACCTCTTGCGGCTTGTCATGCTGCAGCCAGTGCCCCGCGCCGGCGATGGTCTTGACACGCGCCTGCGGGAAATAGCGTTCCAGGCCTGCGGCCCTGGCGCCCGCGAGAAAGCTTTCCCCGGCATTCAGCAGCAGCGTCGGACTGGTGATGCGCGACCACAGCGCCACGTGATCGTCCGGCCAGAGCCGGTGCGGCGCAGAGGCGCGCTGGTAGGGATCGAACTTCCAGCTATAGGTGCCGTCCTCGTTCCGCCGCGCGCCGTGCGTTGCAAGATGCAGCGCGAGGTCGCGGGCGAGGCGCTTGTTGTGAAGCACCATCTGCGCGGCCGCGTCTTCGAGGGTCGAATAGCGGCGCGGCGTGCGGTCGTGCAGCCTGTCGAGCTGGCTGACCCATTTGCTGATGCGCTCATGCGTCGGCGCCTTGGCGGTGTCCGGCAACATGGTGACGCCGTCGAGCACGACGAGCTTCGTGACCAGCTCGGGGAACGACCCTGAAAAGATCAGGCTCACCATGCCGCCCATGGAATGACCGATGAGAATCACTTGAGGCGCTGCGATGCTGCGAATGAGCTGCGCGAGATCATAGACATACTCGGTCAGCGCGTAGCTGCCGCCCTTGGTCCAGTCGGAATCGCCATGACCGCGCAGATCGGGCGCGACCACGTGAAAATGCGGCTGAAGCGAGCGGGCGATGGCGTCCCAGCTCCGGCAATGATCGCGGCCGCCATGGACCAGGATGGCGACGGGCGCGCCGTCATTGCCCCAATCGGCATAGTGCAGCCGCAGGCCGTGTGATTCGTAGAAGCGGCTTTGCGGGGCGAGCATCGTGTTGCGTTCCCCTACCCATTCACCGGCCGCCGCGCCAGCGCGAGCGAGAGGCCAAGGCCGGCGATGAAGACGCCCGAGCCCTGCGCGAGACGCCGCATCAGATGCGGCCTGCCAATCAGCTGCGTGCGCGTTGCAGTTGCCATCAGCACCACGACGACATCGGCGAGCGTGTTCAGGATCACCGAGATCGCGCCGAGCACGATGAATTGCAGCGTGGGGCTCGACCCGGCGGGATCGAGGAACTGCGGAATGAAGGCGAGGAAGAATGCGGCGGTCTTCGGGTTCAGCGCCTCGACCAGCACGCCGTCGCGGAACGCGCGCCTGTCGCCGACGGGCTCGCTCTCCAGCGAGAGCGCGCGGCCGGCGGTGCGGAAGGTCTTGATACCGAGCCAGATCAGATAGAGCGCGCCGATGAATTTTACGGCGGCAAACAGCTCCGCACTGGCAAGGATGATCGCGGAGATGCCGAGGCTGCCCGCGACGACATGAACCAGCCCGCCCAGCGCCGTGCCCGCGGTTGACGCAAAGCCGCTGGCGCGTCCCTCCGACAAGGTCCGTGCCGCGACATAGAAGATGCCGGGGCCGGGAACGGCGGCAATGAGGCACGCTGCGGCCAGGAACAGCCAGAAATTCGTTTCGATCATCCCGTTTTGGTAACGAAGCGTGCTGCGATTGCAAGGCCTCTTGTTCAGCCCATCCGGCGGAAGATCGCGCTGGCATTCACCCCGCCGAAGCCAAATCCATTGGAGATGGCGTTGAGCATCGGCATCGGCCGCGCGCTGCCTGAGACGATGTCGATGCCCTCCGCGCCGGGATCTGCGTTTTCGAGATTGAGCGTCGGCGGCGCGACCTGGTCGCGCAAGGCGAGGATAGCGAAGATCGCCTCGAGGCCGCCGGCGGCGCCGAGCAGATGGCCGGTGGCCGATTTGGTCGCGCTCACCGCGATGTTCCGGTTGCGGCCGAACAGCGCGACGATCGCGCCGAGCTCGCTTTCGTCGCCGGCCGGCGTCGACGTCGCATGCGCGTTCAGATGCTGCAAATCCGCGGGGGCAAGGTTCGCCTGGCGCAGCGCGAGCTCCATGGCGCGGCGGGCGCCGTCGCCGTCGGGCGGGCCCGACGTCATGTGATAGGCGTCGGCCGTCGTGCCGTAGCCGACGATCTCCGCAATCGGGGAGGCGCCGCGCGCCAGTGCATGCTCCAGCTCCTCGATCACCAGGATGCCCGCGCCTTCGCCCATGACAAAGCCGTCGCGATCGCGATCGAACGGGCGCGAGGCGCGCGCGGGCTCGTCGTTGAATCCGCTCGACAGCGCGCGTGCCGCGGCAAAGCCGCCGATGCTGACGATATCGATGCAGGCCTCCGCGCCGCCGCAGATCGCGACATCGGCTTCGCCTGCGCGGATCATGCGCGCGGCATCGCCGATCGCCTGGACGCCGGCGGCACAGGCCGTGACCGGTGTGCCCAGCGCGCCCTTGTAGCCGTATTTGATCGAGACGTGGCCGGCGGCGAGATTGGCGAGAAACGAGGGGATCGTGAAAGGCGAGAGCCGTCGCGCGCCGCGCTGCTCGGTGATGCGCACCGCCTCCGCCATTGCCGGGAAGCCGCCGACGCCGGAAGCGATGATCGTCGCGGTGCGTTCCTGTGCGCTCGCGTCCTGCGGCGTCCATCCGGCCTGCGCGACCGCCTCTGCGGTCGCTAGCAGGGCGAACAGGATGAAGCGGTCCATCTTGCGCTGGTCTTTTGGCGCGGCGGCTTGCGCGGGATCGAAGCCGCCTTCGGCATCTTCGGCCTTGTCGGGGACGAGACCGGCAATGCGGGCGGGCAGTGCCTGCGACCATTCCGGCAGAGGGCGCAGCCCGCTCTGGCCGGCCAGCAGCCGGCGCCAGGAGAGTTCAACACCACAGCCGAGCGGCGACACCGCCCCCATTCCCGTCACGACGATACGACGCATGTCAGTCTCCAGCCGGCGCAACGGCCGGGTTCATGGCTTTGAGCGAGGCGAGCCGCTTGCGCATCCCGCGGCTGGCGCGGGGACCCGGGACGACGACCGCATTGGCGAGGGTGATCGGACGCATATCGGCGGCATCGACCACGATCGGATCGAACGGGCGAGCGTCGCTCCGATTCGCCAGCACGATGGATTCGCCCTTGGGCGCGAGATGCCTGTTGCCCCAGGCCAGCAGCGCCACGACCACGGGGAAGAAATCCCGCGCCTTCTCCGTCAGCACATATTCGTACCGCGGCGGCCGTTCGTGATAGCGGCGGCGGACGAACATGCCGCTCTCGGTGAGATGGGCAAGGCGCCGCGACAGGATGTTCGGCGCGATGCCGAGGCTTTGCGAAAATTCGTCGAACTTCGTCGCGCCCTGGAAGGCATCCCGCAAGATCAGGATGCTCCACCATTCGCCGACCGTCTCGACGGCGCGGCCGACCGGGCATTCCAGGATGGAGGGGGATTTGGGCTGCATGACCGGGAAGGTAGGGGAGTGGATTGCAAAATGCAAGTTACTGGGTGGGCAGCGGTAGGTGTGGGGGAACGAGCCCCGAGAACCGCAGCAGCTGTCGCTGTTATTTGAGTTGTCGCCGTGACTGAAATGAGAGTCGGCGAACAATGGCCGCGCGCCATACTCCGTCATTGCGAGCGCAGCGAAGCAATCCAGGCTGTCTCCGCGAAGGGATTCTGGATTGCTTCGCTGCGCTCGCAATGATGGGGTGGAAGCAGGAGCGGCGTTACTTTACCAGCGTCGTCGCGGCCGTCGCCGGGACGACATCAAGCATGTTGCCGTCGCGCGCGCTAAAAACGCCAAGTCCTAATGCGACCGGGCCAGACAGAACGCGACCACCTGCTCCAGCGCGCTCTTCATCGGCGAGGACGGGAACAGCGCCAGCGCGTCGACGGCCATGGCGCCGTAGTGCTGGGCGCGGCTGAGCGTATCTTCCAGCGCGCGGTGCTTGTTCATCAGGCCGATGGCATGGTCGAGGTCGGTGTCGCCGATCTCGCCGCGCTCCAGTGCCCGGATCCAGAAGGCGCGCTCGGTGTCGTTGCCGCGGCGGAAGGCGAGCACGACCGGGAGCGTGATCTTGCCCTCGCGGAAATCGTCGCCGGTGTTCTTGCCGAGCTTTGCGCTCTTGCCGCCATAGTCGAGCACGTCGTCGACGAGCTGGAAGGCGATGCCGAGATTCATGCCGACCGAGCGGCACGCGGTCTGCTCCGCCTTCGGGCGATTGGCGATGACGGGGCCGACCTCGCAGGCGGCCGCGAACAGCTCGGCGGTCTTGCCGCGGATCACGGCGAGATATTCGTCCTCGGTGGTCGCGGTGTTCTTGGCGGCCGCAAGCTGCATCACCTCGCCCTCGGCGATGGTGGCGGCCGCGGCGGAGAGGATGTCGAGCGCGCGGAGCGAGCCGACCTCGACCATCATGCGGAACGCCTGGCCGAGCAGGAAGTCACCGACCAGCACGCTCGCCTCATTGCCCCAGAGCATGCGCGCCGACAGCTTGCCGCGGCGCATCTCGCTCTCGTCGACCACGTCGTCGTGGAGCAGGGTCGCGGTATGCATGAACTCTACGCTTGCTGCGAGCTTGATGTGACCGTCCCCGCTGTAGCCGGCGAGGTTGGCCATGGCGAGCGTCAGCATGGGCCGCAGGCGCTTGCCCCCGGAGGAGATCAGATGGTTGGCGACCTCCGGGATCATGGTTACGTCCGACCCGGTCCGCGACAGGATCGTGGCGTTGACGCGCTCCATGTCACCGGCGACAAGGGCAACCAGCTCTTCGATCGACGCGCCGGGAGTTTCGAAAGGTACGATGACGGCCACGCCGGTCTCCAATATTTGCCCCGGAAGGGCTATTCTGATGGAAAGACAATAGAAACTGGCAGCGGATGCGGCAAGGCCTGCGGAACCATTGACATTTGCCGCTTTAGCCCCCTTTCAGGCAGGAGACCTGCGTTTTGCGTGAACTGGTTCGGACCAACGACATTGTGCTGGTGTCGGCGATCGGCGCGCTGCTCGACGGCGCCAACATCCATCATCTGGTGCTGGACCAGAACATGAGCATTATCGAGGGGTCGCTGGGCATCCTGCCGCGGCGGATCCTGGTCCATGAGGAGGACGCCCGGGAGGCCAGGGAGCTCCTCACCGAGGCCGGCCTCAGCCATGAACTGCGCGGCGATGATTGACGTTCTCACAGACTTCACCGAGGACGCCTTTCTCGGCGGGCAATTGCGCTTGAGGCAGAAGCGGTCCGGCCACCGCGCCGGGCATGACGCCATCCTGCTCGCGGCGGCGACGGAAGCGCGGGCGGGCGACCGCGTGGTCGATCTCGGCGCCGGCATCGGCACGGCCGGGCTGGCGCTCGGCCGGCGCGTCGCCGGTATCGGGCTGAGCCTGGTGGAGATTGATCCGGAACTGGCGGAGCTTGCACGCGCCAATGCGGCGGCGAATGGAATTGCCGCGGAGACGATCGTGCTCGACGTGACGGCCGACGCGCAGGCGTTTGCGGCAAATGGCCTCGCGGCTGACAGCGTCGACGTGGTGCTGATGAACCCGCCCTTCAACGATCCCGCACGCCATCGCGGTTCGCCCGATCAGGCGCGCCGCACCGCGCATGTTGCGAGGGAGGAGACGCTCAATGCATGGGTGCATGCGGCGCGGCGCATCCTCCGATCGGACGGCGCGCTGACCCTGATCTGGCGCGCCGATGGGATCGCGGAGGTTTTGACTGCGCTGTCACGCGGCTTCGGCAGTCTGTCGATCCTGCCGGTTCACGGCGAGGCGGGACGGCCCGCGATCCGCGTGCTGGTGCGCGCGGTCAAAGGTGGCCGGGCTCCGACACGACTGCTGCCGGGCCTCATGCTCAACGACGAGTCAGGCGTGCCTAAAAATCAGGTGACGGAGATCCTGGAGGGCAGGGCGCTCTTGCCGCTGGCGGAGCCGCGACGGCTTACTGCGGAAGCGATTCCGATTGCTGCTCTTGCGGGGTCGTCAGGCGGATCGCCATGAACAGCGCACCGACCAGCAGCAGCAGCAGATAGATTTTCATGGTGTTCTCCGCTGCCTCATTGCAGCTTCCCAACGGGAAATCTGCAAAACACGTTCCAGGCACTTCCAATGACAGTCGCGTGATAAGAAATGGTTAAGCAGAGGTAACGGCATGGCCGAACAATTGAACGATCGTGAGGGTTCCGGCCTGGCCGACAAGCTCATGCAATATCTGCCGGCGCGCTTCCGTCCCGGCACGGCGGTGGTGCCGGTGGTGCGGCTGTCCGGTGTGATCGGTGCGGTGACGCCGCTGCGCCCGGGGATGACGCTCGCGGGCGTTGCGCGGGTGCTGGAACGGGCGTTTTCGTACCGGAACGCCAAGGCGGTGGCGCTGGTGATCAATTCGCCCGGCGGCTCGCCGGTGCAGTCGCGCCAGATCTATCTGCGCATCAAGCAGCTCGCGGCAGAGAAGAAGCTGCCCGTGCTGGTGTTCGTCGAGGACGTCGCGGCGTCCGGCGGCTACATGATCGCCTGCGCCGGCGACGAGATCATCTGCGATCCGTCCTCCATCCTCGGCTCGATCGGCGTGGTCGGCGGCAGCTTTGGTTTCCAGGAGGCGATCAAGCGGCTCGGCATCGAGCGGCGGCTCTACACGGCCGGCGCGCACAAGGCGATGCTCGATCCGTTCCTTCCGGAAAACCCCGACGACGTGGCGAGGCTGAAGGTGCTCCAGCGCGAAATCCACCAGATCTTCATCGCGCTGGTGAAGGAGAGCCGCGGCGCGCGGCTGAAGGGCGCCGACGACACCCTGTTCACCGGCGAATACTGGGCCGGCGAGAGTTCGATCGCGCTGGGGCTCGCCGACGGCATCGGCGATCTCCGCTCAACTCTTCGTGCCCGCTATGGCGAGAAGGTTCTCACCCCCGTGATTGCGCAGCCGACCGGTTTGCTCTCGGGCATTTTGGGGCGGAAATCGCCCGGTGCGGGGCAGCTTTCGGCCATGGAATCAATGGCCGGCCTGCCGGACGAGCTGATCTCGGCGGTCGAGACGCGGGCGATTTGGGCGAAATTCGGGTTCTAGGCGACACCCTCCCGCGCCATTTGGTCCGGGCCGAGCCAATTGCGGCGCGGCCCGGTCTGCGCAAGAATGTCTGTGGGGGCTGAGCACTAGACAAGGATCGACCGATGCCGCCGTTTGTTGCTTTCGCGGGCGTCCTGGGCGGGCTTGCCGTGGTCCGCTGGGCCTACAAGACCGCTGTCCGGATCAACCATGAGCTGGAGGAGATGCGCCTGTCGCGCGTCGCTGAAGCCGCCCATGCCGGGGATATTCAGAAGCTGAAACGTGACCCCGTGACCGGAGCGTATCGCCCGGGTTAGCTGCGCCTTTCCACAGTGCCGTAGGGTGGGCAAAGCGTAGCGTGCCCACCAGCAGTCGCAGTCCCGGAAAGATGGTGGGCACGGCGCAAGGGCGCCTTTGCCCACCCTACCGCACCGTTCGGGGTGAGGGGCTGATCGGCCCGAAACCGCCCCCTTTGCCTTGATTCCCATCCTCGCCGTCGATACGGTCCCGCGCGATTCAAAACCCCCCGCGAGAGCCTGATCTGACGATGGACGCCTCATTGCCCGCCCATATGCGCCCGGAACGCTCGTTCCAGGGCTTCATCCTCGCGCTCCAGCGGTTCTGGGCCGACCAGGGCTGCGTGATCCTGCAGCCCTACGACATGGAGATGGGCGCGGGCACCTTCCATCCGGCAACCACGCTGCGCGCGCTTGGGCCGAAGCCGTGGAACGCCGCCTACGTGCAGCCCTCGCGCCGGCCCAAGGACGGCCGCTACGGCGAGAATCCGAACCGGATGCAGCACTACTACCAGTTCCAGGTGATCATGAAGCCGTCGCCGCCGAACCTTCAGGAGCTGTACCTGAAGTCGCTCGCCGCGATCGGCATCGATTCCGCCGTGCACGACATCCGCTTCGTCGAGGACGATTGGGAAAGCCCGACGCTGGGCGCCTGGGGCTTGGGGTGGGAATGCTGGTGCGACGGCATGGAAGTCAGCCAGTTCACCTATTTCCAGCAGGTTGCGGGTTTTGAATGCGCGCCTGTGGCCGGCGAGCTCACCTACGGGCTCGAGCGCCTCGCGATGTATGTGCAGGGCGTCGACCGCGTCTACGACCTCAACTTCAATGGCCGCGAGGGCGACGCCAAGGTGACCTATGGCGACGTCTTCCTGCAGGCCGAGCGGGAATATTCGAAGCACAATTTCGAAGTCGCCGACACCGCGATGCTGTTCGAGCAGTTCAAGATGGCCGAGGCTGCGTGCAGAAAGTACCTGGAGGCAGGCTGGAAGGACGGCAAGCGCGAGGCGCATCTGATGGCGCTGCCGGCCTACGATCAGTGCATCAAGGCGAGCCATGTCTTCAACCTGCTCGATGCGCGCGGCGTGATCTCCGTGACCGAGCGGCAGAGCTACATTCTCCGCGTGCGCGAGCTGGCCAAGGCCTGCGGCGAGGCCTGGATCCATACTGAAGCGGGCGGAGCGGCCTGATGCCCGATCTTTTGCTTGAACTGTTCTCGGAAGAAATCCCCGCGCGCATGCAGGCCAAGGCGGCCGACGATCTGCGCCGCATGGTCACCGACAAGCTCGTCGCCGAGGGCCTCGTCTACGAGGGTGCGAAGGCGTTCGCGACGCCGCGCCGCCTTGCGCTCACCGTGCACGGCATCCCCGCGCGCCAGCCCGATCTGAAGACCGAACGCCGCGGTCCGAAAATGGGCGCGCCCGATGCGGCCGTGCAGGGTTTTCTGAAGGCGACGGGTCTAAACTCGCTCGATGAAGCCAAGATCCAGCGCGACCCGAAGGGCGACTTCTACATCGCGCTGATCGAAAAGCCCGGCCGCGACGCGATCGACGTGCTCGCCGAAATCCTGCCCGTCATCATCCGCACCTTCCCCTGGCCGAAATCGATGCGCTGGGGCGCGCGCTCCGCAAAACCGGGATCGCTGAGCTGGGTGCGTCCGCTGCACGCGATCACCGCGACCTTCGGGCCCGAAACGGAAGAGCCCGATGTCGTCAAATTCTCGGTCGACGGCATCGAGACAGGCCAGACCACCTACGGCCATCGCTTCATGGCGCCGGCGGCGATCAACGTGCGCCGCTTCGAGGACTACGAAGCGAAGCTGAAAGCCGCCAAAGTCATCCTCGATCCGCAGGCGCGCAAGGACATCATCTTCGCCGACGCCAAGGAGCTGACGTTCGCGCAAGGGTTCGAGCTGGTCGAGGATCAGGTGCTGCTGGACGAGGTTTCGGGCCTCGTCGAATGGCCCGTCGTGATGATGGGATCGTTCGAAGAAGAGTATCTCGCGATCCCGGAAGAGGTGATCCGCGCCACCATCCGCAACAACCAGAAGTGCTTCGTCGTCAGGGATGCCAAGACGGGGAAGCTGACCAACAAGTTCGTCCTCACGGCGAATATCGAGGCGGCCGACGGCGGCAAGGTCATCGTATCAGGCAACGAGCGCGTGATCCGTCCGCGTCTGTCGGATGCGAAGTTCTTCTATGAGACCGACCTCAAGACGAAGCTGGAAGACCGGCTGCCGAAGTTCGAGCAGATCGTGTTCCACGAGAAGCTCGGCACGCAGGCTGCGCGCATCAAGCGCATCGAGCGCCTCGCTGCCGAGATCGCGCCTTTGGTCGGCGCCGATGTCGCGAAGGCGACGCGTGCCGCGCATCTGGCAAAGGCGGATTTGCTGACGGAAGTCGTCGGTGAATTCCCTGAAGTGCAGGGACTGATGGGCAAGTATTACGCGCTCGCCCAGGGCGAGGACGCGTCCGTCGCGGCGGCGTGTGAGGAGCACTACAAGCCGCAGGGGCCTACCGATCGCGTACCCACCGATCCGGTCAGCGTCGCGGTCGCGCTTGCGGACAAGATCGACACGCTCGTCGGCTTCTGGGCGATCGACGAGAAGCCGACGGGATCGAAGGACCCGTATGCGCTGCGTCGCGCGGCGCTGGGCGTGATCAGGATTATCCTGGAGCAGAGCGATCGTATTTCCCTGACGCCGATTTTCCAGGATGCAATCGCGCTTCATATCATGCGCGGCAGCGACGCTGCGTTTGAGGACATTGTTCGAATCGTTCGTAATCCGACCCCAAATCCGACGTTCCTCCGAAAAAAAGGTGGACCGATCGAAGCCGATAATCTTGCCTCACTGGTCGGTGATCTGCTCGCCTTCTTCGCCGACCGCCTGAAGGTTCAGCTCCGCGAGCAGGGTGCGCGTCACGATCTCGTCGACGCCGTGTTTGCGCTCGGCGGCCAGGACGATCTCCTGATGATCGTCCGCCGTGTCGAAGCGCTGGGCAAATTCCTCGATAGCGATGACGGCAAGAACCTGCTCGCCGGCATCAAGCGTGCGAGTAACATTCTCGGCATCGAGGAGAAGAAGGACAAGCGCGCGTTCGACGGCGCGCCGGATGCTGCGCTCTATGGCCTCGCTGAGGAGAAGGCGCTGGCGAAGGCGATCGGCGAGGTCAAGGTGGAGGCGAGCGCTGCCGTCGCCAGGGAAGATTTTGCCGCGGCGATGAGTGCGATGGCGAAGCTGCGTCCGCCAGTCGATGCGTTCTTCGACAAGGTTCGCGTCAACGACGACGATCCGAAGGTGCGTGAGAACAGGCTGAAGCTGCTCAACGAGATCCGCAGCGCCACGCGTGCGGTCGCGGATTTCTCGAAAATCCAGGATTGAGGGCTCCTCGTGCCCCGGACGCAGCGCGGCGCTTCTTCAGCGGTGCGCTGCAGAGCCGGGGCCCATGTTAGCCTCACAAAGATTCTGGGTCCCGGCTCTGCGCCGCATCGCTGCGCGCTGCGTCGCGTCCGGGACACGAGAGCACACAAAAAAGCCCCGCCCGGCGGGGGGAGAACCGGGCGGGGCCTGATGTCCGTACTACGCGATGCGCGCCAGCCTGATTGAAGTGACACGCCGGACATCGAGTTGATCGGAAGCGTTTTCAAGCGAAGTGGATACCGGTTCGCGTGAAGAAAACGCGTTCAGACGAGAATCTAGTCCATCACCTCGACGACGCGCCGCGAGCGCGGCTCGACCAGCACGGTTGCGCCGTTCACGACGGTGTAGCGGTAGGTGGTGGCGCCGAAACGTTGCGGCACGTCATAATAAGTGACGCCGCTTTCGGGTAAGGTGGCGCCGACCACCACGCGATCCGGGACACGGAAGGCCGGCACACGTTGCTCGACGACATATTCGCGAAATGCCGGCCTCTCTTCGACCGCAATCGTCGGGCCGCTGTCGACGACAACAGGCGCGCGGCCAACGGTGAGACCGGATTGCGCAGACGCTGCAATCGGCGAGCCGAGCGCGGCGCCAAGCGCGGCGAGGGCGAGAATCCTGTTCCGCATGGGCAACTCCTTCGAACTGGTTTCAGCCGGCGCTACTGGCGCGACCGGTTGCCAATGCATGTCCCCTTCGCAATGTTCCGGGAAACCCCTGCCGCATCGGCGGCAATTTCGGGCAGTTTTCGCGAAGCCGGGAACCTGCTCGCCTCTTGTGCGTCTCTACCCGCGGAACCCGGTCCGGTATGATCCAGCCGCGATTCGCCTCACGTCACGGAAAGACATTTCATGCACATCACCGTCGCCCACATCTCGCCGCTTCTGTCGCTGCTTGCGGGCGTGCTCATCCTGATCATGCCGCGCCTTCTCAACCTGATCGTCGCGATCTTTCTCATCATAAATGGTGCGATCGGGCTCGGATTGTTGAAGTGGCTCCATCTCTAGGCCTTCATTTTCCGGAACTCTTCGACTTGCGCGGGCCTGCCCAAAGTGGTGTAAGGCGCGCGATTTCCCATTCCTCTCGCAGGTTGTGTGCAAGCTATGGCCAAAGCCGCCTCGAAGCCCAATAAAACTCCAGCGAAAACGCCAGCGAAATCAAAGTCCTCCGCCGCGGCGAAAGCCGCGCCGGCGGCTCGCAAGGCGCTCGCCAAGAGCACGTTGAAGAGCGCCCCGAAGCCGGTGGCCAAGACGGCTGCAAAGTCCGCTCCAAAGACGGCTGCGAAGCCCGCGGCGAAGGCTGCGGCCAAGTCGGCTGCGCCGAAGGTTGCCGTGAAGCCCGCCCCCAAAAAGGCCGCGCCCGCCAAGGCGGCGCCAGCCGCGGCCAAGGCCGGCAAATGGGTGTTCACGTTCGGCGACGGCAAGGCCGAGGGCCGGACGGAGATGCGCGACCTGCTTGGCGGCAAGGGCGCCAACCTCGCCGAGATGGCCAATCTCGGCCTTCCCGTGCCTCCCGGCTTCACCATCCCGACCTCGGTCTGCACCTACTTCTACGCACACGACAAGTCCTATCCGAAGGAATTGCAGTCGCAGGTTGAGAAGGCGCTCGACCATGTCGGCAAGTTGACCGGCAAGGTGTTCGGCGACGTCAAGAACCCGCTGCTCGTCTCCGTGCGCTCCGGCGCGCGTGCCTCGATGCCGGGCATGATGGACACCGTGCTCAATCTCGGCCTCAACGACGAGACCGTGGAAGCGCTGTCGGAACTGTCGGGCGACCGTCGCTTCGCCTATGACAGCTATCGCCGCTTCATCACCATGTATTCGGACGTGGTGCTCGGCTTCGAGCACCATCACTTCGAGGAAATCCTCGACACCTTCAAGGACAGCCAGGGCTATACGCTCGACACGGACCTCAGCGCCGAGGACTGGGTCGGACTGGTCGGCAAGTACAAGGACGCGGTCGCGCGCGAGACCGGCAAGGATTTCCCGCAGGATCCGCACGACCAGCTCTGGGGCGCGATCGGCGCGGTGTTCTCATCCTGGATGAACGCGCGCGCGGTGACCTATCGCAGGCTGCACGACATTCCGGAATCCTGGGGCACCGCGGTCAACGTGCAGGCCATGGTGTTCGGCAACATGGGCGAGACGTCGGCGACCGGCGTCGCCTTCACCCGCAACCCATCGACCGGCGAGAGCAAGCTCTACGGCGAGTTCCTGATCAACGCGCAGGGCGAGGACGTGGTGGCGGGCATCCGCACGCCGCAGGACATCACCGAGGAAGCGCGCAAGGAATCCGGTTCCGACAAGGCGTCGATGGAAGCGGCGATGCCGGAAGCCTTCAAGGAGCTGACGCGGATCTACACGCTGCTCGAGAAGCACTACCGCGACATGCAGGACATGGAGTTCACGGTCGAGCAGGGCAAGCTGTGGATGCTCCAGACCCGCGGCGGCAAGCGTACCGCCAAGGCGGCGTTGCGCATCGCGGTCGAACTCGCCAATGAAGGGCTGATCTCGAAGAAGGAAGCGGTGACGCGGATCGATCCCGCCTCGCTCGACCAGCTGCTGCATCCGACCATCGATCCCGACGCCAAGCGCGACGTCATCGCGACCGGCCTGCCGGCCTCGCCCGGTGCGGCCTCCGGCGAGATCGTGTTCTCTTCGGATGAAGCGGCCAAGCTCCAGGGCGACGGACGTAAAGTGATTCTCGTCCGCATCGAGACCAGCCCGGAAGACATCCACGGCATGCACGCCGCCGAAGGCATCCTGACCACCCGCGGCGGCATGACCTCGCACGCGGCGGTGGTCGCGCGCGGCATGGGCAAGCCCTGCGTCTCCGGCTGCGGCACCATCCGTGTCGACTACGGCCGCGGCACCATGAGCATCGGCTCCCGCACCTTCAAGACCGGCGACGTCATCACCATCGACGGTTCGCTCGGCCAGGTGCTCGCCGGCCGGATGCCGATGATCGAGCCGGAGCTGTCCGGCGAGTTCGGCACGCTGATGAAATGGGCCGACCAGGTCCGCAAGATCGGCGTGCGCGTCAACGGTGACACGCCGGAGGATGCGCGCACCGCGATCAAGTTCGGCGCGGAAGGCATCGGCCTCTGCCGCACCGAGCACATGTTCTTCGAGGAGACGCGCATCCGCACGGTTCGCGAGATGATTCTCTCCGAGGACGAGCAGTCGCGCCGCGCCGCGCTCGCAAAGCTGCTGCCGATGCAGCGCGCCGACTTCGTCGAGCTGTTCGAGATCATGAAGGGCCTGCCCGTCACGATCCGGCTTCTGGATCCTCCCCTCCATGAATTCCTGCCGCACACCCATGCCGAGGTCGAGGAAGTGGCGCGCGCCATGAACACCGACCCGCGGCGTCTGGCCGACCGCGCGCGCGAGCTCTCGGAGTTCAATCCGATGCTCGGTTTCCGCGGCTGCCGCATCGCGATCGCCTATCCGGAGATTGCCGAGATGCAGGCGCGCGCGATCTTCGAAGCCGCAGTCGAGGCCGAGAAGCGCACCGGCAAGGCCGTCGGCCTCGAGGTGATGGTGCCGCTGATTGCCACCAAGATGGAGCTCGACCTCGTCAAGGCGCGCATCGATGCCACCGCGAAAGCCGTGATGCGCGACACCAACACCAAGCTGACCTATCAGGTCGGCACCATGATCGAGCTGCCGCGCGCCTGCCTGCTCGCGGCCGAGATCGCCGAGAGCGCCGAGTTCTTCTCGTTCGGCACCAACGACCTCACGCAGACCACCTACGGCATCAGCCGCGACGACGCGGCGAGCTTCCTCGGTCCCTACGTGTCGAAGGGCATCTTGTCGGTCGATCCCTTCGTCGCGCTCGACCAGGAAGGCGTTGGCGAGCTCGTCAAGATCGGCGTCGCGCGCGGCCGCAAGACGCGCCCGAAGCTCAAGGTCGGCATCTGCGGCGAGCACGGCGGCGATCCCGCCTCCGTCGCCTTCTGCCACAACATCGGCCTCGACTACGTCTCCTGCTCGCCTTACCGCGTGCCGATCGCCCGCCTCGCGGCGGCACAGGCCGCGCTCGGCAAGGCGATCGCGAGCCAGGCGTAAGCGCGGAGATCAGGATTGAGTTGAGAGAGGCGGGGCAAAGCCCCGCCTCTTTTCATTTCAGACGACACTCCATCCACGCGTCATTGCGAGCGCAGCGAAGCAATCCAGACTGCCTCCGCGGATAGCCTCTGGATTGCTTCGCTACGCTCGCAATGACGGCGGAGGGAACTCGTCGCACGTCCCGTAATGGGACGCGCGCAAGAGTTCCTTCACCATTCGTGTTGACCGAATGTTTACCGCTTTAGGAGAGGCGGCGTTTACCAACGTGCATCATTGCCCGTGAAAACACCTGCAATCGCTTGAGTGTGCCGCACGCGCAACGCCGATTAACGCCCCGGCAACCTAAATTGGATACTGACGATAAAGATCGAATTGTACGGATGTACTGCGGTTCGATTTTTCTGGCGTAAGCGTAGCGTGAGCGTGTCGATGTCAGTGTTGCGTAACCATCCGAAGGGCGCGCGGTTCGCGTCCTTCGGAATCGGTCTCTGCATCTTCGCATTGATGCCGAGAGAGACCGGTTATCAGGATATCGCGTCGTTGCTGGCGCGTCAGCCCGGCGTCGCCGAGCGCTGGCAGAAGCAGGTGTTTTCTGCCGCGTCCTCGATCCAGCTTGCCACCTACAGTTTTTCCCGCCCGATCGGCACGTCGCTTCCGCAGAGCGCGATGGTTCGCCTGGCGAGCCTGGATGGTCGCGACGTCACCGGCGCGATCAGCCGCAATCCCGCGCTTCAGGCGCCGCCGCGCTACCAGGCCGCCGATTTTCCCAAGGTCGATCGCTCCATGAAGGGGGATCGCCTCGCAAGCGTCACACCCACGCAGGCTCCCGAGACGACCGCACCATCGGCAACGCCGGCACAGGATGATCCCGCGACGTCGAACAGCTCGGTGTTCGGCGCCAAGACCGTCGCGGTGCCGCAAATCATGTCGCCGGAGTCCGCGGCGGCGCTCGATCCCGAGCTTCAGGAAGCGCTGCGCGCGCCGCCGCTGCCGCAATATGCCAATCCGCCACAAGCCAGTGACGTAGCGCGCGCATTCGCGGTCCAGCCGCTCGAGGCGCTGAAGCAGGCGACCCTTCCAGCCGCAGCGCCGCGCGATCCCTTCCGCGTCAAGACCTCGAACCTGTTCTTCGGCAGCTCCTCGCTCGGCGGCAATCTCGAGAGCATCGAGAGCTGGCAGCCTGGCGCCGAGCCGCTGATCGTGATGCCCGACCCTGATATGAAGGTGACGGCCGCGCTGTCGCCGCCGTCGGCCGAGATCGCCAAGGACATCGAAAGCGGCGAAAGTGTCGCGCCGAAGGGCGAGGTCAATGCCGACAACCAGCGCGCCAGATCGCCGGCGGAGCGGCTCGCGCTCGACGACAAGTCGCGCGCAAAGTCCGAGAAATGTCTCGCCGAAGCCGTCTATTTCGAATCGCGCGGCGAGGCCGTGCGCGGCCAGATGGCGGTTGCACAAGTCGTGATGAACCGCGTCTTCTCCGGCAAATATCCGGACACCGTGTGCGGCGCGGTCTATCAGAACAAGCACCGCCATTTGGCGTGTCAGTTCACCTTCGCCTGCGACAACAATGCCGACGTGATCCGCGAGCCCGAGATGTGGGAGCGCGCGAAAAAGATTTCGAAGGCGATGCTCGACGGCCAGATCTGGCTGCCTGAAGTCGGCAAGTCCACGCACTACCACGCCTACTGGGTGCGTCCGTCCTGGGTCGCCGAGATGAAGAAGATGTACAAGACTGGCGTCCACACCTTCTATCGCCCGCGCGCCTGGGGCGACGGCAGCGAAGAACCGAGCTGGGGCACCCCGGCCCAGACCGCGGCGCTCTCTGCCGAACTCGCCCAGGAAGCCAAGAGCTCCGCCGAGATGGGCGCGATCGAGCGAAGGTAGTCTTCCTTCACCTCGCCCCGCTTGCGGGGAGAGGTGAAGAAATCACGCTTCGATATCCAGCGCGCAGTCGAAATTCGGAGCCGAATGCGTCAGCGCGCCGGAAGAGGCGTAGTCGACGCCGGTCGCGGCGATTGACGCGATCGAGTCCAGCGTGACGCCGCCGGATGCTTCCAGCTGGAGCCGCCCCTCGTTGAGCCTGACAGCCTCGCGCAGCGTCGCGAGGTCCATGTTGTCGAGCAGCACGGCATCGGCGAGCCCGGTGCCGAGCACCTCGCGGAGTTGCGCAAGCGTATCGACCTCGATCTCGATCTTGACGAGGTGACCGGCATGGGCGCGGGCGCGCTCCAGCACCGCACCGATGCCGCCGGCGACGGCGATGTGGTTGTCCTTGATCAGGATCGCATCGTCGAGCCCGAAGCGGTGGTTGAAGCCGCCGCCGCAGCGCACGGCGTATTTCTCCAGCGCCCGCAATCCCGGCGTGGTCTTGCGCGTGCAGCAGATGCGCATCTTGGTGCCTTCGGTCCGCGCGACGTAGTCGGCCGTGAGCGTCGCGACGCCCGACAGCCTGCCGACGAAATTCAGCGCGGTCCGCTCGGCCGTGAGGATGGCGCGCGCCGGGCCCGTGATCGTCAGTACGTGCTGGCCGCGGGCAACCCGAACGGCGTCGCGGACATGCGCGCGCACGTCGATGTCGGGCGAGAGCTTTTGCAGCGTCGCCAGCGCCAGCGGAAGGCCTGCGATCACGCCGGACTGGCGTGCGACCAGGATGGCTTGCGCCTTGGTCGCCTCCGGGATCGTCGCAAGCGAGGTGATGTCGCCGGCGCGGCCGAGATCCTCGTCGAGCGCGCGATGCACGGCCTCGTCGATCGCAAGCGGCGACAGGAAGGCGTCGGGGTAGAGCAGTGAGGTCGGGGTGATCATGGGGGACTCCATCAGGCGATCATCGGTCGGGCGGTGCGTGGCAGCGGACGCTCGCTCAGGCTCTCCGCGATCTCACGTGCATCCGTGAGAGTGGTCATCGTTCTCTGCGCCAGCGCGGGGACATCCGCCGGATGGTCGGAGCGGAAATGCGCGCCGCGGCTCTCGCGCCGGCTCCAGGCGGAAGCCGCGACGAGCAGGGCTGAAGCCGCCATGTTGCGGAGAGCGATGCTTGCGGGCCCGCGTTCGACTGCGGCGAAGCTGCGGACGGCCTCCGCGAGCCCGTCAGCGTCGCGGATCACGCCGACATGCGCGCTCATCATCGTTCGCAACCGCTTAACGGCGGCAGCGTCCGGCGTGCCGCCACGTGACGTCACCAACGCATCGGGAAGGCGGGCGGGCGAGGGGATGGCGCGGCCGGTGATGTCGTCGGCGATGCGGGCGGCGTAGACCACCGCCTCCAGCAGCGAATTCGAGGCGAGCCGGTTGGCACCGTGCGCGCCGGTGGACGATACCTCGCCGCCGGCCCAGAGCCCGTCGATCGAGCTGCGGCCGCGCTCGTCCACCGCGATGCCGCCCATGTGGTAATGCGCTGCCGGCGCGATCGGGATGGCCTGCGTCGCGGGATCGATACCGGCAGTGATGCAGCTTGCATGCACCGTCGGGAACTTGTCAGCGAAGCCCGTGCCGAGCGCCTGCCGTGCATCGAGGAAGGCACCCCGCCCGGCCGCTATTTCGGCGAAAACGCCGCGGGCCACGATGTCGCGCGGCGCGAGCTCTGCGAGCGGATGGCGCGCGAGCATGAAACGTTCGCCATCGCCGTTGATCAGCGTCGCGCCTTCGCCGCGCAGCGCCTCGGTTGCCAGCGGCGCCGGATCGCGGCCGGCCATGATGGCGGTGGGGTGGAACTGGACGAATTCAGGGTCGGCGATCACGGCGCCGGCGCGTGCTGCGATCGCAAGGCCCGAGCCGCTGGCTTCGAGCGGGTTGGTGGTGACGGCATAGAGATGGCCGAGGCCGCCGGTCGCCAGTACCACCGCGCGAGAGGCAAGCAGGAGCGGACGTGCAGCGGGATTGCCGGCCTCGCGCAATTGAAGGCCGGTGACGGCGCCGTCCTCGGTCAACAGCGCTTCGGCCACGAGACCTTCGATTAACCGGATCGATGGCGTGCGCCGTACGGTCTCGCTCAGGGCCGCGATGATCGCGGCTCCGGCCCCGTCGCCGCGCACATGCACGATGCGTCGCGCCGAATGCGCGGCCTCGCGGCCGACAGCGAGCTTGCCTTCGAGGTCGCGGTCGAACGGCACGCCATAGGCGAGTAGATCGTGAATCCGTGGCGCGGCCTCGCGCGCGATGCCAAGTGCAACCGCTTCATCGACAAGACCGCCGCCGACGGCGATGGTGTCGGCGGCGTGCGCCTCCGGGCTATCGCCTTCGGCCACGGCCGCTGCGATGCCGCCCTGCGCCCAGGCGGATGATGCGCCCTGTCCGAGCGGGGCGGCCGAGATCAGGGTTACCGGCCGCGGCGCGAGCTTCAGTGCACAAAAGAGTCCGGCGAGGCCACCGCCGACGATGACGACGTCATCGGTGCTGCGGGTGAGGTTGTGGATGTTGTCTTGCATGCTTCACTCTCAATTCTTCAGATTGATCATCCGCTCGACCGAGCGCCGCGCGCGTTCCGCGAGCGCGGGATCGATCGTGACCTGCTCGCCAAGCGTGAGCAGGCTGTCCAGAATGTTGGCGAGCGTGATGCGCTTCATGTGCGGGCAGAGATTGCAGGGGCGGAGCATCTCCACATCAGGCAGCTCGGCGCGGACATTGTCGGCCATCGAGCATTCCGTGATCATGACGAGCCGCCGCGGCCGCCGCTCGCGCACCCAGTTGATCATGTGCGCGGTCGAGCCGGTGAAATCGGCTTCCGCCAGCACATCAGGCGGACATTCGGGATGCGCGATGATCTGCACGGACGGGTCGGCTTCGCGATAGGCGCGCAGCTCCTCACCCGTAAAGCGCTCGTGCACCTCGCAGGCGCCCTTCCAGGCGATGATTTTTACGTCGGTCTTCGAGGCGACGTAGCTTGCAAGATAGCGGTCCGGCAGGAAGATCACCGTGGGTGAATTCAGACTCTCGACCACTTGCACCGCGTTCGACGAGGTGCAGCAGATGTCGACCTCCGCCTTCACTTCTGCCGACGTGTTGACATAGGCGACGACGGGCACGCCGGGAAATTTTTCGCGGAGCAGGCGAACGTCCGCGCCCGTGATGCTGTCTGCGAGCGAGCAGCCGGCGCGCGCGTCCGGGATCAATACCATCTTGTCCGGGTTGAGCAGCTTTGACGTCTCCGCCATGAAGTGCACGCCGCATTGCACGATGATGTCGGCCTTCACCTTGGTCGCTTCGATCGCGAGCTGAAGCGAGTCGCCGCCGATGTCGGCGACGCAATGAAAGATCTCCGGCGCCTGATAGTTGTGCGCGAGGATGACCGCGCCCCGGGCCTGCTTCAGCTCGTTGATTGCCTTGATCGTCGGCGCCATCAGCGGCCACTCGATCGGGGGGATGACGTGCTTCACGCGCTCATAGAGCGGCGCAGTCGCCCGCTCGACGTCCGCAGTCCATTCCAGTGAGGGCATCGGCAGCGCGGGGCCGGTTCGCGCCGGTACGGCGCGAGGAGGGGCGGGGACTTGGCCCTGCGGCCGGTTGGCAAAGTCGTCGGGGCCGTAAATTCCAGTGATGGGCATCGAAGCCTCCCGTGAATGCGAATTATGCTCCATGTGAGTATATATAGGGCCTGAGAAATCCGGCCGAGAGGGCCGGTGGGTTTTCGCTCAAGCTCAGATATACTCAATCTGAGTAAATCAAAGATAACACGCACCCGAGCAGGCCGCTAGCCCCCAGCCGCACACATTCCCGTCAAGTCGCACCCGGCGCGTTGGGGAAGGCCGCGATGAAACGCAATGCTCCGGTGGCAGCCCTTCGTGGAACGCAATCATTTTTGGCTTGGGATCTTCATGCATTTGCATTAAACGCGTGACTCGCGGTTGCCTATTCCGGATCCGCCAGCGACTGATGAGGAACCCATGTCCACTCAAGCGGGCGAGCTCGGTCCGGTCTCGCGTTCCTCCTCCTGGCGTACCCCGGCGATCATCATTCTCTGCGGCTGTGCGATCGGCATGCTCGGCTTCGGCCCGCGCTCGGCGCTCGGCTTCTTCGTGCAGCCGATGAGCCACGAATTCTCCTGGGGCCGCGACGTGTTTGGCCTCGCCATCGCTTTTCAGAATTTGCTGTGGGGATTGGGCCAGCCGATTGCTGGCGCGGTCGCCGATCGCTTCGGCCTGTTCCGGGTGATGTGCGTCGGAGCGCTGCTCTATGCCGGCGGCCTTCTTTTGATGCGCTATTCCTCGACGCCGCTGTCGCTGAACATCGGCGCAGGCGTCATGGTCGGCTTCGGTCTCGCCGGCTGCTCTTTCAACCTGGTGCTGTCGGCCTTCACCAAGCTGTTGCCGGCCGAGAAGCGCGGGCTTGCGCTCGGCGCCGGCACCGCGGCGGGCTCGTTCGGGCAGTTCCTGTTCGCGCCGATCGGCGTCGCGCTGATCGACAATTTCGGCTGGCAGCAGGCGCTCACCGTGTTCGGCTTCCTGATGCTGCTGATCATCCCCCTGTCACTGGCGCTCTCGACGCCGCCGGTCGCAGCCACGGCCAACACGGCGCCTGCGGATGAGCAGACCTTTACGAAAGCGCTCGCCGAAGCCTTCGGCCATCGCTCCTATGTGCTGCTGGTGCTCGGCTTCTTCACCTGCGGCTTCCAGCTCGCCTTCATCACCGTGCATCTGCCGGCGTTCCTGGTCGATCGCGGCATATCGACGCAAACCGGCGGCTGGGTGATCGCGGCGATCGGCCTGTTCAACATCATGGGATCGCTGAGCGTCGGCTATCTCCAGAACTCGCTGCCGAAGCGCTACATCCTCTCTGCGATCTATTTCACGCGCGCGCTTGCGACGCTCGCCTTCATCTCGTTCCCGATCACGCCGTTCTCGGCAATCGCATTCGGTGCGGTCTCCGGTCTGACCTGGCTGTCCACGGTGCCGCCGACCTCGGCGCTGGTGGCGCTGATGTTCGGCACGCGCTGGCTCGCCACGCTCTACGGTTTTGCGTTCGTCAGCCACCAGGTCGGCGGTTTCCTCGGCG
This sequence comes from Bradyrhizobium sp. Unk1, assembly GCF_059512345.1. Taxonomy (NCBI): domain Bacteria; kingdom Pseudomonadati; phylum Pseudomonadota; class Alphaproteobacteria; order Hyphomicrobiales; family Nitrobacteraceae; genus Bradyrhizobium; species Bradyrhizobium sp. Unk1. The sequence continues at coordinate 120,357 of NZ_JCAMOP010000022.1, forward strand.
TCTGGCTCGGCGGCATCGTGTTCGAAAAGTTCGGTTCCTATACGCCGATCTGGTGGCTCTCGATCCTGTTCGGCGTGCTGTCCGCGCTGATCAATCTTCCGATCGTGGAGAAACCGGTTCAGCGAGCGGTTGCGCAGCCTGCCTGATCGGCTAAACATCCCCTGAAACAAGTCCAGGGAGTTCAGTCGTGGCCACATTCAAGGCGATCCGGATCGACAAGGCGGACAAGGGCACCACCGCCGCACTCACGCAGTTCGACGATTCCGAGCTGATGGACGGTGATGTCACGGTCCGCGTGGAATGGTCGACGCTGAACTACAAGGACGGGCTTGCGCTCACCGGCAAGGCGCCGGTGGTGCGCCGTTTCCCGATGATCGCCGGCATCGACTTTGCCGGCACCGTCGAGCAATCCTCGCATCCGCAGTGGAAGGCGGGTGACAAGGTCGTCTGCACCGGCTGGGGCATGGGCGAGACCCATCTCGGCGCCTATGCCGAGAAGGCGCGGGTGAAGGGTGACTGGCTGGTCGCTTTGCCGCAGGGCCTGTCGGCGCGCGACGCCATGGCAATCGGCACCGCCGGCTTCACCGCGATGCTTTCGGTGCTGGCGCTGGAGAAGCACGGCCTGTCGCCGAAGAGCGGCCCCGTGGTGGTCACGGGCGCGGCCGGCGGCGTCGGCTCGGTCGCCACCGCCGTGCTCTCGAAGCTCGGTTATCACGTCATCGCCTCGACGGGCCGCGCCTCGGAAGCGGACTATTTGAAAGAGATCGGCGCGGCCGAGGTGATCGACCGCAACGAGCTGTCGGCACCGGCAAAGCCGCTCGCCAAGGAGCGCTGGGCCGGTGGCGTCGACAGCGTCGGCTCGACCACGCTCGCGAATCTCCTGTCGATGACGAAATACGGCGGCGCCATCGCGGCGTGCGGCCTGGCTGCCGGCATGGACCTGCCGTCTTCTGTCGCACCCTTCATTTTGCGCGGGGTGTGCCTTCTCGGCATCGATTCCGTGATGTGCCCGATCGAGCCGCGGAAAGCCGCCTGGCAGCGTCTGGCCTCGGATCTGGATCGGACAAAACTAACTGAAATTACTCATGAAATTCCGCTCGAGGACGTTTCGGAATGGGGCGCGAAAATCCTCGCCGGCCAGGTCCGCGGTCGCATCGTGGTAAAAATTGTCTAACGGCGTTCAGACTTTACCAACCAAGCTGCTTCAATGTTGCCTTGGTTAGTATGGTAAGCAGCGGGTAAAGAGATAAGGCATTGCCCGCGCTGGGGTTGGTTCGGAGTTGAGCATGCTTGCGCGTATTGTGTTGGGGGCTGTCACGGCGGCAGCGACGTTTGCGCCGGCCATCGCAGGAAGCATGAACGCCGACGAGGCGCGCCGCTTCGTTGCCGGTAAGGTGTTCGCCTTCACCTGTTTCGACGGTACCCGCGGCGCAGGCCGTATCCTGGACGATCTCGGCGCCGCCGGCGCGGTGCAGTTCTCGGGTGCAGGCCCGGTGAAGCATCTCCGCCTGCCCGGCAACACGCTACAGATCCGAGGCCAGAATGTCTGCGCCTCGATCAAGGGCATTCCGTTCGAGCCCTGCTTCAACCTGGAAAAGACCGACGATCGCAGCTTCCGCGGCTCGGTGTCGGGCATGGGCTTCGCCTATTGCGACTTCCACCACCAGGGCGGCAATCAGATGCTGATGGCCCGCGCCGTGGCGCGTCCGCGTTCGTTGCGCCCCCCGGAGCACACTGGTTCGGTCGCTGCGTCCAACACTGAAGTCGCCGCGCGTGTCGAGACGCCGCGTGTCGAGAGCGGCCGGCTCGAGCCGGTGAAGTCCGAGGCCAAATCGGAGCCCGCCAGGAACGACGCTCCGCTGGAATTGCGCCGCTCGACCCAGTGAGCTGGCTGCGCGGGACAGCCCGCGCATTTTGTCGTTGAAATATTCATCTGTCACCAAGCCGCCGCGCCGTAGTCATACGGACGGCGGCTTTCATGCCTTGGTAGCGACTCGCGTCCCAGTTTGCGCAAGGCCGGGGGATGCAAGGGTTCTACGATGTCGCTGTATTTCTTTCGCATCAGCACCGGTCGTTATTCCGGCGCCGCCGACCAGCCGTACGAGTTCGAGGATCGCGCCGCCGCCTGGGCCGAGATGAGCGAGGTCTGCGCCAACCTGCTCGGCAGCATAGCGCGCAACCTGAAGCCGAATGCGAAGTGGAGCATGGAGCTGCTCGACGAGAACAAGAAGCCGGTCTTCCGCGTCAGCCTGGTCGGTGAGACCGTGTGCTGATGACCGCGAACGGGGAACCGTTAACGGACGCCAGCGTGTGCAAATCCGCGAAATCCATCTCGTTACACGTGAAAAGTGCGCAACTGCAGTAGTTTAAGCGCCATTTCAGTATTTCTACCCAGGCTGCCGCGGCCGCTCTTAACGTTAATGAGCAACCTCGCGGTTAGCCTTCCCGGACTGTTCACGCGCGTCGGCGCGGCAATGCGTATCCGGGGATTACGTCGATGATGTTCATTCAAAACCTGCGAATTGGCACCAAGCTCGCCGTGACCTCGGCACTCACCATCGCGCTCGTCGCGCTGATGATCGTTCTCCAGATGAGCGGCGGCGCCGAGGTTCAGAAGCTCAGCAATGGGGCATCGGGGCAGCAGTCGATCGCGCAAAACGCCGCGGAAGCCAAGGCGTCGGTCCGTGGGATGCAGATCGGCATTCGTGACATCCTGAGTTCCATTTCGCCGGCCGAGTTGCAGAAGGCCGTCACCTATTTCAACGATCGGCAGACCGCGGCCCTGAAATTCGCGGACGAGATGGCGAAGCTGTCGCGCTCGCCGGAGAACCACAAACGGATCGACCGCCTGACCGTGTTGATCGGCAATTTCAGCAAGGGGCAACAGCAGATCGAAGCGATCCGCAAGCAGGAGCTCGCCCTGGGCGCGAAGAAGGACGGCGAGGCGTCGGCGCCGCTCGCAAAGCTCGTCGCCGAGGTCGACCGCATCCGCAAGGAGACGCTGGCGCCGATCAACGAAGAGATATCGGAGCTGACCAACGAGATCATCAATTTCGCCAAGCAGAAGAGTGCCGAAGCCCGCGCCGAAGCCGAAGCTGAGGCCGCGTCCGTCGCGCGGACCTCGTTCGTCGCCGGCGTGCTGGTCGCGCTGGTTCTGATCGGGGCGTGCATCTTCTCCGTCTTCAGCATTGCGCGGCCCATGCGCGCATTGACGGCGGCGATGGAAAAGCTCGCGGGCGGCGACTTCTCCGTGGTGCTGCCGGGCCTCGGCCGCAAGGACGAGGTCGGCGAAGTCGCCGGTGCCGTCGAAAAATTCAAGATCGTGTCCGAACAGAAGGCGCGGGAGGACGCGGAAGCCAAGTCGCGGCAGGATCAGCTCGCGGCCGAGCAGCGCAGGTCCGAGATGCGCAGGCTCGCCGACAGCTTCGAAGGCGCCGTCGGCGAGATCGTCGGCACCGTGTCATCGGCTTCCACGGAGCTTGAAGCGTCCGCCACCACGCTCACCTCGACCGCGGAGCGCACGCAGCAGCTCACCACCGTGGTCGCGGCGGCCTCCGAAGAGGCCTCCACCAACGTGCAGTCGGTGGCGTCGGCAACGGAAGAGCTGTCGTCGTCGATCACCGAGATCAGCCGCCAGGTGCAGGAATCCGCGCGCGTGGCCAGCGAGGCCGTCGGCCAGGCCCGCACCACGACCGACCGTGTCAGCGAGCTGTCGAAGGCGGCGACGCGGATCGGCGACGTCGTGGAGCTGATCAACACCATCGCCGGCCAGACCAACCTGCTGGCGCTCAACGCCACGATCGAGGCCGCGCGCGCCGGCGAAGCGGGCCGCGGTTTTGCCGTGGTCGCCTCCGAAGTCAAGGCGCTCGCCGAGCAGACCGCGAAGGCGACCGGCGAGATCGGCCAGCAGATCGCCAGCATCCAGGCCGCGACCGAGCATTCGGTCGGCGCCATCAGGGACATCAGCGACACCATCGAGAAGCTGTCGGAGATCTCCTCGACCATCGCGGCTGCCGTCGAAGAGCAGGGCGCCGCGACGCAGGAAATCTCCCGCAACGTGCAGCAGGCGGCGGCAGGCACCCATCAAGTGTCGTCCAACATCACCGACGTCCAGCGCGGTGCGAGCGAGACCGGCTCGGCGTCCTCGCAGGTGTTGGCGGCGGCGCAGTCGCTGTCGGGCGACAGCAATCGTCTCAAGCTCGAGGTCGGGAAGTTCCTGGGTACCGTTCGCGCGGCCTGACCAAGACGCAGGGAGAGCCTTGCTCCCTGCGCAAGTCTCGGAACGCAAGAGCGGCGTCGATCACGATGGAAACTCCGTGTTTCTACGGAAAACGTGGTTAAGGGAAGCGGAATGGTTTTGGGCGAAATTCATGGGAATTCAGCCGCTTGAGCGGCAATGTCCATGAAGGGTTCCCGTCATGCATTTTCTTGGCCGCTTCCGCATCCTGAGCAAGATCCTCGGGATCGTCGTCCTGCTGTGCGGGATCGGTGCCGCGATCGCCTGGCTTGGTGTCTCCGCTCTCAGCGATCTCAGCGAAAAGGCCGACGTGATGTCGACCGCGGCCAAGCGGGCCCTGCTCGCGGCGCGCGCCAACCAGAACGTCATCGCGCTGAACCGCGCTGAATTCCGCAGTGCGCTCGATCCGCGTGACGACAATCGCCTGGCCGCGCGTGATGTCATCAACGCCCAGCTCAAGCAGTATCAGGAACGTTTCGACGAGGTCAGCCAGACCCCGGACGAGAAGGCCAAGACGCTGCTCCCGGGCGTGCGCGAGGCGTTCTCGGCCTACAAGAGCCAGATGGACACGACGCTCGCGGCCGTCGATGCCGAGAAGTCGGCGAAGCTCAGCGACAGCGCCGACAAGCTGCGCGACACCGCGATGAAGAGCAGGACCGCTGCGGAGAACCTTCAAGGCAAGATGCGCGAACTCGCCGATCGGCTGAATGCGCGCGTCGAGGAGAAGAGCAAGGAAGCACGCGAGCAGTACGAATCGACGTCACGCTTCCTGATCATCCTCGCAGGCCTCGGTGTCATCATCGGCGGCGCGTTGGGCTTCATCATCGGTCAGTACGGCATCGCGCGGCCGATCCGCATGATCGTCGGTGTGCTCCAGGAGCTTGCCGTCGGCCGCTATCAGGTCGAGATCGCCGGCCTCGATCGCAAGGACGAGGTCGGCGAAGTCGCCAAGACCGCGGAAGTGTTCCGGGAGAACGGCCTTGCCAAGATCCGGATGGAAGCCGAGCAGAAGGAGATGGAGCAGCGCAGCGCGGCGCAGCGTCGCCAGGACATGCTCCGGCTTGCCGACCAGTTTGAAACCGCCGTCGGCGAGGTGATCGAGACCGTGAGCTCGGCCTCGACCGAGCTCGAGGCTTCCGCGACGACGCTGACCGCGACCGCGGAGCACGCGCAGCAACTTGCGACCGTGGTCGCTTCGGCCTCTGAGGAAGCCTCCACCAACGTGCAGTCGGTGGCCTCGGCGACCGAGGAGCTGTCGTCCTCGATCACCGAGATCAGCCGCCAGGTGCAGGAATCCGCGCGCGTCGCCGGCGAGGCGGTCGGCCAGGCCCGCACCACGACCGAACGTGTCAGCGAATTGTCGAAGGCGGCAACGCGGATCGGCGACGTCGTCGAGTTGATCAACACCATCGCCGGCCAGACCAATCTGCTGGCGCTCAATGCCACGATCGAGGCTGCGCGTGCAGGTGAAGCCGGCCGTGGCTTCGCCGTCGTCGCTTCCGAAGTCAAGGCGCTTGCCGAGCAGACCGCCAAAGCGACCGGCGAGATCGGCCAGCAGATTTCCGGCATCCAGTCTGCTACCCAGGACTCGGTCGGCGCCATCAAGGACATCAGCGACACCATCGAACGGCTGTCGGAGATCTCTTCGGCGATCGCGGCAGCGGTGGAGGAGCAGGGCGCGGCGACGCAGGAGATCTCCCGCAACGTCGCGCAGGCGGCGGAAGGCACCCATCAAGTGTCGTCCAACATCACCGACGTGCAACGCGGCGCGAGCGAGACCGGCTCGGCGTCGTCGCAGGTGCTTTCGGCTGCGCAGTCGCTGTCCGGCGACGGCAATCGCCTCAAGCTCGAGGTCGGCAAGTTCCTCACCACGGTGCGCGCCGCCTGAGGGCGGCCGTCCTCACCCATCATCCGCCGATTGCAACCGCCTCGCGAGGACGCGTCGCGGTTCGCATGCGTCCGCAGCCGATGCCGCGGTGAGAAGGTCTGCACGGTTAACCTTCCGGAAAACCGATGCAGTCATGATCTCGCAATATTCGGATGCCGAGTCGCCCTCCCTCTATTGCGTATCGAACGTATCGGAGCACATTCAATGAGCGGCCTTTCCATTCGCCTCACCCACAAGGTCATGGCGATCGGACTCTTCGGCCTTGTCGGTCTCGTCGTCTTCGGCGCGATCTACGAGATCGGCAGCCTCTCCCAGGACGCCTCCCGCACCGTTGCCAACCGCGCGCGCGCGATCGCTGACCTCAACAATCAGCTCACGATCGAGATGCTGGAGGCGCGCCGCAACGAGAAGAATTTTCAGCAGCGCCGCAACGAAAGCTACGCCAAGGCCCATGCCGAGCTGATGGCACCGATCAACCGCGATTTCGACGAGGTCGAGCGGTTGATGGCGGCCGGCGGCATGAGCGCGCTGTCCGACAAGACCAGGCAGGCACATGACGGCTTCAAACGCTATGCCGAGGATTTCAAGGCGCTCGTCGTGGCCGAGACCAGACTCGGGCTGAATGAGACGCTTGGCCTGTCCGGCTCGCTCCGCGCCGCCGTGCACGACATCGAGGTGAAGCTCAAGGAGATCGACGATCCCAGGACGACGAGCTGGATGCTGATGATGCGCCGGCACGAGAAGGACTTCATGCTGCGGCGCGACCCCAAATACATTGCCGAAGTGAAGAAGGCCGGGGTCGAATTCTCCAAGGCGATCGAGGTGGTCGCAGTCCCGACGGCGGTGATGAACGACATCACGGCCAAGCTCCAGAAATACCAGTCCGAGTTCGCGGCCTGGGCCGAGACCGCGCAGCAGAGCGCCGCGCTGGACGCCAGCATGATGAAGACATTCCGCGAACTCGAGCCCTCCATGGTCGAGGTGCGGGCCGCGGTCGACGCCATGTACAGGCAGGCTGACGCCGCGGAGGCCGCAACGCGCGATGCCGTGCGCATGTGGATGATGATCGCCTTCGCGTTCACCGTCGTCGTGCTCGCCGTGGTCGGCTTTGTCCTCGGGCGCTCGATCTCGAAGGCGCTGTCCGGCATGGTCGGCGCGATGACGCGGCTGGCGCGTGGCGAGCTTTCAATCTCCGTCCCCGGCGTCGGGCGCAAGGACGAGATCGGCGAGATGGCCGGCGCGGTCGAGGTGTTCAGGACCAACATGGCGGAGGCCGAGCGGCTGGGTGCGGAGCAGGCCGAAGCTGACACGCGCGGGCGCGAACGGCGCAAGGCGGACATGCACCGCCTCGCCGACGGGTTTGAAGGCGCGGTCGGCGAGATCATCGACACGGTGTCGTCGGCGGCAACCGAGCTCGAGGCGTCCTCCAACACGCTGACGCAGGCCGCGGAGCGCGGTAACGGGCTTGCCACGGCGGTGGCCGCAGCCTCCAGAGGCGTCCGCGAACGTGCAATCGGTGTCGTCCGCGAGCGAGGAGATGACCACATCGATCTCGGAGATCAGCCGTCAGGTGCAGGAATCGGCCCGCGTCGCCGACGTCGCGGTGGAGCAGGCCCAGCGCACCAACGCGCGCGTCGCCGAGCTGACCAAGGCGGCAGGCCGCATCGGCGACGTGGTCGAGCTGATTAACACCATCGCCAGCCAGACCAATCTGCTGGCGCTGAATGCCACGATCGAGGCAGCGCGGGCGGGCGAAGCCGGCAAGGGCTTTGCGGTGGTCGCGACCGAAGTGAAGGCGCTCGCCGAGCAGACCGCGAAGGCCACGGGCGAGATCAGCCAGCACATCGCCGCGATCCAGACCGCGACGCAGGATTCGGCCGGCGCAATCAAGGAGATCGGCGACACCATCGCGCGGATGTCGGAAATATCCTCGGCCATCGCCGCGGCGGTGGAGGAGCAGGGCGCCGCGACGCAGGAGATCTCCCGCAACATCCAGCATGCCGCGCACGGCACCTCGGAAGTCTCCGCCAATATCGGCAACGTCCAGCGCGGCGCAGGCGAGACCGGGGCTGCGTCGGCCCAGGTGCATTCAGCGGCGCAATCGCTCTCTCAGGAGAGCAACCGGCTGAAGAGCGAGGTCGCGCGCTTCCTGGAGTCGGTGCGGGCGGCGTGAGGTCGTCAGTTGCTCCGTTCGAGCCGCGCATCGCGGTGCGCCAGTGTGGCGTCGCGCGATGTCTGCTGCACTGCAACCAATAATTGCGGAACATATGACGGCGGCGACAGCGAATTCCGTAGTTCCACGTAGGTTCCTGTTAACGCCTGTTTGCAACTATGAGCGCAATCTTACGGGATAAAAATCAGCCAGCATTGTTGAACTGACTTCCGCCCTGTCGTCCGTCGTGACGATGGCGGCGCAGGTGATTTGCGCGTTGCTAGGTCTCATCGGGATTTGCTGTGATGTCGAAGTTGTCGATCGTGTTCAAGCTTCTGACCGTGTTGTCGGTCCTCGTGCTGTCGCTCGCCGGCGTCGGCGTGATGGCGATCGGCACCATGCAGAGTATCAATTCCCATACCGTCGAGATCGCGGAGAGCTGGCTGCCGAGCGTGCGTGCGCTCGGCTCGCTTCGCGCCGATATCAACGAGCTGCGCGTCGCGCTGCGCCTGCACCTGATGCAGGACACCGCCGAGGGCAAGGAAGCCGCCGAGAAGCGCCTCGCCTCGCTGCAGGCGCGCATCGACCAGACCCGCAAGGTCTACGAGCCGCTGATCACCTCGGCCGAGGAGCGTTCGCTCTATGAGCAGTGGAGCAAGGCGTGGGCCGAGTACCTGAACGGGGTGCAGGACGTTATGGCGCTGTCGCGCAAGGGCGTCGGTCGCTTCCCGACCGATGCCAACGAGCTGTTGCAGACCAAGGTCGCGAAGATGGCCCAGGCCGCCGACCCGCTGCTCCAGAAGGGCATCGAGATGAACAACCGGGGCGCCGAGCTGGAGACGAAGCAGGCGGCCGACAGCTACGCCACGATCTTCCGCGTGCTGGTCGGCATCATCGTGTTCTCGGTCGTGATCGCGATCGGTGCCGCCTATTATCTCGTGCGTGACGTTTCTCGCGGGATTGCCTCGATCATCCATCCGATGCAGTCGCTCGGCGAAGGCGACCTCTCCGCCGAGGTGCCACATCGCGGCGAGAAGACCGAGATCGGCTCGATGGCGGATGCGCTCCAGATCTTCAAGGAGGCGTTGATCGCCAAGAAGGCCGCCGACGAAGTCGCTGCGGCCGACGCCGAGACCAAGATCGAACGCGGCCGCCGCGTCGACGCCATCACCCGCAAGTTCGAGGCCATGATCGGCGAGGTCGTCGGCACCGTGTCGTCGGCCTCGACCGAGCTCGAGGCCTCCGCGACCACGCTGAGCAGCACCGCGCAGCGCGGGCAGGAACTCGCGACCGTGGTCGCCGCGGCGTCCGAGGAAGCCTCCACCAACGTCCAGGCGGTTGCGTCCGCATCGGAGGAGCTGTCGTCCTCCATCACCGAGATCAGCCGCCGCGTGCAGGATTCGGCGCGGATGGCCGCGGAGGCCGTCGAGCAGGCCACGCGGACCAACGACCGCGTCAACGCGCTGTCGCAGGCGGCATCCCGCATCGGCGACGTGGTCGAGCTGATCAACACCATCGCCGGTCAGACCAACCTGCTGGCGCTCAACGCCACCATCGAGGCGGCGCGTGCCGGTGAAGCCGGCCGCGGCTTCGCGGTCGTCGCCTCCGAGGTCAAGGCGCTGGCCGAGCAGACCGCGAGAGCGACCGGCGAGATCGGGGCGCAAGTCTCCGGGATCCAGGCCGCGACGCAGGAATCCGTCAGCGCCATCCAGGAAATCGGCGGCACCATCGAGCGGCTGTCCGAGGTGGCGGCGGCCATCGCAGCCGCCGTCGAGGAACAGGGCGCGGCCACGCAGGAGATCTCGCGCAACGTGCAGCAGGCTTCGGTCGGTACGCAGGAGGTCTCGATGAACATCACGGACGTGCAGCGTGGTGCGATCGAGACCGGCTCGGCGTCGACGGAGGTGCTGTCGGCGGCGAAATCGCTCGCGACCGACAGCACGCGGCTCAAAGTCGAGGTCGCGCAGTTCCTGGAGTCGGTCCGCGCGGCCTGATCCTCAAGTGCTCGCCTGCGGAGCCGGCGGCGGTGCGACCTGCCGCCGGAACAGGATGCGCTGGTAGAGCCAGCCGATCGCGACCAGCACGATGCCGAGGCACATGAACGACAGCGCGCGGTAGACGCCTGTCAGCGTCGACATGTCGATCACGAAGGCCTTCAGGATCGTCAGCGCGATCACCGCGGCCGACGCCAGCCGTGCCCGCTCGGAGTTGACGAGAATGCCGACGCCGAGCAGCACCACGCCGAAGGCGAGCCAGCCGATCGAATAGGTGTATTGCTCCGCGCCCGTGGTGGCGCCGTAGAGCAGGACCGGGCCGTGATAGAAGCGGCGGATCTCCAGCGTCACATAGGTCAGCGCGAACACCAGCGCACCGCCGGCAATCGTGTTCGCATAGGCGACTGGGCGATGTCCGGCCACAGCATAGGACAGCAGCAGCATCAGCACCGCCGGGAGAGCGTAGCCGAGCAGCAACAGGTTGAAGACGAGACCGCCGACATCGACGCTGGAGAGCAGCCACGGATTCTCCAGGATCAGCAGGCCGAAGACGCTGATGAGCCCGGCGATCGCGGTGAGCGCGATGGCGCCGACGTTGTGAACGATGCTGTGGCTCCTCAGCCGCAGCCGCTCCAGCCCGATCGCCATGGCGAGCGCGACGCAGACTTGCAGGGCAAATTCGAGCAGCGAGGGCGGCGACGTCATGCGCCCGCCGGTGGCAAGATGCCGGATCTCCATGAAGGCCAGCAGCGCGGTGAACAGGATCGCCGCGGTCTCCACGATGCGCAGCGGCGCATCGTCGCCGCGGCGGCGCAGGAAGATGCTCGCGCCCCAGAACGAGGCCGCCGGCAGGCCGTAGCCCCACAACAGCCAGTTGAAGATCGGCGTGGTGCCGACGGCATCGCCGACGATGCGCGGATCATAACCGATGCGCGCGGTAACGATCGCGGCAAAGATGGCGGCGAGCCGGCGCAGGACCGGGATCGGACGCTGCAGCGAGATCCAGGCCGTGCCGAGCGACATCAGCGCCAGCGCGATGGTGAGCCAGCCCTTTTCGAGGGCGAAGGTCAGCGCCAGCGCCAGCGCGCCGAGCGTGCCGGTCGCGAACAGCGCGACGGAGGTCGCAGCGTCCGGCCGATCTTCGCGGCGCGCCAGCGCTTCGGTCGCAGCGCCAAAGGCGGCGGCGAGCAGCACCGCGAGGATCGCAAACGGGATCGAGCGGTCGAGATGGGCAATGCGCGCGTAGAGCGCAACGAGGATCGCGATCGGCGTCGCAACGGCTGCCGCCGACCACACCACCGGAATGACCGCCGAGTTCGAGCGACCCTGCGCGAGAAAGCCTGCGATGCCGAAGCCGGCAGCGAAGATTGCGGCCATCACCAGATGCAGCGTCACCGAGCTGTCGGTGGCGACCGGTCCAACGCCGGGCATCGGGCCGCCCGGCAGCACCAGCATATCAGGATTGGCGCGCACCGCCCATTCGGCGAACACGATGAAGACGGTCGCTGCGGCCGCGCCCAGCGCGCCCGTTGCCGCCGGCGCGCGCCATGCGACGAATAGCGTCGCACCGACGAGAAGCGTGAAGGCGATCAGCGCAAGGTCCGCATGCGCGCTCGACAGCACGATCAGCATCGCGCCGAACAGATAGGCGCCAAGCGAGCTCGACGACACCGGCTCGATCTCACCATCCTCGAATGTCGGACCGAACATGAAGCCGCAGACGACGAGGAGGGCGGCGAGCACGAAGCCCGCGATGACATGGAAGGCGTGCGGCGCGACCTGCAGCTCGCTGGTGTCGAGCCCCGGGAAGATCCAGAGTACGGCGAAGGCGATGGTCGTGACCGCCAGCCAGCGCCACAGCCGGATGCGCGCGAGGCCGAAGCTCGCGGCGGTGACGATCGCAAGATAGATATAGAGCGCCCAATAATCCGGCTTGCCGCTGGAGACGAGGTTCGGCGTCACGAACGCGCCGACCACGCCGAGGCCCGCGAGTGCGGGCCCATGCAACAGTGCCGCGGCGAGCGTGCCCATCGCAACGATGCCGAGCAGCACGAAAGCGGTGGCGGGCACGAGGAAGCCATAGAGCGCATAGGCTGCGTAGATGGTCGCGAACGCCACCGCCGTTCCGGCCGCGGTGAGGATCGCGGGGATGTTGGCGATCGGCAGCGCTGCGATGTTGGAGATGCTCTCCTTGCGCCGCGACCATTCGCCGGCGCCCAGCAGCGCGGTTGCGAACAGCCCGCCGAGGAACACGCGCACGCCGGGGCCGACGAGGCCCGCTTCGATCGAATAGCGCACCATGAAGAAGCCGCCGAGCGCGAGCGCAAGGCCGCCGATCCAGACCACCCAGCGCGTGCCAAGCCGCTCCTCGAAGCCAGGCTCTCTAATATCAGGTGCCGGCGCGGGCAGGGGCGGCGGCGTATCGGCCACGGTGTTCGCTGCGAGCGGCGGCGGTGAAGCTTCTTCGGTGACGAGCGGAGGCGGCGCTACCTCGGCTTCGGGCGCGAGCGGCGGCGGCTCGGCGGCCATCGTCGCGGGCGCTTCGGGCTGCACCTGCGCGGGCATCAGCGGCGGCGGCTGCACCTGCCGCTGCGCGTAAAACATCTCTTCGAGCGAGGCCAGCCGGCGGCGCAGCTCGGCCGCCTGGCTGGAGGCCTTGATCGCGATCAGGACAGCGATGATCGCAATGATCAGCGCAAAGACGTCAAACGGGCCGTCGAACATGAAGCCTCCAGGCAACCGGCGGGCAGGGGCCGGTCACGCAAATCCTAGGATCTAGCGCCGGGAGCGTACGCGCAAGCCCGGCGCGGGTCGTTCCTGGAGCACGTCGCGGCGGAAGCGGTAGAGCGCCGCCGGCCGTCCACCGGTCTGTGTCGACATCACCCCGGTCGGTTCGACCAGGGCTTCGGTTTCGACCAGGCGGCGGAAATTTTGCTTGTGCAGGTGCCGGCCGGAGATCGCCTCCACCGTGTACTGCAATTCAGTGAGTGTGAACTCGGCGGGCAAAAGTTCAAACACCACAGGACGATACTTCAGTTTTGCACGCAGCCGCGCGATCGCTGTCGCGAGAATCCGGCGGTGATCGAATCGCATGGAGGTGCCGAGCGCGGGAAGCTCCTTGCGCGCCAATGCCGCAGGACGGCCGTCGCGCCGCGCCTCCTCGATCAGCCCGGCCTCGTACAAGAGCTCGTAGCGGTCGAGCACGCGCTCCTCGTCCCAGGGCGCGCCGTCGAGACCGAAATAGAACCGCACGCGATCCCGGCGCGGCAGCGCGCGTGTGGTCTCCGGCGTCTCCTCCTCGGCCCATAGCGTCAGCGCCGGAATGATGTCACGAGCGATGATCGCGGGCGGCTCCTCGCGCCAGTCTTCCCAAGGGAGGAAGCGATACCACGGTTCGAAGCTCGCGCCGGTCGCTGCGAGCTCGCCGCCCACCGCGCGCGTCAGCGCGAGATAGCCGATCGACACCATATGCGCACCGGTGTCGCCGGCCTCCGCATGACGGCCGCGATCGCCGAAGGTGTAGAGCTGCTCGACATAGCCGAGCCGCAAGCCCGCCTGCGCCTCGACCCAGGCGCGCAGGCCGATCTCGAAGGTGCGATGGCTCAGCGCATCGAACGTCCCGAACGGCAGGCCGCCTAATCCGTCGCCGCCGCGTGCGGTGAGGATCAGCGGCTCATGGTCCTCGATCGCGACGATCGCCGCGGTCAGGCCGATCTCGATCGGCGTCAGCTGCGTGTCGCTCATGCGGCTGATGTCGCAGTTGTCATTCGAGCTCGATCACGAAGGGGCGGCCTTCGACCATCATGGCGCCCGGGCCCATCTCGTCGAGCGCGCGCAGCATGCGGCCGTTGCGCCCGAGCGCGCGATCGGCGAGGCCGACGATGCGGCGGTTCGGCGAGGCGATCGGGGAAGCCGCGCGAATCTTCCTGGCGATCTCGATCTCGTCGCGATCCGGATTGAGGGCGCAGACGGCCGCGAACGCGCTCGCAGTGGAGCGGCTAATGCCGGCATAGCAATGCACCACCAGCGGCGCGCTTCGGTCCCAGCCGCGCACGAAATTCAGCACCTGGTCGATGTGCGCCTCGGAAGGCGCGACAAACCCGTCCATCTCCTCGGTGATGTCGTCCATCGACACCTTGAGATGATTGGCCGGCAGCACCGACACCGGACGTGCCACCTGCTCGACATTGGCCATGACGGTCAGCACATGGCTGGCCCTGGTGAGGCGGACGGTTTCGGGAAGGGCGGCGAGGGAACAGACGTGGATCATGGCGGACCTTTTTGGCGGCAATTATAGCGAGCGCTCGTAGGGTGGGCAAAGGCGCATCGCGCCGTGCCCACCGTTTCGCACCGCGCACGTCTCGGCTAGTTTGGTGGGCACGCTTCCACCTTCGCTCTACGAGCTACGGCGGACAAGTCGCTTTGCCCACCCTACGAAGGGATGATGCTACGCGAACACCGCGTTGAACCGCTCCAGAAACTGCTTCTCGGCCCGCGCCGCGGTCCAGGGCGTGAGGTAGTCGCGGCGGACGCTGTCGGAGAGGCCGGGGTCCCTGCCGAACAGGCGCTTCGCCTCGGTTTCGCTGAAGCCGGCGAGCTCGGTTGCCTCCAGATATGCCGCACCGCGATCGGCGGCCTTGATGGCTTGCGTAATCTCCTCGGGCAGCGCCGGCGGCAGGCCGAAGCGGATGTGGATGGCACCGAGCAGGCGCTTCTCCACCGCCTTGTAGTGGCCGTCGAGCACGGCTTTGAAGGGTGAGATCATGTCGCCGATCACGTATTCCGGCGCATCGTGCAGCAGCGCGGCCAGCCGCATGCGCTCGTCGACGCGCGGCATCTCGTGCCGCATCACGGTCTCCACCAGAAGCGTGTGCTGCGCGACCGAGAAGATGTGCGCGCCGGTGGTCTGCCCGTTCCAGCGCGCCACGCGCGCCAGCCCATGGGCGATGTCGGCGATCTCGACATCGAGCGGAGAGGGATCGAGCAGATCGAGCCGCCGGCCCGACAGCATGCGCTGCCAGGCGCGGGATGCCACGTCGCGTGCCGTTTTCTTCGCGGTCATTTGGCCTTGAGGCGCGGCTTGCGCTGCGTCTTGCCGCAGCTCGCGTGACAATGGCAGTCGACGAGATGGTCGTTGACCATGCCGGTCGCCTCCATGAAGGCGTAGACGATGGTCGGGCCGACAAATTTGAAACCGCGCGAGGACAGTTCCTTGGAGATCTGCATCGACAGCGGCGTCGAGGCCGGCACGCTCGCGGTGGTCTTGAAATTGTTGACCTTGGGCTGTCCGCCCATGAAGTCCCACAACAGCTTCGAGAAGCCCGGGCCCTTCTCCATGATGTCAAGATACGATTTCGCACTCAGGATCGCGCCGTCGATCTTGGCGCGGTTGCGCACGATGCCGGCATCGTTCATCAGCGCGTGCACCTTCTTGTCGTTGTAGCGGGCAATCTTCTCCGGCTGAAAATCATCGAAGGCTTTGCGGAAATTGTCCCGCTTGCGCAGGATCGTGATCCAGGAAAGGCCGGCCTGGAAGCCATCGAGAATCAGCTTTTCATAGAGCGCACGGTCGTCATATTCCGGCACGCCCCATTCGGTGTCGTGATAGGCGACATAGAGCGGGTCTTCGCCGGGCCAGGGGCAGCGGGTCTTTCCGTCGGGATGCAGGCGGGGGGCTCGGCTCATGCGATGGGCTGCTTCAGGGGAATGCGGACGACGTCGGGTTCGGCGAGCCTCACGGCGAGGCCGCCGGCGGTGAGCGGCTGGCCGGCATCGAGCGCGTCCGCAACGCGGTCGATACGCACCAGCGCGATGCCTTTGCCTTGCGCGGACGAGCCCATCGTGCCGACCGGCTTGTCACCCGCCATAACACTGACGCCGGCCTCCGGCGAGAGGTCATCGAGCAGCACCTTGACGCTGCGGGTGCGCGCGGTGCCGCGATGCTGCATGCGCGAGACGACCTCCTGGCCGACATAGCAGCCCTTGTCGAAATCGACGCCGGCAAGGCGGTCCATGTTGGTCTCGTGCGGGAACGCATCGCTGTACATGAAATCGAGCCCGCCGCGCGGCACGCCGAGCGCGATGCGGTGCGCCTCATAGTCATCGGCGTCGACCAGCTCGGCGCCGATGAGATCGGACAGCTTCTGCTTGAGATCTTCGGGGATCAGGATGCGAGTGCCGAGCGCATCATTGCGCGGATCGGCGAAGGCAAGGTCCGGCTGCGCCGCAAGCTGGCCGTCCCAGGCCGCGAGCACACCGAGGTCAAGGTTTTCCACCGTGACCTTGGCGCGCAGCTTGTAGAATTTCAGCTTGGTGGCGAGGCCCTCGGCCAGCGCCTTCGGACAGTCGATCAGGAACCCGCCGCCATGGCCTGCCGGCACCTCGGTGATCAGGAAATCCACGATGATCTTGCCCTGCGGCGTCAGCAGCGCACCGAATCGCCCCAGGCCCGGCTTCAGCCTGTCGAGATCGGTCGTGATCAGGCCGTTGAGGAAGTTGCGCGCGTCCTCACCCGCGACCTTGACCACGCTCCGGTCGGGAAGAAACGCTGATTTCATGTGAAAATCTCTTGCGACATGTTGCTCCGGAACGTAAGCCCGCAAGGCATAAACGACAAGACCTCAAGCCCCGCGCTTGGGGATGAGAGAGGCCTTCAGCCATGACTCAGCGCTTCGATGTGATCCTCAAAGGCGGCACCGTCGTCAACCAGGACGGCGAGGGTGTTCGCGATATCGGCATCACCAACGGCCGCATCGCGGAGCTGGGCCCGCTGTCGCAGGCCTCCGCTGCTGAAATGATCGACTGCAAGGGCCTCCACATCCTGCCCGGCGTGATGGACACCCAGGTGCATTTCCGCGAGCCCGGGCTGGAGCAGAAGGAAGACCTCGAGACGGGGTCGCGCAGCGCTGTGATGGGCGGCGTCACCGCCGTGTTCGAGATGCCGAACACATCTCCATTGACCGTGACGGAGGCCACCTTCACCGACAAGGTGAAGCGTGCCCATCATCGCATGCATTGCGATTTCGCCTTCTTCATCGGCGGCACCCGCGAGAACGTGCAGGATCTGCCGGTGCTGGAGCGCGCGCCCGGCTGCGCGGGCGTCAAGGTGTTCATCGGCTCGTCGACCGGCGCGCTGCTGGTGGAGGACGACGAGAGCCTGCGCCGCATCTTCCAGGTGATCCGCCGCCGCGCCGCCTTCCACGCCGAAGACGAATACCGCCTCAACGATCGCAAGTCGCTGCGCATCGAGGGTGACCCGCGTTCGCATCCGGTCTGGCGCGACGAGACCGCCGCGCTGATGGCGACGCAGCGGCTGGTCAAGCTCGCGCACGAGACCGGCAAGCGCATCCACGTGCTGCACATCTCGACCAAGGAAGAGATCGAGTTCCTGCGCGACCACAAGGACGTCGCTTCCTGCGAGGCGACGCCGCATCATCTGACGCTGGTCGCGCCCGAATGCTACGAGCGGCTCGGCACCCTGGCGCAGATGAACCCGCCGGTGCGCGGGGCCGATCACCGCGCCGGCATCTGGCGTGGCATCGAGCAGGGCATCATCGACGTGCTCGGCTCCGACCATGCCCCGCATACGCTGGAAGAGAAGTCGAAGACCTATCCGGCATCGCCCTCCGGCATGACCGGCGTGCAAACGCTGGTGCCGCTCATGCTTGACCACGTCAATGCGGGCCGCTTGTCGCTGGCGCGCTTCGTCGATCTCACTAGCGCCGGCCCGGCGCGCCTCTACAACATGGCCTGCAAGGGCCGTATTGCCGCAGGCTACGACGCCGACTTCACGGTCGTCGACTTGAAGCGCAGCGAGACCATCACCAACAAATGGGTCGCGTCCAAAGCCGGCTGGACGCCCTATGATGGCGTCCGCGTCACCGGCTGGCCCGTCGGCACCTTCATCCGCGGCCGCCGCGTGATGTGGCAGGGCGAGATCGTGACGCCGTCGCAGGGCGAGCCGGTGCGGTTTCTGGAGACGCTGAAGCAGTAGAGGGCGCGGTCCCGCTTCTCGCTCCGCCGTCATGCCCCGCGGAGGCGGGGCATCCAGTACGCCGCGGCTTCTCGGTTCGATCACTGCCGCCTCCGGAATACTGGATTGCCCGCCTTCGCGGGCAATGACAGAGTGCCAGGAAGCGTAGGCTCAAATTGGGAGAGAGCAATGTCCCAACCAACCGCCCTCATCACCACCACGCAGCTCGCCGCCATCCTCGGCAATCCCAACCTCCGCCTCTACGACTGCACGACCTACAACGAGCCGGTGCCGCCGGGCAGCGACGTGCCCTATCGCGCGGTGCCTGGCGACAAGACGTTCGCGGCCGGCCACATCCCCGGCGCGGATTTCCTCGACCTGCAAGGCGAGTTCTCCGACACCTCCGCGCAACAGCTCTTCATGATGGCTGGCGTGCCCCAGCTAGAGGCCGCATTCGGCCGCCACGGCGCTGACGCATCCAAGACCATCGTGCTCTACAGCATCGGCACGATGATGTGGTCGACACGGTTCTGGTGGATGCTGCGCTCGCTCGGCGTCGATGCGCAGGTCCTCGACGGCGGGTTTGACAAATGGAAGGACGAGGGGCGGCCGGTCGAGACGGGCGCGCCGAAGGGCTATCCCGCGACCACCTTCAAGGCCGCGCCGCGCGCGGGCTTCTTCGTCGACAAGACCACCGTGAAGGCGCGGATCGGCGATCCCGCGACCGTGATCGTCAACGCGCTCGGGCCGCAATTTCATCAAGGCCTCGAGCCGAGCCGCTACGGCCGGCCCGGCCGCGTGCCCGGCAGCGTCAACGTGCCCGCGGCAACGCTTGCCAATGCCGACAAGACGCTGACGAGTCTTGCCGATGCCGAAGCGAAATTCGCGGCCCAGGGCGTTACGCGCGACAAGAATGTGATCTGCTATTGCGGCGGCGGCATCTCGGCGACGATCGACCTCTTGATGCTGACGCAGCTCGGCTACGACAAGCTGACGCTCTACGACGCCTCGATGGGTGAATGGGCGAGGGATCCGGCGCTGCCGATCGAGACGGACTAGGAGGACTCGCTTACCCTCCCCTGGAGGGGGAGGGTCGATCGCGCGTAGCGCGAGCGGGGTGGGGTGACAGTCTCTCGCCGTTGGCGGTGCCCGTGTGGAGAGATCACCCCACCCCGCTTCGCATTGCGCGTTGCTCCATGCGAAGCGACCCACGAGCGAGCTACGCTCGTCTCGGACCCCTCCAGGGGAGGGTAAGAAAATTGGGAACCTTTTCGCCGCCCCCGCATCCAATGTCCGAGAGCAACGGAAACAAACAGGTGACCACCATGCAGCGGACCGCAGCCGGCCTGTCCGCCGGCGCCAGAGCATCGGAAGCCGAACTGGTCGACCGCGCTCGGGGCCGTGACGAGGCCGCGCTGCGCGAGATCATGCAGGCCAACAACCGCAGGCTCTACCGTCTTGCGCGCGGTATCCTGCGCAGCGACAGCGAAGCCGAGGACGTGGTGCAGGAAACCTATGTCCGGGCCTTTACCCATCTTGACGGCTTTCGCGGCGAGTCCGGGCTATCGACCTGGCTGTCGCGCATTGCCATCAACGAGGCGCTTGGCCGGGCGCGAAGTCGCAAGCCGCATGTCGAGCTCGGCGCGCTGCCGGAAGAGGCGCTCGACGCGCAGATCATAAAATTTCCCTTTTCTCCCCAAGGCGATCCGGAAAGGACCATGGCCCAACGTGAAATCCAGCGCGTCGTCGAACGCGCAATCGACGAACTGCCGGATGTGTTCCGCATGGTCTTCGTCGCGCGCGTCATGGAGGGGATGAACATCGAGGAGACCGCCGATCTGCTCGGCGTCAAGCCCGAGACCGTGAAGACGCGGCTGCACCGTGCGCGCACCATGCTGCGCGAGAACGTCGAGAAGGAGATCGGTCCGGTGGTGATGGATGCGTTCCCGTTCGCCGGGTGGCGCTGCGAGCGGCTGACCGTATCGGTGCTGAAGCGGCTCGGCAGCCGCGGTTGAAGTTTTTCGGGAACGTTTGCGCGAAAATCCCATCCAATGCCTGTGAAGCAACGCCGGCAAACCGTCCGGCAGCACAGGAGTTTCAAACATGTTCACCCGATGGAGCACGGCGATCGCCGCGGCAATTCTGTTGTCGAGCCCGGCGCTGCTGCAAGGCGCGAGCGCAGCCGACAAGCCCACCGATCCGCAGATCGCCCACATCGCCTACACCGCGGGCGTGATCGACATCAATGCGGCCAAGCAGGCGCAGAAAAAGGCCAAGAACAAGGACGTCAAGGCGTTTGCCGAGGACATGCTGCGCGACCACGAAGCGGTCAACAAGCAGGCGCTGGCGCTGGTCAAGAAGCTGAACGTTATGCCTGAAGACAACGATACCAGCAAGGCGCTGTCGAAGCAGGCGGGCGACAAGCTGGCGGAGCTCGACAAGCTGAGCGGCGCGGCCTTCGACAAGGCCTATGTCGCGAACGAGGTCGCCTACCACAAGGCGGTCAACGGCGCGCTGGAAACCCAGCTCATCCCGTCCGCCGGCAATGCCGAGCTCAAGAGCCTGTTGCAGACCGGCCTGAAGATTTTTCAGGGCCATCAGCAGCACGCCGAGCATGTCGCGGCCGAGCTGAAATAGGGGGTGTGGGATGAAGCCGGGACGCCTCGCTTCGATCGCGCTTGCGGTCGTCTTGCTGTCGATCGTCGTCCCGGCGCGCGCCGCGACCATTCAGATCACAATGGAAAATCTCGTGGTCTCGCCGGCCGAAACGTCCGCGAAGGTCGGTGACACCATCGAATGGATCAACAAGGACGTGTTCGCGCACACCGCCACGGCGAAGAGCGGCGATTTCGACGTGATGCTGCCACCGAAGAAGTCGGTGATGTCAGTTCTGAAGAAGGCGGGAACAGTCGATTATTACTGCCGCTATCATCCCAACATGAAAGCGACGCTCAAGGTCGAGCCGTGAACGAGGAGGGAGTGCATTCCCAATCGTGGCGGGAATATCTCCCGGTCATCGCGAGACTAATGCTTGTCCGGGGGAGGCGGCTTCCGTGCGATAAACGCGGCAGACTTCGCGAACCAGTTCGCCAAATCCCGTTCGCCAAGTCATTCATCCGTAGACTGGCCCCGCCCGTATGGCGGGGTCATTTTTCGCAAGAAGCTTACTGCCTTGCGAGAGTGACCGAGAATTCGCCGTTGCGGATGCGGCCCGGAAAGCCCTCGACGAATTTCGCCACCGCATCCTCGCCGTAGGTGCCGACGAGTTCGGCGAATGCCGCAAACAGGCTGGCCTGCGCCAGGCAGTCGCCGTCGACGCCATCATGGCGCGCTTCGGCCCAGGCCTCGTTGAGATAGCTCAGCGCGGCCTGTTTCTGCTCGTGATCGGGCAGCGGCGCGCGTGCGGGGGCGTAGGACACTGGATGGCTCATGAAACTCGATCAGGGCTGGGGCGCGATCCACGGCGATGCGCTGTGCGAAAGGTGTAGCACGCGTATTAACGCCCGCTAGGCCACATCTTTAGGAACGGTTAACGGCTGTGAACAAAGTCGATGACAGGGTTCCGGATGCGCGTTCGAAGGTTCGACCCTCATGGTGAGGAGGCGCGTTAGCGCCGTCTCGAACCATAGAGGCCGTGCTGCGGCAGCGGGGCCTTGCATCCTTCGAGACGCGCGCGAAGAGCGCGCTCCTCAGGATGAGGAGATGCGCTCAGTTCGCGTAACGCGCCGTGAGATCGCGCGAGATCTTCGAGCCTTCCTCGATATAGCGCCGGATCGCCACCGTCGCGGCCGGCGTGCAGCTCCGGTAGGTCTGCTGGAAGCCGTTATAGCCGCGGTTGAAGCCGGCGATCATGCGGGTGCGGCGCTCGCCCGAGGGGGTTTCGGCATCGATCAGCGCCTGCATCTCGTTGCGCCATTTGTTGCCCTCGTTGGACCCGCAGATGCCGCGCAGGTAATGCAGGCCACCCAAAATCTCCGCCAGCCGCTGCAAATCGGCGTCAAACGGCGCCGCCACGTCCTGGGCCCTCGTGGGCACGGAGGCGCAGGCGAGAATCAGGGCAAAAATGGCCAGAAATCGCGTGGACATCGGCGGGGTGTATGCCCCCTCGGGGCGGCTGACGCAAGACGGGGCGGTCAGGGCCCGATCAGCCGGGCGGCCGACTGGATGACCTCCTCCAGCCCCCCGGTCAGCTTGAGGTCGCCGAGGCTCGCCAGGGCGTCGGGGGCGATCCAGCGGTAATCGTCGAGCTCGTCGTTGAGAGCCGGCTCCTTGGCCACCCAGCGGGCGGCAAAGGACATGATCAGGTAATGGCCGGCGCCGGCTGCGGCCGGCAACACTTCGCGCCAGCCGGCGAGGCCAATGATCTCGATGGCGAGCCCGGTCTCCTCGTCGACCTCGCGCGCCAGCGCCTGGTGCAGCGATTCGCCGAACTCGACCCGGCCGCCCGGCAGCGAATAGAACCCCTTGGCGGGCGAGCGGGCGCGGCGGGTCAGAAGCACCTTGCTGTCGCGGAAGATGGCGGCGCTGACTGCGATCTGGGGGTGGGTGGGCTGGATGACCGCAGACATATCTTCAACAACCCTTCAACAACCCTTGGCTCAATTCGCCATGATGGTGTCGACGTCGGCTTCCGCGCCGCCATTGATGATGCCGCCGCAGGCCGCGATCAGCGGCTTGACCCAGAGCGTGGCCTGCTCGGCGAGGCGGACGCGGGTCGTGTCCTTCTCGACCTCGCGCATGGCCGAGCCGACCGCTGTCAGGATCGAGGTCATGGTATCAGTGATGTGGTCGAACTGGGCGCGCACGTTCGGATCGGCCTTCTCATAGGCTTCGATGGCCAGATCCCGTGCCTTGAAATTCGACGCGGTGAAATGTTCGGCATAGGACAGCGGCGACCAGGTCAAAAAATCTTCGGCGCATTCCGGCATGTCCGGGACCATTTCCAGGAGCATCACGGCTTCATTGAAATGGTTGAGATAGTCGGTGGCAAGCCCGGTTCGCGGGTTGATATTGGCCACGCGCAGCCGCTCGGCCCAGGCGGCGGCCTCGGGTCCCGTATGTACATGTGTCCGCGCGGGTTTGGAGGCCGTTGAGCTCATCTGCCGCAGTGTTAACGTTCGGGGTTAAAAGGACCTGAACGGACCCTATATAGGCACCCAAGGATGTGTGGACGCTTCGTCATAACTTCGGCCCCCGCGGCTTTACGGCAACTGTTCGGCTACATCGAGCAGCCGAATTTCCCGCCACGGTACAACGTCGCGCCGACACAACCGATTCCGGTCGTGCTGCTCGAGAACGGCGCGCGCCATTTCCGCTTGATGCGCTGGGGATTGTTGCCCAGTTGGGTCAAGGATCCCAAGGGATTTACGCTCCTGATCAACGCGCGCTCCGAGACGGTGTTGGAAAAGCCCGCCTTCAAGAACGCGATTCGGAGGCGCCGCGGCCTGATCCCGGCCGACGGCTATTATGAATGGAAGGCAGAGGGCGGCCGCAAGCAGCCCTTCTTCATCCACCGCGCCGATGGCCAGCCGCTCGGCTTTGCTGCGGTATTCGAGACCTGGGTCGGGCCGAATGGTGAGGAGCTCGACACCGTCGCGATCGTCACGGCGGCGGCGGGCGAGGATCTCGCCGCCCTGCATGACCGCGTGCCCGTCACCATCAGCCCGCGCGATTTCGAGCGCTGGCTCGACAGTCGCGGCGACGATGTCGACGCCGTGTTGCCGCTGATGTCCGCCCCGCGCATCGGCGAATTCGCCTGGCACCCGGTCTCCACCCGCGTCAACCGCGTCGCCAATGACGACGACCAGCTCGTGTTGCCGATCAGCGTGGAGGAGATGGAGGCCGAGGCAGAGGCTGCGAAGCCGAAGAAGGCGGCCCGGAAAGTTGCCGCTAGCTCGTCAGATGACGGGCAGGGGTCGTTGTTCTAGCCGCGGTGCCGTAGGGTGAGCAAAGGCGCAAAGCGCCGTGCCCACCTTCTCTCCGGTTACGCGATAAGCAATGGTGGGCACGCTTCGCTTTGCCCACCCTACGACAGCGGAGTTTGTAGCACCGCTCTCACACGATCTCTTTTGCCCTGAGCGCCGCGATCTCCGCTGCATCAAATCCCAGCTCACCCAGCACCGCATCCGTATCCGCACCCAATTCCGGCGCCATCCGGTCCAGCCGGCCGCCGCCATGGGCGAGCTTGAAGCCGCTGCCGGCAAAGCGCAGGCGGCCGTAGGGCGTATCCAGCTCCTGGATTGCGCCGCGGGCCTGGATTTGCGGATGATCGATGACCTCCTCGACCTTCCAGATGCTGGCGCAGGGCGCGCCGGCATCTTCCAGGATTGTCTCCCACTCGCGCGCAGGCCTCGCCGCCAGAGCCTCCTCGATGATGGCGCGCAATGCGCCCTCGTTCTCGTTGCGCGCGAACCAGTCGGCGAAGCGCGGGTCCGACAGCGAGTCCTCGCGGCCGAGCGCGGACATCAGCGCGCGATACTGCTTCTCGTTGTTGACGGCGAGCAGGATGTGGCCGTCGCCGCATCTGAACAGATTCGCCGTGGTCCTGCGGCTGACGGCCTGGTTGCCCGAAAGTGTCTGGCGATGGCCGGCGACCGACCAGTCCGCGATCTGTCCCGAGAGAAACGCCATCGTCGCCTCCAGCATCGAGACATCAATGAGCTGTCCCTTGCCGGTGCGGTCGCGCTGATACAGCGCGCTCGACACGCCGAATGCGGCCGTGGCGCCCGAAAGCACGTCGCACACCGCAAAGCCCGCGCGCGTCGGCCCCGTCTCGGGATGCCCCGTGATCGCCATGATGCCCGACAGCGCCTGCATCTTGCCGTCATAGCCGGGCCGCAGGCGGTCCGGGCCGGTCTGGCCGAAGCCGGACACGGCGCAATAGATCAGCTTTGGATTGATCGCGGAGAGCGCCTCATAGCCGATCCCGAGCTTGTCCATCACGCCCGGGCGAAAGTTCTCCATGACGACGTCGACTTGCGCCACGAGCTTCTTCACGATCGCGATGGCGTCGGGCTTTTGCAAATCGAGCGTCAGGCTGCGCTTGTTGCCGTTGATGGCCTGGAACGCCGGCGCGATCCCGCGCTCGGCCCATTCGCGGCTGAGCGGCGTGCGGCGCATGTCCTCGCCCTCGCGCCGCTCGACCTTGATCACGTCGGCCCCCAGCAGCGCAAGCTGGTAGCTCGCATAGGGGCCGGCCAGCACTTGCGTGAAGTCGAGAATCTTCACACCCTCGAACGGTCGCGTCACGTCGCTCTCCCCATTGTTTGTTGTTGTCGGAGGACGTCAGGCGGCGCGGTTGCCGCGCGCGATCTCCTTCTGCTTGTCGAATTCGGCGCGGCGGCGCGCCAGTTCCTCCGGCGAAAGCTGTGCGACGTTGTTGTAGTCGAGCTTCCAGGAGGCGTCCTCGCTCCAGCGCAGCGGCGACTGCATCGTGGTCTGCGGACCGCTCGCGCTTTCCAGCAGTTTCAGCGCCAGCCCGAGCGTTTGCGCCTGCGAGGCGACGTCATGCGGTCTGCCGGCGGAATTGCCGAGCGGGAAGTCCGAGAACAGGAAGCGCGGCACCGCGGCATGCTCGATGATGTCCTTGGCACAGCCCATCACCACGGTCGGAATGCCGTTGGCTTCGAGATGCCGCGCCACCAGCGCGGTGGTCTGGTGGCAGACCGGGCAGTTCGGCACCAGCACGGCGACATCGACCTTGTCGGCGAGGCAGCGCGCCAGGATTTCCGGCGCGTCGGTGTCGAGCGTGACGCGATGGCTCCGGTTGGTTGGCGCGCCGAAGAAACGCTGGCTCACCTCGCCGATGCGGCCTGCGGCAGATGCCTTCAAAAGCTGCGGCAGCGGAAACCAGGTGCCGTTGTCGGTCGCCGTGGTGTGCTTGCGGTCGTAGCCGATGTGCGAGATGCGCAGGTCGTGCTGCTTCGAGGTGTCGCCGTCATAGACCTGGTAGAATTTGGCCCCGCCATTATACGCCGCGCCCGGCCCCTGGTCGCCCTTGGTGGGATCGTAAGGCGCAGCCGTGGTGATGACCGTCACGCGCGATTGCGACAGCGGTTTCTTCAGCGGCTGGAACGGCGCCTCGGTGTAATGTGCCCAGCGATACGGCGTGGTGTAGCCGATCGCGGTGTAATATTCGCGCGTGCGCTGCATATAGGGGACGGGAGAGTCGTAGTCGGGCGCAAAGCCGAATTCGTCGTCGCGCGGAGCGGACATGGGGCGCGTCTCCTGGTTCTTGGTTGGGACCAGACTAGAGATAGTTTTGGGGTTGCTCAACGGGGAGAGCGGCCGCGCAGGACAGAATTGCAGGCTTGAGAGAGCCGCTTGCGCCGTCTTACCCTCTCCCCTTGTGGGAGAGGGTGGCTCGCCGCGCAAGCGGCGAGACGGGTGAGGGGTATGTTTCCGCGAGTCCAACTCTCCCAGGAGTTCGCGGAGAGATACCCCTCATCCGGCGCCATAGCCGAAGCTTTGCTTCGGCGTTCTTAAGAACGGCGGCCGTAGGCCGCCTATGCCACCTTCTCCCACAAGGGGAGAAGGGAAGAGGGCAGCTTACGCGTCACCTGAAAATATGCAGCGCCGCGTATTGCAGCAGCATGATCGCCTTGGCGTCGATGATGCGTCCGTCCGCGATCATCGCCAAGGCCTCGTCGATGCCGAGCTCCAGCACCTCGATGTCTTCGCCTTCGTGCTCGAGGCCGCCGCCGTCGCTGACCCGCATCTCCGGCTCGTATTCGGCGACGAAGAAATGCAGCTTCTCGGTGATGGCGCCGGGGCTCATGAAGGCCTCGAACACCTTGTGGACGTGGTGCAGGCGATAGCCGGTCTCTTCCTCGGCCTCGGCGCGGATGCGCACCTCGGGGGAGGCGTCGTCGAGTACGCCGGCGGCGGCTTCGATCAGGAGATCGTCGTAGCCGCGGATAAAGGCCGGCAGGCGGAACTGGCGTACCAGGATCACCGTACGCCGCGCGCGGTTGTACGGCAGCACGGCGGCGGCGTTGTCCCGCTCATAGGTTTCCCGGTGCTGCGTCTGCCACTCGCCATTGGCGCGCTGGTACTCGAACGTCGTGGTCTTCAGCGTGGTCCAGCCGTCCGAGAGCACGCGGACGTCCTTGATGCGGACGCGGTCGGAAATGGTCATGATTTTCTTCCAGCTGGGATCTACGTGGAGGCGCGGCCGTCGAGCCACTTCTGGAACATCACCGAGGTCGATTCCTCGAAACCCAGCGACTGGTAGAACGCATTGGCTTGCGCGTTCTCGCGCCGGACCAGGAGCTGCAGCTTCAAAATGCCGGCCTGCCGCAGCCAGTCCTCGACCGCGGCCATGATGACGCGGCCATAGCCGCGTTTGCGCCCATCGGGATCGACCGCGACGTAATAGACCCAGCCGCGATGGCCGTCATGGCCGACCATGGCGGTGGCGACGATCGCGCCGCCATCGCGGCCGATCAGCACGGTGGAATTGTCGCGCCGACGCGCCAGCGCGATGTCGGCATGCGGGTCGTTCCAGGGCCGCGTCAGGCCGCAGCGCTGCCACAGCGCGACGACGGGCTCGACATCAGTGTCGGTGATCGCATCGATCGTAAGGGAGACGCTCACAGCACCTTCCCCGGATTCATGATGCCCTGCGGATCCAGCATCGCCTTGATCGCGCGCATCAGCTCGATCGCGGTCCTGTCCTTCACCTCGGGCAGTTCGTCGCGCTTGAGCACGCCGATGCCGTGCTCGGCCGAGATCGAGCCGCCCATGCGCAGCACGATCTCGAACACGACCGCGTTCATCTCGTGCCAGCGCGCCAGGTAATCCGCGGTGTTGGCGCCGATCGGCTCGCTGACATTGTAATGCAGATTGCCGTCGCCGAGATGGCCGAACGGCACCGGCCGCGCGCCGGGGATCAGTTTCACGACGGCGGCATTGGCTTCGTCGATGAAGGCGGGCACGGCGGCGACCGGCACAGAAATGTCATGCTTGATCGAGCCGCCCTCCGGCTTCTGCGCCGACGACATCTCCTCGCGCAGCTTCCAGAAGCCGTTGCGCTGGGTGAGGTTGGCCGCGATCACGGCGTCGTCGACGATCTCGTCCTCCATGGCGCGGGTCAGGATCGTCTCCAGCGGCGTGCGGGCGTCGTCGCCGGGGGAGGACAATTCCATCAGCACGTACCAGGGATGTTTTGCTTCGAGCGGATCGCGCACGTCGATGCCGTGGCGGACCGAGAAGTCGACCGCCATCTCCGACAGCAGCTCGAAGCTCGTCAGCGCGTTCGCGGCTTCGCCCTGCGCGATCGTCAGCAGCTTCAGCGCCGCCGCCGGCGATTTCAGCCCGACGAAGGCGGTCTCGACCGCCCGCGGCTTCGGAAACAGCTTGAGCGTGGCCGCGGTGATGATGCCGAGCGTGCCTTCCGCGCCGATGAAGAGGTTGTGCAGATTGTAGCCGGTGTTGTCCTTCTTCAGCTTCGACAACACGTTGAGCACGCGACCGTCGGCCAGCACCACCTCGAGCCCCAGCGCCATCTCGCGCGCGACGCCATAGGCGAGCGCGGCGGTGCCGCCGGCATTGGTCGAAAGATTGCCGCCGATGGTGCAGCTTCCTTCCGCGCCGAGCGAAAGCGGAAACAGCCGGTCCACGTCGGCTGCCTTCTGCTGCGCGACCTGGAGCACGACGCCGGCCTCGCAGGTCATGGTGTTGGAGGCGGTGTCGACTTCGCGGATCTTGTCGAGCCGGCGCAGCGACACCACCACTTCGCCGTTGTGGGGCGTCTGGCCGCCGACGAGCCCGGTGTTGCCGCCCTGTGGCACCAGCGCGATTCTGTGCGCGGAGGCGAGCTTGCAGATGTCAGAGACTTCCGCCGTCGAGCCCGGGCGCAGCACCAGCGGCGAGCGGCCGTGAAACAGGTTGCGCTCCTCGGTGACGTAAGCCTCGATGTCGGCCGCGTCGGTGATGGCTTGGCGGTCGCCGACGATCTTGCGGAATTGTTCGATCAGCTCGGGCGCAAGCGGCGGGGTGGCAGATTTATTGACGTTCATGCTCTTGTCTCTTCTTCGCTCTTATCTCTTGCGCATGATCTTATCGGAAAACCGCTGCACACTTTTCCGGACCATGCGCTATCGCGCGACCGCGGCCCGGCGCAGCCGGTCGTTGATGGCCTCGCCAAGTCCTTCTTCCGGCACCGCCATCACCGCGATCGCTCGCGGGCTCTTCGCATCGAGGGCGCGAAGATAGCCGAACAGATTGGTGGCGGCTTCATCGAGATCAGCCGCGGGCGACAAATTCATGACAGCGGCGGCGGCCTCCAGGCCCGGCAGGCGATCGGGGCCGAACGCCAGCAGCGCTTCGCCCGCGGCCACATCGCGCGCATTGAGCCGCACACTGGCGCGCGGCGCGTAATGCGAGGCCAGCATGCCCGGCGCCAGCGGCTGGCTGTCGTCGCTCTCGGCCTCCACGGGCGGCCGCGCCAAGGCTGCGCCGAGTTCGGCCTCGATCCGCTCGCGGGACAGCCCGCCGGGGCGCAGCAGCATCGGGGCATCGAAGCAGCCGACGATGGTCGATTCGACGCCGACCGTAACAGGCCCGCCGTCCACGATCAGGTCGATCCGCCCGGCAAGGTCGCTTTCGACATGGGCCGCAAGCGTCGGCGAGACATGGCCGGAGATGTTGGCGGACGGCGCCACCACGGCCCCGCCGAAGGCGCGCAGGATCGCCTCCGCCACCGGATGGGCGGGAATGCGGATCGCGACCGTGTCGAGCCCGGCGGTGGCCAACTCAGCCACCGGACAGTTGTCCGTCTTCGGCACCACCAGCGTCAGGGGGCCCGGCCAGAACGCTTCCGCAAGCCTCAACGCACGCGCGTCGAACCGTCCGATCCGGCGCGCGGCTGAGAGGTCGGCGACATGGGCGATCAGCGGATTGAAGGCCGGCCGCCCCTTGGCGCTGTAGATATGGGCGACCGCGGTGGCATTGGCGGCGTCCGCGCCGAGCCCGTAGACCGTCTCGGTCGGGAACGCGACCAGGCCGCCGGCGGCCAAAACCCGGGCGGCAGCTTCCGCGCCGGCCTGGCCGGCCGGTAAAATCAGCGTTTCAAGACCCGTTTTCACAGGGACAAAATTCCTCATGCCGGCCGCTTGCGGTGCGTCAAACCCGACGCTATAAGCCGCCTTCTTGTCGGAGTGTGGCTCAGCCCGGTAGAGCACTGCGTTCGGGACGCAGGGGTCGCAGGTTCGAATCCTGCCACTCCGACCATTC
This sequence comes from Bradyrhizobium sp. Unk1, assembly GCF_059512345.1. Taxonomy (NCBI): domain Bacteria; kingdom Pseudomonadati; phylum Pseudomonadota; class Alphaproteobacteria; order Hyphomicrobiales; family Nitrobacteraceae; genus Bradyrhizobium; species Bradyrhizobium sp. Unk1. The sequence goes on from NZ_JCAMOP010000022.1 coordinate 150,834, forward strand.
TTCCAAAAGTCGACGTTTTCCAGAGGCTTGGCGGACCGGCCGCCAGAGCCTCGGGAGCGCCTTTTTGCAACGATTTTCGGGGCGGGTCCACGGCCGATTTGGCTGGGCAGGGGCATCTGCCGCGGCGGCATGGCTCTACATTCGCCGGCCGATGGTCCGATGCTGGACAGTAGGTCAGTAGACTACCGCCGCGCCACCAGCACGCCCACCAGGAACGCCACCATCAGTGCCGGCAGTGGCGCCTCGCGCACCATGCCGCGAACGATGTCCGGCCAGTGCTGGTCCGGGACGAGGCTCGGAGACCTGACTTCAGCCATCGGTGTCATGCCCCAGTCCGAGGCGAGTTCGGCGATCTCGCTCGAAGCCAAACGCACGCCGTCGCGGACGCGGAAGATGGCGGCGTCGGATCGCTCGCGCGGTGCGAGCGCCATCAGTGTAGCGACGGCGGTGCGCAACGTCATCTCGCCAAAACCCTGCAGCCTCACCGACTCCTCGGGATCGGACGTCATGCGAAATCCCTCACAGCGCGAAATGGTGCGCGATGGTGAATGCCGCCGTCGCGCACAGGACCAGCGTGGACACCGCGCCGGCCACCCCGCGCGCGAGATGGGCTCGCGTCAGGTGCCTGGTCATGATTTTGCTCCATGCTCTGCATGGCAATGGCGGCGAGGAAGGTTGGTTCCTCGCGCGTCGCTCGAATCGCCCGACGCTCTACTTCCGCAAGAGCTCGCTCAAGGCCGCCGTCGCCTCGGCGCAGCGGATGTCGTCGATCTCGCGTGACAGGCTCAGCGCGCTGGATCTCAGTTCTTCGAGCCTCCAGCTCGCCGGATGCTGGCTTTCGAGCTGACCGAGACGCTTGTTGAGGTCGTCCAGTCTCGATTGGAGCTGCCCGATGCTGGCGGCCCCATTCACTTTCCAAACGCGCTGTGCACGCATCGTAGTTCCCCTGCTAGTCTCACGGCGTTGTGAGCGGGGTTCGTGGCTGGAATGGGAGTTTCTTTTGTCCGGCTTCAGACGGTGGGGAACCGTTGCAAAAGGGCAACGCGGGTTCCAGCGTTTTGGCCGGCGCGGACAGGGCTATCGCCCATCGCCCGCGCCCTTCTGTAGATGCCGTCGCGTTGCCTGGTCGGGCCCGGCACGATCCGCGTCAGGCGGCGCTCGGCCACCCGGTTGATCGCTTCTCGATGCGGCTTTCCAGGATTGCGATGCTCACCTGGATATTGTCGCGCCGGGCTCTCAGGTTCTGCGCGAGCATCGGGTAGGCGAGGTTGTTTGGATCGGAGATTCCGGCCCTGCGCTCTTCCTCCTGAATGTCGGCGTCGAGCATTTGCGTGCGCCAACGCAGATCGGAGATCAGGACGTGGAGCTGTGTCGGGATGGTCGCTTCGAAACGGGACGTCGATTGCATAGGATCGCCTCACTATGAAACAGACCCACTGCGGGTCTGAGGGATTGGCGGACGAGCAGCAAGGAGAGTGCCAGCGCGCCGGGTTCTTGCCCGGCGAGGTTGCTCGATGCCTCAGCGGAACGATTGCCATTCTTTCCCGTTGCCGCAGAGACCTCGGCATCGAGGGGATCGGGGAATTCATGCCGCTCATCCGCTACTTCGTCTTCATCGGCGGCGCTCTGCTCGCCCTTCTACTTCTCGTAGATCGATACATGGCCGCTCCCGTGAGCGCCGCCGCTCCGGCAGAGCCGAACCGGTCGATTGCTCGCATTCATTCGGCGCAAACCTGGCCCGAGAAGATCGTGTTCGATACCAGCGTGCGGCAAATTCCGCTGACCAGGGATGTGGCGGTTACGCCGGCCCCTGCACCTGCCGTCCCCGCGGCAGTGGTCGAGCAGAAGAACCCGCGCCAGGCTCTTGCGATGGTGACGCAGCCTGTCGCGGCACCGAAGCAGGCGGCGCCGGCCATTCCGACCAAGCGCGTCGCGGAGCGGCACCGTCGACGCCAGCCATCACGCGTGGCTGCGCGCGATCAGACGATGTTCTTCAACGAGCCGGTTTCGGCAGCTTGGTAAGTCGCGTTCGGGTGCGGCCGAAGGGGTGGCACTCTTCCCTCCGTCATTCCGGGGCAATGCGCAGCACAGCTCGCCGCTTCGCCGCGCTCCGGAATGACGGTGGCGTGCCCGGGTGTTTCGCCTTGCTGTCAACCTGCTTGCGTAAAAATATTCCGCTTTACCGAAATTCGGGAATGACGTATGTGTCGCCCATCCCGGCTCACCAAGAGGGGCGATCTTGTGTCGTCACGTTTCGCGAGCCGGGCTTGCGGTGG
>NZ_JCAMOP010000023.1:0-151849 GCF_059512345.1 Bradyrhizobium sp. Unk1
GGCGATCTCAACCAGCACGGCCCGGACTCGGTCCGCTTCTACACCAAGACCAAGACGGTGACCTCGCGCTGGCCGTCAGGCGTCAAGGAAGGTGCGGAGTTCTCGATCCCGCTGATGAAGTGAGCAGTTCCGCCCGCTGTCAGTGGCCAGGCCCGAAGGGCTAGTAAATGGTAGCAAACGCCACATGCGTTTCCTCCCGTGACTGCCCGGGGCTCTAACGAGTCCCGGCTTCTTTTTGCTTGCTTGGTGTGACGTCGTTACAAGGGAGCCGGGCTAAGCTCTCGAACCTTGGAGCTAAGCCTTGCAATGAAATGGCGCACCCGACCCGATTCGAACGTGAGGCCTTCGCCTTCGGAGGGCGACGCTCTATCCAGCTGAGCTACGGGTGCTTACTGCTTACGCAGATTTTGCGTATGAGTTAACCCCTCAGCGCGCAACCCTCGCAAGCCTTTGCACTACAATACTCTTTCTTCCTAACTTTTCGTACCAGCCGGCTTGACACTTGCCTTCGGAGGGCAAAGGCCTAGGCTATTCCTGACACACAACATAGCCGACTGCGTTCATCTCGGTGCAGGCCGAGAAGAATGAGAGCAATGGCCAGTACAATTGTACAAAATAAGGATCAGGAGCGTGACCCGTCGCGATGTTTGCGAATACGTCTTCGACAGCTTTACGGCTTAGAGACGAAGTTACAATGAAAACCCGACGGATCGCGTCCGGCGCGTTTCGGGCGGCGTCGAATTCGGTTGCAAGCTGCTCGGCGTTTCCGCGACAGACCCGCGGGATTGACGTCGTCACGCCGTCGACCTTCTTGCGCATCTGCTGCACCACTTTTTCCATGCCAGGGTAGCACCACACTTTGGCGTGGCCCTTGCGCTCCCCCTTTTCAATCCGGCGCATGATCATCTGGACACCAAGCTTGGGCAGATGGCTCAAGACGTCCTCTGCTTCGGCATAAAACTTGACGGTCTCGCCATCGAGCCTCCCAGAGCGGGACGCTGATCTCCGCGCGCCGATCCTGGACGTCGCGAGCGAATTCCGGTGTCTCCGGCATTGTGAGACGCAAGTAGAGGCCGACGCTGACGGCAACGATGCTGAGAAGATACGGCACGCGCCAGCCCCAGCTTAGAAGTGCCTCCCGCGGAGTGGTGCTGGTCACAAGACTGAAAGACGCCGAGAGAGAGCGCAATGCCGATGACGACACCGGATGCCGCGAACGCACCATAGAATCCACGGCGGCTGGGGCTCTGCTCTGCGAGCAGAAGCGCTGCGCCACCGTATTCCGCTCCGGCTCCCAACCCCTGGATTAGTCGCAACGCGACCAGCGCGATCGGTGCCCAGATCCCTACCTGATCAAACGTCGGCAGCAGGTTCATGAGGCTCGACGACACTTCCTTGAGCGCTAGCGTTGCTGCACTGTGACGATCACGCGGGCAAATCGGCGGGCTTTTGTCGGCATGCCTCTGGGGCGCGATCGTCGGCATGCTTGCCTTCCGATTTGGCGGGCGGCTTCTGCCTAATTTGGCACTCCGCCATCAGATATGGAGAGAGCATCGGTCGACACTCGATGCTTCATGCGTTTGGGCATCCACTAGAAGGATTGGAGGCAATCTGAAAACATTCGGCTCGGTCGCGAGCTGGACTTTTGGCGTTGCTGCCTCTGTTGATTTCCGAATTACGGAATTTCAAGGAGATCGCCTCGGGGCGGAATATGGAAAGACGTCTTACCTAAACAGCGGACTGTTCTGCGGCGCAACACCCTCGCCGGGCCGCTCGATAGCTGCCGCGCCGCCGTCAAGCGGTCGATGCCAGAGCGCGCAGATTGACGGACGCGCCTTCACAATCGCGTTTTCGACGACCCGCATGCTGCTCCTTGCCTGCAGCTCCTTGATTTGAATCAGGGAGCATCGCGCCAAATTTGGGATGCTCGGCACACGAGGGGACCGGCTGCCTAGGGGATTTCTACGTAGTGGCTTATACTGATTGTGTGGTCGGTGTGTCGCGGCGGTAGGCTAAATTTATCGGAGAGTTGTCTGCATATGCCAGGAAACTAGCAGTTCGAAAGTTAGCACTGCAGGAAGGCGAGTGTATCATGTCCCTTCAGGAGACACAGGTCAGCCGACATGTTCGAAATGCCTCCGGAGGATCGAGGCATGCGCGCAAGGCGAATTCCGAACAGCTCGCTCTGCAGGAAAAAGTTCATCGTCAAATTGCGTCGGAGCTTCACGATTCAACGTGCCAGCATTTGGTGGCGGCGAGCCTCATTCTGATGCAAGTAAGGAGTGCGCTAGGCGATCCTCTGAAGGCGACGAGACATTGCGATCAGCTCGACATCTCGATCGGTCGCGCGATGAAGGAATTGCGGTCTCTCACATATCTGCTTCACCCTCAGGATCTGCTTGAAGGAGGGCTCAGGACGACAATCGAGCAATTCGCAGAAGGGTTCGTAGCCCGAACGCCGCTGAATATTGAGGTCTCGATATCGTCCGCGGTCGACGGCCTGCCATACGGGGCGCAGCGAGCGTTGCTGAGAATTGTTCAGGAGGCCCTGACGAACGTTTACCGCCACGCCAAGGCGACACAGGTCGCCATAACTATCGGGGCGAGGGACAGGAAGTTCAAGCTCGAGGTTCGAGACGACGGACAAGGCATGGTCGCTGCAGATGGCGCATGCCGCTTTCGTCCGTGGGCACCCGGAGCGGGAATCCGTATCATGCGGGCTCGATTGCAAGAGATGGGAGGGCGGCTTGAGATATTATCGGCACCCACAACGCTGCGGCGCGGAACCATCCTGCGCGCGACCTTTCCATGCGCTCTTGCGCGCGAGTGAGATGGCCCGGTTGGAGATGCTGCTGAAACGCAGAGCCCATAGCTCGTCCAGGTTCTCTTGCGACAAGATCATCGAGGCAGCCCTCTCATGAAACGAATTCTCATTGCTGATGATCATGATGCTGTTCGATCCGGGCTACGGGCGGTCCTCGAGCAGCGGCCGGGTTGGATGATTGTCGCCGAGGCGTCCGACGGAAAATCGGCATTTGAGGCCGCTCTCAAAGAGCGGCCCGATGTTGCGATCGTCGACTTCTTCATGCCGCGCATGACGGGACTGGAAATAACTCGAGGAATAAAAAAGCATCTCCGCGAAACTGAGGTGCTGATCTTTACCGCGCACGAATCCGGAGTGCTGGCTCAAGAGGCGCTTCAGGCGGGTGCGCGCGCGTTCCTGGTCAAGTCGGACGCAAACAAGCTGCTGTTGGCTGCCGTTGAAGCGCTAATGGCACGTAAGCCATTCCTTGGCGGACGATTTTGTGGTCAGTCGGGTCGAGAAGACGAAGCTGGCGAGGGGCATATGAGATTGTCTCCGCGAGAGCGGCTCGTTGTCAAGCTCGTGGCCGAGGGATACAGCAACAAGGGTATCAGCGCGATGCTGAGCTCAAGCGTGAAAACCACGGAAACGCATCGGGCGTCGGCCATGGGAAAACTGGGGGTCAATTCGATAGCTGGACTGGTCCGCTACGCGATCAGAGCTAAGTTGATTGAAGAGTGAACGAAATCGGCGGCTGCCGGCCCGCCGCGCTTTGCAACCGATCGCGGCGGTGAAGCGGAGCTGATCGCTGCGGAAGCACAGCTCTATCCTTCGTCGTCCGCGAAGGGTCACGGACGGTCACCTCCACCGCCACCCGCAATGGCGGCGACCGCGATGCCACCAGCAAACCCAACGGCGCCTGCGCGGTCGCGGCCGCCCCCAACCGGGGCCATGCGGAGGACCCCACTGCGCCTGCGTCGCGAGATCCGTGGTTATCGCCGCCCGTCCCAGATTTGCGGCGACCGGCATAGCCTCCGCTGTCGCAATGAAACGAGCGCCGATTGCGCCGACCGCTGCGGCGGCGACGGCGCCCTGCGCAAAACCAAGGAAGGCACGACGTGTGGGAGCGTTCATTGTCCTTCTCTTCTCTTCTTGTCACGCAGTTTCGAGTGCGGACTACGGTAGCGGGGAACGGCAACGCCGGCATCCGACGAAACCCTGAGCAATAGGCTCGGAGTATTCCCGCCGTCCTGGATACTCGGGTCATGTGGTTCGCGCCGGGACCGGTCGTGCCTTCGTGCGTTCGCGCAGGCGCTGAAACGTGACGTAGAGCATAGGCACCATAAAAATCCCGATTGAGCTTGCGGCGAGCATGCCGGCAAAGACAGCGGTCCCGACCGCCCTGCGGCTCAGCTCGGCGGCGCCGGTTGCGAGCACGAGCGGGAGGAGTCCGAGAATGAAGGCAACTGAGGTCATCATCACCGCGCGGAACCGCATATGCGCCCCCTGGATCGCGGCCTCCGCAAGCTCTGTGCCGGCTTCCCGTCGTTCCTTGGCGAATTCCACGATCAGGATGCCGTTCTTGGCGGCAAGCGCGATCAGCACCACGAGGCCAATCTGGCCGTACAGATCGAGATTGAGGCCGGCGATTTTAATACCGATATATGAGCCTAGAACGCCGACAACGACGGAGAGCAGCACCGGGATCGGGATCACCGTGCTCTCATACAGCGCCACCAGGAACAGATAGGCGAACAGCACGGCGAGCGCGAGCACCACCCCGGTTTGTCCTGCTGCCTGTTGCTCCTGATAGGCGGTGCCGGTCCACTCGAAACTGTAGCCTGCAGGCAGCACGTTGTTGGAGATCTCTGCCATCGCTGCCATCGCGGTGCCGGACGAGACGGCTGGCGCCGGGCTGCCGTTCACCGTCACTGAACGATAATTGTTGTAGCGGGTAATGACCTGAGGCCCGGTTACGATCTTGATGCCGGCGAGCGACCGCATCGGAACCATCTGACCGGTGCTATTGCGGACATAGATGCGCCAGATATCGGAAAGGTCGGCGCGATCGAGCGCCTCCCCCTGCACGTTGACCTGCCAGGTGCGTCCATAGAGGTTGAAGTTGTTGACGTAGATGCCGCCCAGCGTCGCCTGAAGAGCCGTGAAGATATCGCTGATGGTCACGCCAAGCGCCTGCGCCTTGCGTCGATCGATGTCGAGATAGATCGATGGATTTGTCGCGGTGAAGGTCGAGAACACTCGCGTCAGCCGCGGATCGGCATTGGCCGCTCCGATCAACGCACCCGTGACACTGGAGATCGCGGCGGGGCTCTGTCCTTCCAGCGCCTGGAGCTGGTACTCGAACCCGCCTGAGGTGGAGAGTCCGATGATCGGCGGCATATTGAACGGCAGTACATTGGCCTGCCGGATTTGCGCGCCGGCTGCGTAAGTCTGCCGGATCAACGCCTGCGCCGAATCCGCGACCGCCTTGCGATCGGCAAACGGCTTGAGGCGCGTCACCACCAGCGCGCTGTTGGGCTCGGACGCCCCGTCAAGCAGGGAAAAGCCGATGATGGCCAGAACATGGTCGACGGCCGGCATCTCGTTCAGGACGTCCTCGATCTGTTTGGTGACTTCACTGGTCCGCGCAACGGATGCACCGTCCGGCAACTGCACCGAAGTGAAGAAAGCGCCCTGGTCTTCCTCGGGGAGGAACCCTGTCGGCGTCAGGTGCGACATCCCGAAAATGCCGGCTGCGAACACGGCGACCAGGATGAGCGAGAGACTGGCCACGCGCAGCAGCCGTCGTACGCCGCCGCTATAGCGATCGCGGATCCAGTCAATGCCACCAAGAACGTGGCCGATCGTGCCGCGCCGGGGTCCAGTATGCCGCAGGAACAGCGCGCACAAGGCGGGCGACAAGGTCAGCGCATTCAGTGCCGAAATCATCATGGCGGCGCTGATCGTCACCGCAAATTGCCGAAACAGCGTGCCGGAAATGCCGGGAATGAAGGCGATCGGAACAAAGACGGAGAGCAGCACCAACGTGATCGCGATGATCGGTGCCGTGATCTGCGTCATCGCCTTCTTGCTTGCCTCGACTGGCGAAAGATCCGGTTCCTCCTCCATCACTCGCTCGACGTTCTCCACGACGACGATGGCGTCATCCACGACGATGCCGATGGCGAGCACCATTGCGAGCAGTGACACGGTATTCGCGGAATAGCCAAGCATCAGCAGCACCGCGAAGGTGCCGACCAGGCTGACCGGTACGGCAATGGCTGGTATGACCGTGGCCCGAAGGTTACCGAGGAACAAATAAACCACGATCACGACCAGGACGAAGGCCTCTCCCAGCGTCCGCAGAACCTCCGAGATGGTGTCCCGTACGAAGCTCGTGGAATCGTACTGCACGAGATAGCTCAACCCCGTCGGGAATCGCTTCGATAGCCGCTGCATCGTCGCCGCGACCGCCTGCGCCGTCGTCACGGCATTGGCGCCCGGCGCCAGATAGATCGCGAGAGGCACCGCGGCGCGCCCGTCGATCCGCGCTTCGCTGTCGAGGTTCTGCGCGCCCATCTCGACCCGGGCGACGTCCTTGACGAGCAGCGTCGAACCATCCGGGTTGGCGCGCAGCACGATATTGGCGAACTGGTCGACTGTCGCGAGCCGCCCGAGGGTCTGGACGTTGAACTGGAATTGCTGGTCGTCGCTGATTGGACGCGCGCCGATGCGGCCGACCGGCGCCTGAACGCTTTGCGTTCGAATTGCCGCGATCACGTCCGAGGGCGTGAGATTGAGGCTGGTCAGCCGCTGCGTATCGAACCAGATCCGCATCGAGTAGTTCATCTTGGCGAACAGGTGAGCTTGGCCGACACCGGGCGTGCTGGAGATCGCGTCGAGTATGTTGATGATCGCGTAGTTGGTGATGAACAGCGGATCTTGCTGGCCGTCGGCACTGTAAAGCACCAGAAATTGCAGGATCGCCGACGATTTCTTTTGCACGGTCACGCCCTGCTGCTGCACCTCGGTGGGCAATTGCGACAGCGCGCTCTGCACCCGGTTGTTAACATTGACGGTGTTGATATCGGGATCGGTGCCAAGTGCAAATGACACCGTCAAGGTGTAGCTGCCGTCGTTGCCGCTCGTCGATTTCATATAGAGAGCTCGGTCGACGCCGATCACTTGCGCTTCGAGCGGTTGAGCGACGCTGGCCTCCACGACCTCGGCAGACGCGCCGGGAAAGGTCCCGGCGACCGTGACCTGCGGTGGCACAATGTCCGGAAATTGCGCCACCGGGATCCGTGTCAGCGCGAGCGCACCTGCAATGGTGATGATGAAGGCCACGACCATCGCAAGTCGCGGGCGATCGATGAACACGGCGGACATCATGGCTTTTTGTCCTCCGGGCGCGGACCAGTTGAACCGCCATGGTCTGGCTGCGAAGGCGCGTCGCCTGTGCCGGCATTCATGCTCGACTGGATCAGCGCGCTCGCCGGGCCCGGAGAAACCGCCTGACCTGGACGAACTCTTTGCAGGCCTTCGACGATGACCTTGTCGCCTGCCGCGAGGCCGCTGATGACGGAGGCTATGGTGGGCGTCGATTGCCCCAGCTTGACGCGGCGTTGTTCGGCCTTATCGCCGGCGCCAACGGTGAGGACATAGTCACCCTGCTGATCGGACAGCACCGCCGAACGCGGGACCGCCAACACTTCGATGGGCTGGACACCTTCCAGCAAGACCGTGACGAATTCGCCGTCAGTCAGTTCGTGAACGGTTACGCCCGCGGCGGACGGCGCGCGCAGGATCGGGTTTGCGATCTCGCCGCGCACGGTGATCGTGTCCGTGTTCTGGGCGATGGTGTTGTCGACAAAATCGAGCTTGCCGGACTTGCCATACATGCGGCCATTGGGCAGCCGCAGCCGGATCACCACGGCTTCCAAGCCTCCCTGCGGACCATAGCGTTCGCGTAGTTCGAGCCCCTGGCGCAACGGCACCGGGAAGGTGACGTACATCGGATCCTGGCTGACGATCGTGGTCAGTACGCCCGAGCTGGGACCGACGACATTGCCTTCGGTCACGGACGTACGTCCGATCTTGCCGTCGATCGGCGCGCTGATCATGGTGTAATCGAGGTTGATCTGTGACGCATCGACTTGTGCCTGCGCGGCCTGGACCTGGGCTTCCAGGCTGCGTTGGTTGGCGATCGCCGCGTCGTAGGTCGATTGCTGACCGGCCGGCCCGCTGAGCAGCGTACGCGCCCGGTCGGTCGTCAGCTTGGCGTTCTCGAGCATCGCTCGGAGCTGGGCCACCTGCGCCTGCTTTGACGCGAGATCGGCCTCGAACGGACCGCGCTCGAGCCGGTAAAGCGGGGCGCCCTTCTTGAGCTCGGCACCCTCGACGAACAACCGTTGCTCCAGGAATGCGGTGACGCGAGCCACGACATTGACGCGATTGACCGCCTCGATCCGCCCGAGGAATTCGTTGGTCTCGGTGATCGGTCGTCTGATCGCTTCCACGATGCCGACAGCGGGCGGAGGGCCTGCGACTGGCTGTGTCCAGCCCGTGCCGCCAGCGATGAATGTCAGGAAGCCCGCCGCCAGCATCCTGACCGAGACGTCCGCAAGGTCCATTGTCCGCTCCTTGCTCCGGCGTTCGGGACAAGCCGCTATCCCGGTCCGCGCGAGCCGAGTGTCAGGTTCGTAACTCCCGCCGCAAGGTTCAATCCGATCGATCGTTCGATCGACAGAGGCTGGAGCGCAATCGTCCGGCGAGAGCCTCCGATCAGAACGTTCGCTCCGAGACCGGGGCCGAACGCGACATTGCCGCTCGCCCCCACGTAGCTCCCGCGCAGCGTGCCGGGGCCGACGCGCGAGTTCCTGGCGAGGACGGCCCATGAGAGGGTTCCTGCGCTGGTCACGCCGATGTCGAGACCAACGCGCCTGATCCGTCCGTCGTAGACGTACTGCCGGGTCGGGCGTCTCGTGATGAATACGCAACGAAGCTCCTGCGCGGAGCCGAGCACCAGCCCAACGCGCGGAGTGCTGGTGCATACGAGCCGGCCGACCCTGAAGGCCTCGGCGCGTGCGGGCAGAGCGTCGGCGCACATCAAGGCGGATCCGCAGATGATCGCAAGAAGCAGGTTAATGCGCATTCAGGCCTCCATTTGACTTCCGGTGTCGGTTGGCGAACTCCCTGGGCTGCGATCCTGGCGAAGCCAGAACGTGATGCCGAGGCCGATCAGCAGGACGGCGCCCAACAGGAAGAAGATGATGGATTGCTGTAACCAGGATATCGCCGGAACCGTGACGCCCATCGCAAGGCCGAGGAAGGCAATTTGCGGCGACAGAAGACTGACGCCCGCGAGGAAGGTGCCGAGCGCAAGTAATGTGAGAAGAACGAGGCTGGTTGCCGGCGTCGGCAACAATTGCTGAACGCCTGACACCAGCATGATGTTCATCGTGACCAGGACGGCAACCCAGTGCAGCGCCTGGGTCCAGATCAGTCGCCACCGGGCCTCCTTGCCATCGACCTCCGGCCATTTGTTGATGACGCACACAACGCCGATGGCGAGCGCGAGAAACTCCCAATAGCCAACGAGAGGCTGGTGAGAGGCGTTGGTATAGGCGACGCCCGCGACGGCGAGCACCAGTGCAATGATGTAGGGAAGTTGCTGCCACAGAAAACGTGTCATCCGCGCGTGCGCCGGGGATGGCTCCATTCCATTGTTCCGTTCGGCTCGAATCTCGCTCATGGCGCTCCCATTTGCGATGGTCCCTTGTTGGACATGCGCCCGCTGCTATCGCCGAGGTAATCCTCGACGTAGAATCTAATGATCGCGACCCGGCCGACCGCGACCAGCGGCATGGCGAGTGCGATACCCATCACGCCCAGCATTGCGCCCAACAGCACGATCGCGACCAATGTCCATGCGGGAGGAATTTCGACCGCCTGGCGCTGGATCAACGGGCCGATCACATAGCCCTCGATCGATTGAATGATTGTGTAGATGACGACGGCCCAGATCAGTAGCGATGCGCCGAGCGGCATCGCGACGAGCGCGATCGGGATCGCGGCAAGGATGGGCCCCAGATACGGAACGAAGTTGGAAAGGCCCGCCTGCAGCCCAAGCACGAAGGGACCGGGAAGCCCGATCAGATAGAGCGCGACCCACACGCACAGTGTCATCAGGATGATGCGGATCAGCTGTCCGACGAACCACAGCCGCAGGACGTTTCCCATCTCGTTCATTACGGCGCGTGTTCGGGCGCGATAGGAAGGCTTCGCCAGCATCACCAGACTCTCGCGATGGCTGGTGGGATCAAAGGCGAAGAGGATACCGAGGAACGCGATCACCAGCACACCGGTCAGGAAGCTCGACGCTCTGCCAAGGACGAGCTGGGCGTGGCTGAAGAACCGGCCTTGATCGGACAGCAGCCATTGCGCAAAATCGCGCCCCGATTCCGGACCAAGCAGATCGACGCCGTAGGTCAAAAGGCGTTGCTGCAAGACGTCGAATTGGATGTCCATTACCTCCAGCAGGATGCGTGTTTGCTGCGGCAGCTTGCCGCCTCCCCAGGCGAGGCCTAGTCCGACCATGGTGGTGAACAGCAGAAGCACGAATGTCAGCCGCCAGACGCGATTGAGTGGAATTAGTAGCGCCAATGCGCGTGCGGCGGCATCCAGAAAGGCAGCAAACAGCACGCCTGCGAAGATGATGAGAAGACTCGAGGCGGTTTGCCATACGAGGAAGAGAGCAACGCAAATGGCGAGCAGGGCGAGACCCGTTGCGAGAAAGCCGCGCCGCCTGTCGGTGCCCTGGTCTGGAGGATCGCGGACCACGGCCTCGCGCTGTTGCTCTTGTCCTGTCCTCACATCGCTCATCGATTGGGGTGTCTCGGCGGCGGATTGCAATGACGAACTGTCGCGCCGGGGCTCAGGTGCGAACACGGCGGCTGCCATAATGGGGATGCGAGCCGCCGCGATGACGCCAGTAGCGATGCTTGGTGGGGTTGGTATTCGTATTTGGCGCGGCGGTGCTTGGGGCAGGTGTCGTGACCTGCTTTGGCACGGATGCGGCCGGATCGGTCGTCTGCGCCTGGGAACTGGTCGACTGCGCGGTCGCAATCGATCCGGCAAGGATCAAGGCACCGCAAATGGTCCGGACATTCATGCTTGTCTCCAACTGACCCACAACACTTCAGATCGAGATAGCGCCGACGGCCAACGCATAGACGCGGACGCGTGCAGCGAGCCCTCAACCCCGGAGATGAGGTGGGCGGAAGGGTCGAATTTGAACGGGGTAGGCCGACCACCCTCGGTTAAGAGACTAGAGGCAGCATCTCGGTCGACACATCAGGGATTCTATGTAGAGGGCGAGGCAGGAAATCGGTCGACCGTTTCTAATGAGGACTTGCCGACCCGGGCGCAGCGGCCGGGGCGACCAGCACGAAGCTCGCGCGGAACAACTCGCCCGCCTTAGCGAGTTCAGTCGCGATATGCCTGGCGTGCAGAACGGCGGCGTCATGGTCGGTTTCGGTAAGTCGCTCTGGCAGATACGGGTATCCCGAGATAGGGTGATATATCTTCCGGCGCTCGGGTGATCATCCGATGCCCCCGCAGGGGCCGGACCGCTAGCTTCGTTTGTTCATGCGAACCAATCCGTGGAGGCAAGCGATGTCGAACTATGATCCGAATCTGACTGCCTCAGGCACTGGTGGCGGCGCGCTTGCGATCGATCCCGGATTGCGCGCCTACATGCTGCGCATCTACAATTATATGGCCGCGGGCGTGGGCCTGACCGCAATTGTGGCGTGGCTGACGTATCAGCTCATGGGTCCCGCATTGCTCGAGAGCCCGTTGATGTGGGTTTTCATCCTGGCGCCACTCGGGCTGGTGTTCTTCATCGGGGCGCGCATCAATACGCTGTCGGCGGAAACAGCGCGCATTCTTTTCTTCGTCTATGCCGCGCTGGTCGGCGTCTCGCTCTCGACGCTGCTGCACATCTACACCAGCACCTCGATCACGCGCGTGTTCTTCATCGCGGCCGCGATGTTCGGGGCACTCAGCGTCTTCGGCTACACCACGAGGCGCGACCTGTCCGCGGTCGGCAGCTTCCTGTTCATGGGCCTGATCGGCATCATCGTCGCAAGCCTGGTCAATATCTTCCTGAGGTCGACGGGGCTCGATTGGTTGATCTCGATCGTCGGCGTAGGCGTCTTTGCGGGACTCACGGCCTATGATACGCAGCGGATCAAGGCGATGTACGAGAGCAGGGACGATGCGACGACGGCAGGCCGCAAGTCGGTGATCGCGGCACTGTCGCTCTACCTCAACTTCCTCAATCTGTTCATGATGCTGCTGCGCCTGCTCGGCGGTAGGCGGTAGGCGGCTTCAGGCCGCCGGCCGCTCCGCCGCGCTGGCGAGCGCATCGCGCAGGATCTTTTCCTTGGTCTCGTCCAGGGACGTTTTCAATACGACTCCGCCGGCATCCTTGATTTCGTTCAACACCTTGTCTGCCGTCATGTTCTTGATCAGGACGAAGAGCGCGGCGTTACCGGGGTGGAGCGAAGCGGACAGCTCCTTCATGAAGGAATCGTTGATGCCGAAATCGGACAAGGCGCCTCCAAGCGCGCCGGACGCAGCGCCGACCGCGACACCGATGATCGGATTGAGGAAGAGCACGCCGACCAGGAGTCCCCAGAAGCTGCCGGTAATCGCGCCCGTCGCCGTGGTGTTGACGAGCTGGTTGAGCTTGATGTTGCCGTTCTCGGCCTTGACGGCGATCACGGCGTCACTGATGGTGATCAAATATTCCTTTTGCAGTTTGAGCAGCCGAGTTCGGACTTCTTCGGCCTTTGCTTCGGTCGGGTATACGATCGCAACCAGATCAGACATGGAGACCTCCTGGGCATTCCCGCAGGGACCGCGGGAAGACTGATGCCAACTGCATGGCGCGGAGACTAAACGGCGAATTGCAAGCTCGACATCCGAGAAAACCCTTGGGCGCGGGAGAGAATGTTCCGGATCATTAGAGCAGGGGAATCCCTCGGCCCGATCTGCGCGATCCGGCTGTTCTGAGTCTTCAATTTGCTGCGAGCATCGACGCGGCAAGCAGCAGCGACACCAGGAGCAGGGAGATGCCCGCGGCGGACCATTGACGGAGAACTTCGTCGCCTCTTTCGATAAGGCTGCCGAATCTAAGACAGCCGCGCCGGAGCGGACCGACCACTCTCATGAGCGCTTTCCAGGCTGCGGATGAGCCGAGCGGGTGTGGCCACGGGCTGAGCAGGATCGCGAGCGCCGCCCCTCCCAGCACCGGCAGGAGCAATTTGGATAGCGCGTCGATGCCGAACAGCTTGGATGCCGCATCAGACGGGGCCGGTAAATACGAATCCCAGGGCAGCAAGCCAAGGAACAAAGAACAGAGGGCCAAGACAAGTGCCGCGAGGTCGCGGCTGAGCGGGGCTGGGCCGACGAGAACAATCGGCTGGTCCGATGGCGCGAGCGCATGGGACAGGACCAGCACGACATAGGCGGTCGTGAACATTCCGCCCGCCTGGAGCACTATGGCCCACCACCATTGTCCGGTCCTCGCGGTCTCCTGGAGCAATAGTTCCTTCGCGAATGACGCGCCGCTCGGTTGAACACCCATCAAGGCGATGCCGCCAATTGCGAATGCCAGGACGCTCAAGGGCAGGGCGCGCGCGACACCGCACAGCCCGGTGATGCGATCGTGGCCGAGCCCGGCGTAGATTGATCCGACGGCCATGAACATCGCCGCCTTGGCAGTCGCATGGGAAACTGCCTGCAACAGGCCGCCCGCCAGGGCCTGGTCACTTTCGAGCTTCCCGGATGCGCCGAACGCAAGAGGAAACATCAGGAAGAGATATCCGATCTGAGCCAGCGTCGAATACGCAATCAGGAGCTTGAGGCGCTCTTGCCGGAGAGCGACAACGCTTCCGAACAAGATCGCTCCGGCTCCCAGCGCCGCGAGCAATTGTGCGGCAGCCAAGCCGGGCAAGCCCGGCATGACGTCGAACCAGAGCCGCACAAGGATGAAGAACGATCCCTTCACGACCAAGGCGGACAGGATCGCGCTAGCTGCGGCCGGTGCGCCGGCGTGAGCGGGCGGCAGCCAGAGGTGCAACGGAAAGAGTGCAGTTTTTGCGAGGAGACCGGTCGTCATCAAGGCTGCCGCGATGAGCACGCCGGAGTCCGCGTTCACGCGATGCGACAACAACGCGATATCAAGGGTGCCGTAGAGACCATAGAGCAGCGCGGTGCCCATCAGGTAGAGGACCGAGCCGAGCAGTGCGAAGAGCAGATACCGCAACGCAGCCCGAAGCGTCTCCGCGCGACCGTCGAGAGAGACCAGAGGCACCGCGGCGAACGTCAGCAATTCCAGCGCAACATACAGCGTGAAGAGATCTCCCGCGATGAAGATCGTGTTCAGCGCGCCCCAGATTGCCAGAAGCAGGATCCAGAATGCGAAAGGTGCGCGCGCTTCGACAGATTGGGGACGAAAATCGGTTGCGGCAAAAATGGCGACCGCGCAGATCACGACTGCCGTCGTCGCGAGCATGACCGCCGACAATCCGTCCGCGCGGAGGGCTACGCCGAGCGGTGGTGGCCAGGCGCCGAGTAGGTAGACGAGGTGGCCGTCGCTCCGCGGCAAGAGCACGAGAACGGCGAAAGCAATCGCCAACCCGACCGGTACGACCGTGGAGGCAACCTGCCGGACGTAGCGCTCGCCGAGAACGAACGCCAGCAAGACGCCCGCAACCGGCACGACGATCGACAGCACCAGCAGGAAGCCGCCGGCGGTGGTCACCAGCGCGGGGGCGGGGGGCAGCATCAGTGACCGGACGGATCGGAGCGCGCGCTCGCCGCCGCCCGACTGTTGAGCGTCGTGGAGCCTGCGATCTGAAAAAGCCGCAGCAACAAGGCGATCGCCAGAGCCGTTGCGGAAAACGCGACCACGACTCCTGTGATCACCAGGGCCTGCGGCACCGGGTCGTTGCCAAAGCCCGCTGCGGCGCCTCGCCGCCCGACGATGCCGAACATAAGAAACACGCCGCTGCCGAGCAGGTTGAATGCGATGATCTTGCGAAGCGGTTGCGGATTGGCAATCAGGCCGTAGAGCCCGAGCCCGACCGCCGCGGCGGCGCATAGTCCGAACACCGTCACGGCGCTCATCGCTCAGCGCTCCTTTCAGGTGCACCGGCGAGCAGCAGGCCGAGCGTCGTCGCGATCGTCAGGAGCATCGCGACCTCAATGCTCAGAATTAGCGGCTTGGCGAACGCAACGGGATAGGCAAGGAACGCCGACCCAAAACAGAGCCCGCCGAGGCCGACGGCAAGGAATAGGCCGGGGCCGGCCACCAGGATGAGCCGTAGCCATCGACTGCGCACGGGCGGGGTATCCACCAACCCGGCCATGATCACCAGCAGCCACATCGACGCGAGAACCGCGCCGCCCTGAAATGCTCCGCCGGGGTGATCAGCGCCCGTCCACAGGATGTAAATGCCGACGACGATGCCGGCGGGTGGCAACAGGCGCGCAAGAAAGGCGAGAACACCATTTGGATCAGCCTGGTGGCGTGGTCCGGGACGACCGCCCCAGGCCTGGTCCGACGCAAGCGACCAGACACCGACGATGGCGAGCAGGAGCACGACCTTCTCGAGCATGGTGTCCATTCCGCGGAATGCCATGAGCACGTTGGTGACGGGGTTGGTCATTCCGGTCGCCCCGGCATTCGCGACGACGGCGGGCGCGAGCGTTGGCGCCGGATCGGGCAGCAGTAGGATCGTGACGGCCAGCGCTGCTGCGATCGACGCGGACAGTATGGCTGCGCTCAAGCGCACGATCAGGCTGGGCCCTTCCGTTGTCATCGCCTCGGTATCGCGCAGCCGGGCCGCCGCACCCAACAGCAAGACGCCGCCGAGGCCTCCGCCAATTGCAGCCTCGGTCAGCGCGACATCGACGGCGTCAAGGCGGACCCAGATCAGCGCAACCAGCAGTCCGTAGGCGATAAAACCGACCGTGGCCGAATAGGTGTCGGGGACGGCGATCGTCCAGATGGCGAGGCCCAGCACCACGGCGGCGAGCGCGATCTCGAACACTGTTGCGATGTTCATTTGCCTGACCCGCTCTGACGTGCCGTGCGCGCGATCAATTGGGAGACGGTGGCGCCCGCGAGCAGCACGAACATCCATATGCTGATCAGCTTCAGTCCGTCGCGCAGGCCTCCTGTTTCGGGGAGCAGCCCGAGCACGACGAAACCCAGGCCGAGGTTATCGGCCTTGCTGAGCGCGTGTAGACGAGTCAGGGTGTCGGGAAAGCGAAGAAGGCCGACGGTACCGGCGAAAAAGAAGAATACGCCTGCCGACACTCCCGCAACCGTGATGATGTCGCGTGCGACGTTCATCTGTCCTCCCCCGGATCGGCCCCATCGGTTTCGAGGCGGGAGAGCCCCTTCTTGACGAATGCGATGGATGCGAAAGTGGCGAGCAGTGCCAGTATCAATGCCACGTCGACGGCCGCCGGCACGCCTGTCACGGTGCCGAGCAGCAGCAAGACGGCAATGCCGGCAGTCCCGATCAGTTGCGCCGCCATCATCCGGTCGGCATCTGTCGGGCCACGCAAGATGGAGACCAGCCCAAGCCCCAGCATCGCCAGGATCAAGCCGACTGCGGCAGTGAGGAATTCAGTCATTGTAGAGGGCCCGAACCAACGCCGCTTCCTCCGCGGCAAGTTCGGCAACGACCGGTTGCTCGACGTCGAGACAGTGATAGACGAGCTGCCCGTTCTCCTCCCCGGTTGGCACAGTGCCAGGCAAAAGGCTGGTGAGTGTCGTGAACACGTTACGTCGCACCCCGCGTGAGAGGCCGGTCGGATAGAACACAAATCCCGGCCGCAGCGGCAGCCGGGGATCGAGCGCGCGGCGTGCGACGTCTACGCCGGCGACCACCGATTGGTATAGGAAAAGCAGCGCCAGGCGGACGATGGCGGGAATTGACCGCCGGGATCTGCTCGGCTCCAGCAGGTGCAGGCTTGTCCAGGTTGCTGCTGCGATTGCTGCCGCCGCGGCAGGAATATCTGCCGGATTGGCGCCGGCAAGCACGAGCCAGAGGCAAAGGAAAAATGCGGCTCTTAAAGTCGCAGTTCGCCACGATCCTCCAACCGCGACGACGGCACGCCCATATCGATCACCTGAGGACCCTGTCATGCCGGTTTCCTCGGTTGTTCCCGGGTTGTGTCGTCCGGCTCTGCCGTGTTTTGAGGAAGCGCGCTTTTGCGCGCCCCAGACGAGAATTCAAACGGCGGATGTTTGTCGCGCGCGGCGGCGTTGCCCCGCGCGACTGCTTCACCTGACGATTGCATCATGCGTCGTGGACGGAACCGGCGACATCGGGTGATTGCCTGATCATGCCTCAGGAATCTGCTGATGGCCGGGCACGGATTCCATCCGGCGCCACCGAGTAGATTTACCGATGTTGACGGCGGACTCCTTCGACAAAAATGCGGATGGCGGTACCGGGGAAAATGCGACTGCGGACTGAGCAATCCTCCCGGCAAGATCTCACTCCCGGAACGGAACAGGTCATGTTCATGCACGGCAGCCGATCCGCGCCTCGAAACATCCTCACATCGACGCTGGTAGCTGCGTTCTCGCTGATGCTGGCAGGATGCGGTCGGGAAACCGAAACCAAGGACGCATCTCCACCGCGGATCGTACGCACAACGACTGTGGAAAAACGCAAGGTCACAACGCCGCTGACGTTCTCCGGCCGGGTCGAGGCGGAAGACGAGGTAAATGTTGCCTTCCGGATCTCGGGACGCCTGTTGACCAATGACACCAAGATCGGCGACCGGGTCAAAGCAGGCCAGGTGCTGGCCCGATTGGAGTCGCAGAATGAGCTAAGCACGTTGCGGCAGGCGCAGGCGTCCCTTGCCGCCGCTCAGGGGCAATTGACCCAGGCGCGTAATCACTTCGATCGCCAGGAGACGCTGTTGGCGCAGGGGTGGACCACGCGCGCCAACTATGATGCCGCAACCCAGGCACGGCAAACCGCGCAATCGCAAGTCGATGCGGCCGAAGCGCAACTGAGTTCTGCGCACGACCTCGTTGGTTTCACCGAACTCAAGGCCGATGCACCCGGTGTGATAACTGCCACAGGTCCGGTCGCCGGCGAGGTCGTCCAGGTCGGGCAGATGATCGCCAGGATCGCACGGCAGGACGGTCGCGATGCGATCTTCGATGTCCCCGCTCAATTGATCAGGTCGGCCTCCACCGATCCAGAGATTACTGTCAGCTTGGCTGACGATCCGTCGATAACGGCGCAAGGGCGCATTCGCGAAGTCGCTGCACAGGCCAGTGCGGTGACCCGAACCTTCGAGGTCAAGGTCGGCCTGACGGATCCGCCAGCCGCGATGCGGTTGGGTGCGTCAGTGATAGGGCGAGCGAGTACCACTGCAGGGCCGATGATCGATATTCCATCTTCCGCGCTGACCAGGATGAACGAGCAGCCCGCCGTATGGGTCGTCGACCGGGCCACCGCCACGGTCGCGGTGCGCAATGTGGACGTGCTGCGGTTCGACGAAGCGCAGGCCATCATTTCCCAGGGGCTCGACATCGGCGAAATAGTTGTCACCGCCGGCGTTCAGGCGTTACATCCGGGTCAGAAGGTCCGGATTCTTGGATCCGAGCCATGAGCGGAATTAATCTTTCCGACTGGGCTCTGAAACACCGTTCGCTGGTCGTCTATATGATGATGATTGCGGTGGTCGGGGGGGCGCTGTCCTATTTCCGGTTGGGGCGCAACGAAGATCCCGCCTTCATCATCAAGACCATGGTCGTCCAGGCCGCGTGGCCTGGCGCAACCGTGGAAGAGACGATGAAGCAGGTGACTGAGCGCCTCGAACGTCACTTACAGGAAACGCCGCATCTGGACTTCCTGCGAAGCTTCACAAGGGCCGGTGTCGCGACCGTCTTTGTGAATCTGAAGGGGAGCGCGAATGCGAAACAGGTGGCCGACACCTGGTACCACGTACGAAAGACGATCGGAGACATGCGTCATACACTCCCCGCAGGCGTGATCGGGCCGGGTTTTAATGACGAATTCGGTGATACATTCGGCATCATCTATGGCTTTACCAGTGACGGCTTCACTCAGCGTGAGTTGCGCGATCGGGTCGAGGACATCCGCTCAAGGCTGCTTCTCGTACCTGACGTGTCAAAGATCGAGCTTCTGGGCGAACAGGATGAAGTGATCTTCGTCGAGTTCTCCACGAAGGAGCTCGCGGCCCTCGGAATTGATCGGTCCGCTCTTATTGCGGCGCTTCAGTCGCAAAACATCGTGCGTCCGGCGGGAACGATTCAGACCGGCTTGGAAAGCATCTCGATTCGGGTATCAGGCAGCTTCCAGTCGGAGCAGGACATCGCCAACATCAATTTTTCGGCCGGCGGCCGCATGCTTCGCCTGAGCGATATTGCGCAGGTGCGACGTGGCTACACGGATCCGCCCCAGCCGATGTTTCGGATCAATGGCAAACCGGCAATAGGCCTTGCAATCGCCATGCGGGATGGCGGCGACATTCTCGCGCTCGGCGCCAATATCAGAAAGGCAATGGCGCAGATCACCGCGGATCTCCCCATTGGAATCGAGCCCAGCCTGGTCGCCGACCAGCCCGTTGTCGTCGACCAGGCGATCCGCGAGTTCACGGTCTCGCTGATGCAGGCGATCGGCATCATCATGGTGGTGAGTTTCATCAGCCTGGGCGTACGACCCGGCCTGATCATCGCGCTGGCCATACCGTTCACGCTGGCGATCGTGTTTCCGATCATGGGACTTCTCAGCATCGATATGCAGCGAATATCGCTTGGCGCGCTCATCATTGCGCTCGCATTGCTGGTCGACGATGCGATGACCACGACCGATGCGACGCTCAGTCGGCTCGCAGAGGGCGCCAGTAAGATCGAGGCGGCAACTTTCGCATATCGGACCCATGCAATGGCGATGCTCGCGGGCACGCTGGTGACGATAGCGGGCTTTATACCGGTCGGCTTTGCCGCGAGTTCGGCCGGTGAATACACGTTCTCGCTCTTCGCCGTGGTCACGATCGCACTGCTGGTTTCCTGGTTCGTTGCGGTCATTTTCACGCCACTGCTCGGAGCAGCGATCCTTGTTCCGCCGAAGCAGACAAGTACGGCGGATCCGGGCAGGATCTTCCGCATGTATCGGAGTTTCCTGACTTTCGCGATGCGCGCGAAATGGCTGACGATCGCGATCTCCTTGGCGCTCTTCGTTTGTTCGGTGCTTGCGCTGCCGCTCATCCCGCGACAGTTCTTTCCATCGTCGGACCGTCCTGAATTGCTCGTGGACCTGAGTTTGCCGCAGAACTCGTCAATCCACGCGAGCGAGGCTGCGGCAAAGCGCCTGGATGCTGCCCTTTCGACCGATGCCGATGTGGCGCGGTGGAGCACCTATGTCGGGCGCGGCGCCATCCGCTTCTATTTGCCTCTTAATGTTCAGCTCCCGAACGATTTCTTCACGCAGGCCGTGGTGATCGCCAAGGATGTCGCTGCACGCGAGCGCCTGCATTCCAAGCTTGAAAAGCTACTCGCGCAGGAGTTTCCTAACGCGATTGCGTTCGTTTCTCCGCTTGAGCTCGGACCGCCGGTTGGATGGCCGGTGCAGTATCGGGTCAGTGGGCCCGACGTGGAACGGGTGCGCGAAATCGCGCTCAAAGTCGGACAGATCGTAGCCTCCAGTCCGGACACCAAACAGGTGAATTTCGATTGGATGGAACCCAATCGCCAAGTGCGTATTCGCGTGGACCAGAATGAGGCTCGCCTTCTCGGCCTCAGTTCGCAAGCGATCGCGACAGTCCTGAATACGGTCATATCCGGCACACCCGTTACCCAGGTTCGCGACGATATCTATCTGGTCAATGTGGTGGCGCGCGCGACCAACGAGCAGAGGGGCTCGCTGGACGGTCTGCGCAACTTGCAGGTGGCGCTGCCGGGTGGGCAGACTGTTCCTCTCAGCCAGTTCGCCTCCTTTGAATATGACCAGGAGTTTCCGCTCGTCTGGCGGCGCGACCGCATTCCGACCCTGACGGTTCAGGCTGCAATTGCCGGCGACAAACTGCCGGAGAGCGTGGTTACGTCGCTCTCGATGGCGATCGAGAACTTCAGAAAGAGCCTTCCTTCGGGGTACAGCGTCGTCATAGGTGGCACCGTAGAGGAAAGTCAGAAGTCGCAGGCGTCTGTGCTGGCGGTGGTGCCGGTGATGCTGTTCGTCATGTTTACCGTCCTCATGGTGCAGCTCCAGAGCTTTCCAAGACTGTTCATGGTGCTCAGCGTGGCGCCGCTCGGCCTTATCGGCGTGGTTGCAGCGTTGATGCTGTCCGGCAGGCCCCTGGGTTTTGTCGCCATTCTCGGCGTGCTCGCGCTGCTCGGCATGATCAGCAAGAACGCGGTCATTCTGATCGGTCAGATCGACGCCGAACGCGCTTTGGGCAAGACGGCCTGGGACGCTGCGGTGGATGCCAGCAGCTCCCGTTTTCGACCGATCATGTTGACGGCCGTATCGACTGTTCTCGGGATGATTCCAATCGCGCCAACAGTATTCTGGGGACCGATGGCATTCGCGATCATGGGCGGGCTCCTGGTCGCCACCGTTCTGACGCTGGTCTTCCTGCCGACGCTGTATGTGGCCTGGTTTGCGCGGGACGAGAAAGAACAGCCGTCTGCGGGATCGCGCCCGGCCTGACGGCCGCTAAAATCGGAGCAGCCAAGGCACCAGCGCCAGGGTCGTTACCATCACGACGAGGGTAAAAGGGACACCAATCTTCAAGAAATCGCCGAATCCGTAATTGCCCGGTCCGACCACCAAGGTGTTCACCGGCGAAGACACAGGCGTCATGAAGGCGGCCGAGGCCGCGATGGCGATAGTCATCGCGAAGGGATACGGCGAGGCGCCGATGTCCTTCGCGACAGCGAGCGCTACTGGCGCCATGAGCACCGCGGTCGCCGTATTCGAGATGAACAGGCCAAGGGCAGCCGTGATCACGAAGAGCAGCGCCAACAGGAATCGCGGTGATGCCTCGCCCGCAAGATGCGTCACCGCGTCGGCGGCGAGATCGACGCCACCGGTTCGTTGCAGTGCCAGCGAAAAGGGCAGCATGCCGACAATAAGAACCAGGCTCTTCCAATTGATCGAGGCATAGGCGCTGTTGAAATCCACGCAGCCCAGCAACCCCATTAGCAAGCAGCCGATCAGAACCGCGTGCACGTTCGGCACCACACCGCTCACCATCATACCGACCGTCAAAGCCAGCACCGCCAGAGCCTGAGGTGCGAGGTTCGCGGCCGGCAGAACGTCTTTGTGCTCGGTCGGTAGGTTCAGGACGACAAGATCCGAGAATTCGGATTGCAGCTTGCGGATGTCAGACCAGAAGCCGGTCAGCAGAAGGGTGTCACCGACCTTCAAGGTCTCATCGAGCAGCCCTTGGCTCACGACCTCGCGACCGTGCCGCAACCCCAGCACCGTCAATCCCATTTCGCTGCGCACCCGCGCTTGCAAGATGCTCTGGCCAATCAGCTTGGACTCCGCCGGGACGATGACTTCGACCATGCCGATCTCCTGCGAACGATCGGTGAAATAGCCGCAATCGCCCAAAGGGAGCTTTTCGACCATATAGTCATTCAGCATCCGGTTGGTTTCGGCAGGGGACGCGATGACGTCGAGCAGCAAGATCTGCCCGGCGGCGAGCTCGGTCCTTGCGTTCGGGCGGATCGCCTCGGACCCGAAGCGGCCGGGAAGCTCGATGGCGAGCAAATTCACGCCACTGTTCCGGAGCGGGAGCTCTTCCAGGCGCTTGCCGACCAGTGGCGATTCAGTCAGCACGCGTACGCGCAAGGCGCGATCGGTGAGGCCATACTGCGTTACCCAATCAAGCAAGTTCGGCTGACGGCGCTCGCCGTCCACACGCTTGGCCGAGACGGGCAGAAACCGCCGAGCGAACAACATATAAGCAATGCCGAGCGCCAGGAATGTGAGCCCAAAGGGCGTGAAGCTGAAAAAGCCGAAGCCTGCCGCACCCTGGCGGATCAGCTCGGCGTTGACCACGAGATTCGGCGCCGTCGCGACGAGGGTGAGCATGCCGCTGATCAGGGCCGCAAAGCTCAAAGGCATCATCAGCTGGCTCGGCGCGGCACCCGTGTTCTGACAGATGCGCAGCACGACCGGGATGAAGATGGCCACCACGGCGGTCGAGCTCATGAATGCACCGAGCCCGCTGACCGCGAGCATCAGCAGCACCAGCATGCGCGTCTCGCTGCTGCCGGCAGTCGCATTCAGCCAGTCGCCGAGGCGACGCGCCACGCCGGTGCGCACCAGCCCTTCTCCGATCACGAAGAGGCCTGCGATCAGCACGACGCTGGGATCGCTGAACCCTGCCAGCGCCTCGTTGATGGTAATCACCCCAGTAAATGGCATGATCACGATCATCAGCAGCGCGACCGCATCCATGCGCGGGCGATTGGCCATGAACATCACGATCGCGGCCGCAAGCAGCAGAAGAACCAAAGCAAGATTGGTGTTCATACGGAAATACCCGGTCGGTTAGGACGCAAACCAATCATCCTGCGCAAACTGCTCATCCTGCGAATGGCCAGAAGATGGGCACGACAAACGTGCCTACCAGGAAGAACCAGAGCAGCAACGGTAGACCCATCCTCCAGAAATCGCCAAATCGGTAGCCGCCGGGGCGCTGCACCATGAGGCTCGCTGAGGCGGCGATTGGCGTAAGAAAGGAAGCGGCCGCAGCCACCGCCACAGTCACCAGCGCGGTGCGCGGCGAGACACCGACAGCTTCCGCGGAGGCAATGGCTATCGGAATGACGATGAGTGTCGTCGCTGTGCTGCTGATCAGCTGGCCGATTAGCGCCGTGAGCAAGAACAGCCCCGCCAGCAGCGCGTACGGGCTCGCATTGCCGACAATGGCAACGAGTGTATCGGCGATGAGATAGGCTGCACCCGTCTTGTACATGGCGGTCGAGAGCGGGATCAGTGAAGCGATCATGATCAGCACGTTCCAGTTGATCGCCCGATAGGCTCGTTCGATCTTGAGTACGCGCAACAGGATCACCGCGCAGGCCGCCGCCAATCCAGCGACGACTCTTGGCACGACGCCCGTCGCTAGCAGCGTAACCATGACCGCGAGAATGACAATGGCGCGTATGGAGCCAGTGCCCAGAGGCCTGGCCTGGCTGCGGATCATGTCAGGAGCAGCAACGACGAGCACGTTGGGATCGCGCCCGTACTCCTCAAGCGCTTCCCAACGGCCTTGCAGCAACAGCGTGTCACCCGCCGCAAGAACGGTTTCGCCCGGTCCGAGATTCTCGCCGCCGCGTTGAACTCCCAGGATAATCAGATCGCCACTTTCGGTGACCATGCCGGGGAAGACGGTCTCTCCGATCAGACGAGAGCGGGGCGGCAGCACCACCTCGGAAAAGCCGTGGCTATCGTTGAACAGTGCCTCCCGCATTTTGCCGATTGTCTCCTGGCAGGGCGTCAGGCCATGCTGCTCCGCGAACGCGTCCATCGCTGCCTGCTCACCGCGCATGATGAGCCGATCGCCTTCCACGAGAGAATGTTGCCACGAGATGCTGTTCTGGCGGCGAGGGCGAATAGCGATGAAGCTGAGCTCCGGGTGGTTCTCGCGCTCCAGCCGCGATTCCAGCACTGCCTGCAACGTGCCGAGATAGGGCGAGGCGGCGGTGATCTCGAGCTGGTGCACTTGGTCAAACAGCTTGTATTGCTCGGTCAGCATGCGCGAATGGTGGCTCAGATCCTCCGGCATTTCCCGGCTAGTGCGCACCGGTAGCAGCGTATCGCCGAAAAGAATCACGATGGCCACGGTGCCTGCCAGGAGCGGTACGCCGATCACCGTCATCTCGAAAAAGCCGAAGGGCGCGAGGCCGACATCGCTCGCCGCGTCGGAAAGCAGCACGTTCACAAGGCTTCCGGTCAGTACCAGCATCGAACCCGAATAGGAGGCGAAGGCGAGAGGCATCATGAGTTGCGCAGGCGGGCGCTTGAGCCGGACGGAGACGATCACCAGCACGGGCAGCAGGGCAGCCACTGCGCCACCCGAGCCGATCAGCGCCGTGAGAAAGGCCACGAGCAGCATCGACAGCGCCAACAGGCGTGTCCGGCTTTCGCCGGCGTAACGGATCAGCACCTGGCCTGCCCACGTGGTGACGCCGGACGAATCCAGGCTGGCACTCACCACGAAGAGTGAAGCAATGAAGAGTATCGTGGTGTCGCCGAAACCTGCCAGCGCTTCGGAGAGCTCCAGAATACCGGTCGCGTAAAGCACGAGTGTCGCACTTAGCGCCACGACCGCGACTGGCACCCAGTTCGAGACGAACAGCAGCACCATCGTGGCGATGATGGCGAAGGTAATGAGTATATGCGGCGTCATCGCACCTCGCGAGGGCGGTCTGGCCCGGAGCCAGCGCTGCTTGCCCGTGCCGCTCTACCGCGACAGCGCTTCCAGAATACGTGCCCAGGAGCGGATGCCCTTATGGAAGCTCTTGAGATTGTACTTCTCGTTCGGGCTGTGGATGCGGTCATCCTCGAGGCCGAAGCCCGCAAGCACCACGTCCATGCCCAGCGATTGTTTGAGCTGATGGGTCACGGGAATGGAGCCGCCACCGCCGATGAAGACTGCGGGCTTGCCCCATTCGGCCGTCAGTGCGTCGCGCGCCTTGCCGAAGGCCGGCGCCTCGATCGGGAAGCGGATCGCCTGACCCGCGCCATGCTCCAGGAATTCCACACGGCAATCGGCCGGGACGCGTGCATGCACATGCTCCCGGAAGGCTTTGCGGATGGCATGGGGGTCCTGATCGAAAACCAGACGGAAAGACACCTTTGCCGATGCCATGGCGGGAATCACGGTCTTGAATCCGGCCCCCTGGTAGCCGCCGCCCATGCCGTTGATTTCGCAGGTCGGGCGCGACCAGACCATCTCCAGCGCGTCGCGGCCCTTCTCGCCGGCGGGAATCGAAAGCCCGATGGCGCCGAGGAAGGACTTTGCGCTGAAGTTCAGGCTGTCCCATTGCTCGCGCAGCGCCTTGGGAAGTTCCGGTACGCCGTCATAGAAGCCGCGCAGCGTGACGCGTCCGTTGTCGTCGTGCAGGTCAGAGAGGATGCGGGCGAGGATGCGGTTCGGATTGGCCGCGGCCGAACCATAGAAGCCCGAGTGCAGGTCGCGGTCGGCGGCGTGTATGATGACCTCTTCACCGCAGAGTCCGCGCAGCATGGTCTGGATCGCCGGCGTCTCATGGTCCCACATGTTAGTGTCGCAGATCAGGCCGATATCTGCGCGCAGCTCTGCGGCATGGGCATCGAGAAAGCCCGGCAGGTTCACGCCACCGGATTCCTCTTCGCCCTCCAGCAGGATCGAAACCGGAATCGGCAGTTTGCCGGTGACCGCCTTCCAGGCGCGGCAGGCCTCGACAAAGGCCATGAGTTGGCCTTTGTCGTCGGCGGAGCCGCGGCCAGTGATGATCTTCGCGCCATCGGGCATCGTCTGGATAGACGGGTCAAAGGGATCGCGATCCCAGAGCTCGAGAGGATCGACCGGCTGCACATCGTAATGGCCGTAGAACAGCGCCGAGGGGCCGGGCACGTTGCGGTCATGCGCCACGACCATCGGGTGCCCCGGTGTCGGGCGCACCGAGGCGTCGAAGCCAATGCTCTTGAGGTCGGCCACGTGCCATTCGGCATTGGCCATACATTCGGCCTTGTAAGCCGGATCGGTCGAAATCGACTTGATGCGCAGGATCGCGAACAGACGCTCGAGAGCCGCATCGAGATTTGCGTCGACGTTGGACAGGACATCATCGAGCTTGGTCATGGAGCCCTCCGGAGGATCGTCTGAGCCGTTGGTCAGTACGCGCGCGATCGCCACATCGTCCGTTGTCGCAAAGGCTGTTCCTTGCCGCGAGGTTACGATTGCTATTCGTTCCTTCCGCGCTTACGCGGCGCCGGGTCGGGAATTTCGCCTGGCAGGAAGTTGGGGAGCTTTCCTGCCGGGAAAATCGCAAGCAAGGCAACGCCAGCCATGATGATGAGGCCAATTTTCAAAGCGCGTAATCGCACGACAGTGTTGACGCGCACCGCTTCCGCCACTTGAGCCGGAGAGGCCGTGGTTTGCTCCATCACGCTCTGCAGCCGGTCATTGCTGATGAAGGTGATGTTATCCAGGTCCAGCTGCGCCTGTATCTCAGGCGGCAATTTTGGATTTTCGGCGACGGTCCGCAAAACAGCCGCGCTTAACAGGCCGACGAGGAGTGCCCCGGCCACCGCTGTGCCGACGGCCGCGGCGAGATTGTTGGTCGTGCCGCGCAGCGAGCCGACGTCGCCCGCGAGTTCTTTCGGCGAAGCCGTGACCAGCACGTTGAACAACAGTGTGACCAGCGATCCCTGTCCAATGCCGAAAATCACCAGCCCAAGGAGAACCGGGACGGCGCTCCAATCATTCCTCACGACAAAGGCGAGCCAAAGGAGCGCCACCGTGCAGAGTATGAAGCCATAGCGTCCGATCTGCCTCGGCGTGAACCGACCATAGAACCGCACGATCAGCATCGCCGCGAAGAAGACGGTGAGGTTGAAGGGCATCATGGCGATTGTTGTCGCCAGCGGCGTGCGCCCCTGCACGATCTGGATGTATAATGGAACCGAGAAATTGAGCATCGCTTCCAGCGCTACGACAGCAAACATCGCATACACCGCCGCCCGCTCCTGCGGGGAGTCGATCACCTCGAGCGCAAGAAGCGGCGTCTTCCCTGCAGCCTGCTGTCTGTGGGTCCAACTCAGAAAGCCCTGACCGAGCACGATACCCACCACGATCATGATCGGGGCGGGAGATACGCCAAAGAGGTCGAATGGCGCATTGGGCCCCGCCAATCCCAGCCCCCACCGATTGAGGTTGTTGAAACCGAAGCTGATCAGAATGATGGCTGCGGCAGCGAGAATGACACCTACGAAATCGATCCGGACCTCCGGACGCGCCTCATCGGGCTTGAGACGAAAGCTCAAAAGGAAAACCACAGCCGACACGGCGATCAGAATCCCGAACGCAGGGCGCCATCCGATGAATGTGCCTAGAGTACCGCCGATGACAAACGCCAGAACGCCCGCAGCGGCGCGCGCGGAACCCAATGCGCCAACGGCCGTTGCCTGTTGCCGCCCCTTGTAGTTTTCCGCGATAAGCGCGACCAACGACGGTACGATCACCGCACCAGCCGCGCCGGACAAGGACTGCGCAGTAATCATGAGATCCGCGTTTGGACTGAACGTCATCAATACCTGCGCGGCGCCGAACACGGCAACGGCAACGCGGAATACGTGCGTCGCCCCGTAGCGCTGTGTCAGCTTCGCACCGAGCATGACGAAGCCGGCAACAAGCATCGAATAAGCCACGATACCGGTGGCGACAGTCGTGGGCGGAACGCCAAAACTGTTGACCATCCCTCCCAGCGCAACTGGCAAGGAGGCGACGTTGAACGACATGATCATCTGGCCGAGGGCGATGGTGATCATCGGCACCCAGGATGCATTCTCTTCTTCAACGGAGTGAACCGTCGTCGCAGATGCCATCGTCATGGCGTGTCCCCTGTCATTCCTTCTGAAGTCCGGCCAAAGTCGGTGCGGGCTGAATCTCCGAAAATTGCAAACCTACGCTTCCGGGTTGGACATGAATAAATCCATGCCCAGCCGCTGCGACAGATACTTCGCTACAAGCTGTCCCTTGACGCTGTTTCCGGCGCTGTCGAGCGGCGGCGCAAAAGTCCCCAGACCGCCCTTTCCCGGGGAGACCGTGACGATCCCGCCGCCGATGCCGCTCTTGCCGGGGAGCCCGACATCGTAAAGCCAATCGCCTGATGTCTCGTACATTCCGGCAGTAGTCATGACGGCCAGTGCGTAGTGGCAGACCGACGGATCGACCACGCGCACTTTCGTGATGGGGTTCACGCCACCGTCCGCTAAAGTCGCACCCATTACCGCCAGATCCTTGGCACTCACATTCAGCGCGCATTGTCTGGTGTAAAGATCGGTCGCCTCAGCCGGATCGCAGTAAATCCGTTCGAAACTCTGGAGCAGGCGGGCGATGCTCTGGTTTCGGAAGTTGGTCTCCGTCGCCGAGGCATAAACCTCGTCGTTAAGCGCAAGCGGGCGGCCGGCGAACTGTGTTAATCCGTCGTAGATGAACTTCCATTTCGCATCAACCGTCGTTCCCGGTACGAGGCTTGTCGTTGCAATCGCGCCCGCATTCACCATCGGATTTGTCCTGCCATCGGGACTTCGTTCGACGGCGGCGAGCGAGTTGAACGGAAGGCCGGTCGCATTCGCTCCAAGCCTTTGGCGTGCCTGCTCGGGCCCCAGGGCCTGACAGGCCAATGCAAAGATGAACGGCTTGGAAACGCTCATGATGGAGAATTCGTATTCGGCCGCCCCTACGGCGTATACCGCGCCGTTGGTGCCGACCACGCAAACGCCGAACAGGTCGCTCGGCACTTCGGCGAGCGCGGGATAAACTTGAGAGTTCTTGCCGTCCGTATTTGATTTGTAGCGCGCGTACACCTCGTCGATCAGCGAGATGACTTCGGCTTCGGCCGGCAGGTGCCCGGTTGATACATAGGAATAGTTGTTCTCGGCATCGGCGTTCGCATTCATTGCGCGTTCCAAGCCTCCATAATGAGAAGCACCGAGGGAGCCCCGACATGTGTCGGGTCAAACCCTCCTCACTCGCCGTTTTCGTTCACTGCCTTTAACGAGGTCCAACGGACCGCCATCTAACGTTGGTTTTCCTTGTTGAACAATCAGGCCATTTACCCGGACATCTCGGGGTTTTTCCGGGTTAGGCTGCCTTGCGCCTCACAATCCCCAAGGCAAGCCCAGCAGGTACCACGCAACGAACAGCACGGTCCAAATGATGGCCATCCAGAGAGTGTACGGCAACATCAGCGCGACAACCGTCCCGACGCCCGCTTTCTTGTCGTAAATCTGGGCAAATCCGACCACCATGGCAAAGTAGGCATTGAGGGGGGTAATCGCGTTGATCGGCGAGTCGCCGACGCGGTAGGCGGCCAGGACGGCTGCGGGATCGACGTTAAGCTGCACGAACACCGGTACGAAGACCGGCGCGAAGATGGCCCATTTGGCGATCGCCGGCGTGAACACGAAGTCCAGGATCATGACGACAATGATGAAGCCAACCAGCAGCCACAGCGTGCCGATATTCGCGCTCTTCAAGACATCGGCCATCGTCAAGGCCATCAACGTTGGAATGTTGCTATAGTTGAAGTAATCGACGAACTGGCTGATGACGACGAAGAGGAGGATGGTGCCGCTCAGCGAAGCCACCGCCTTGGTCATGGCCCCGATGACGGCCGTGGAGCTATTCACCGTTCGCGCGCCGATGCCGTATGCGATCCCGGTTGCAAGGAACAGCACCATGATGACCCCGATCAGGCCGTTCATGAATGGTGAGTTGCCGATCAGGACGCCCGTCGTCGGATTGCGCAGGGGCGCGCCCGACGGAACCGTCAACAGAAGGAAGAGGATCACGACCCCGAGCAGAGCAAAGCCGCTGTACCTCAGCCCACGCGACTCGTCGGCGGAAAGCTGCCCTCCGTTCGCCTCCGGCTGAGTGTTGGCGGTCTTCTCGGCCTGGTAAGCGCCCAGCCGTGGCTCGATGATACGGTTGTTGATGAGCGCGATGACGATGGTCAGGACAACAACGGAGGCGATCGAGAACGAGACGTTGGCGGTCAGATCCAGCGACGTGGTGGGATTGACCATGTGGATTGCGTCGTTGGTGATTTCCGTCAGAACGGCATCAAGCGGCTTGATGATCATGTTCACGGTGAATGCACCGGCGACTGCGGCAAATCCCACAGCGAGCCCGGCGAGAGGATGCCGGCCAACGCTCAAGAAGGCGGCGCCGGCCAACGGGATCAACACCACATAGCCGGCGTCTGCGGCGATGCTGGACAAGATGCCGACGAACGCGACGATGTAAACGAGTGCCCAGCTCGGAGAGACGGCCACGAGTTTTCTGATCAACGCGTTGACCAGGCCGGCTTCCTCGGCGACGCCGACGCCCATCATGGCGACGATCAACAGCCCAACCGCGGTGAAACCCATGAGGTTTGGCACGAGCCGGGTGTAAATATGACGAATTCCATCCGCCGTCAGCAGGCTATTGGCGGCAGAGGTCGCGGTCTCGATCTTGTGAGTATCCGGATTGATGGCCTGATAGGTGACGCTTGCCCCCAACATGTAGAGCAAGTGAGACAGCACCAACACGATGGCGATGA
This sequence comes from Bradyrhizobium sp. Unk1, assembly GCF_059512345.1. Taxonomy (NCBI): domain Bacteria; kingdom Pseudomonadati; phylum Pseudomonadota; class Alphaproteobacteria; order Hyphomicrobiales; family Nitrobacteraceae; genus Bradyrhizobium; species Bradyrhizobium sp. Unk1. The sequence continues at coordinate 31,206 of NZ_JCAMOP010000023.1, forward strand.
GGATCAGAAATATCACGACCGGGTGCGGGACGCTGTTTCCGACACGTTCGACAGTGTCGAGGGCTCTTTGCGTCATCGTCTTCGATGGCGGCGTGTTCGTGGCGTCACTGCGCGCGCTCATGTCGGAAATCCTCCCGCTCCATTAGCGACGGCTGGAGCAGCGCTGGTACCATGATGATCCATGCCATGAGAACAGCGAGGAGGGATCGGACGCCAATGCGCGCTCGAAACCGCTGATCTCGTAATCAACGCGACGACCCCGCTACTCCTCTGACGAAGATGCCAGCGTCATCGCCGCGAGTGCGGCGACGATCTGAAAGGACCATGGAGACACGGTGGCCTCTCGGGAGAGGATCGCTCATCCTTTCGCGATCTGTCCGTTCACACGCTGCCTTACGAACAATCAATAAGGCGCATCAAAATCCGGCTGAATACCGAATGCGCCTAGATTGTTCCGGGGCAATTACCGACCCGAACGAACGTCTGTGTCAGCAAGGCTTCCATGTCTGCCTGCGAAGCAACAAGGCTGTCTTCAGAACCGCACAGTGGCCGAGCCAAGGATGCGATTGGCGGTACCAGAGCCGGTGCTGACCGGGGCTGTTGCTGCGGTGCCGCCGTACACGTCCCGATGGGAGTAGACATATTCAAGACCGACGTCGAGCCATCCGGTCCCGACGCTGTTGCCACGAAGCTCGGCGAACGGGCTCCAGATCAAATTGACGATCCCCTGCTGCATGGTGCTGTTCAACGACGTCGCCGAGGCAGATCCCGGCACGAACAATTGCGCATAGGACGGATATTGCTGCCATGCGTAGGAGTAGACGAAATTGCTGCGCCATTGCGGTGTCCAGAAGCGGCGGTAGCCTGCGCTCGCGCCATAGGTCGGCAGGGCGTCGAGGCTGGGATCGACAACGCCGGGCAGGCCGATGTTGGACAGCGCATCCTGGCCGAAGGTATTGCCGCCGAAATAGCGCCCGATGCCTTGGCCGTAATAGGCCATGCCAACCAACTCGTCCGGACCGAAAGCTGGTGACAGCCATCGCATTGGGAAGCGACCGCTACCTGCGACACCCCAACCGGCGGTGTTGCGCTCGACCGCTGGCGGCGCCGCCGCCGTACCAGCCGTGCGGATGGTGAGATCGCGCAGCAGGCCGCGCAGGTCGAGGCCCAGGCCATCGTTCCGGTATTCGAGCCGGCCGAGTAGATCGGGCACGGAGGCAAATGACGGACTCAATCCACCAAAGCCAGCCGGGGTGCTGATCTGCGTGAATACGCCTGCCGCGGACGTGTACTGCGTATCCGGCATCTCGATCGAAACGTGCCCGGTCAATCCCGGAGCCAATGTTGCGGTCGCCCGAACCTGCGCCTGGCGCACGAATGACTGGTTGAGATTGGTCGAGAAGTTCACGGTTTCATAGACGCCCTCGTTCCACAGGCTGTTCGCCCAGCCGGCCAGGACACGAAACTGTTCGCTGCCGACCTCGCCCCAGGCCTGACGGAGCCGAAAGACCGCATTGGGTGAGGCTGCCGTGCCCCCGCCGAAGTCGCCTTCCAAGCGGGTTTCCAGAGTGCCCCAGGCGGTCGCCGTGCGCGTATCCATACCGATGCGGCTGAACCGGGCGGACAATCCGGTATCGCCTCCCTGGATGTCGGCGGGGCTTCCGGAAAGCGGAATGGTTTGCACTGTCGGCGCATCGGACTGATTGCGGCCATTGAAGTCGTGGTAGCCATGGACGTTCGCGAAACCGTAGAATCGTACCTCGGACTGCGAACCCGGGATGCGCAAGGACAAACCCGGGAGATCAGAACGCAGCGCGTCCTCGCCTTCGCCGTCGAACTGACTGCCCATCGGTTCGGGCGGACGCAGGCCCGGAATGGGCGCCGCCGCGGCTTGTGGCGGGACCGCAGCATTCGCAGTCATTCGCGGCTCAGTCGACGCAACCGGAATCGCCGGCGGCTTTTGCCCGGCGGTCGGCGCGACAACGTCACGACGTGCGGTGGCGGCCTGGGACTTCGAATGCTTATCGCGCGTTTCGAGTTCGTCGACGCGATGGCGCAGCGCGCTGATCAGCTTGTCACCTTCTGTCGCGCGGGCTTGCAGCGCATCGAGGCGGCGCATCAACTCTTCCATGGAAGGTTTCTGCTCCTGACTGACGGGTGTCTGCGCCAAAGACGGACCGGCAAATATTGCGATTGATGCAACGCCACAAAGCGCTCGGAATGTTCGCACGCAAGCCTCCTGTTGGCACGTTCAGGGCACATCGAGTTTTGCGCTTGATTTCGGCGATCGCAAGCCGGCTCCATCGAAGGTCGAAATTTTCGGCGAGATTGTGCCATTTCGGTTGTACCGCAGCGCAGTTGCATCGCCGCTCGGTCGGCTCAACATCATCCTGCAGCGCAGAAAGCGATCTCAGGATAGGGACGGGTGCGTGAAATCGAAATGGCTCACAATCCCACCACTTGTGCGCTGCGTCCCGTATCGTCGCGTCTTGGGTGTCGTCGCCATATTTGCGTGGCACGAACTGCATAGTCATATGCCGGAATTCATGTCAGTTATGCGAGGTTTTGGTCTTCGGACAATACAACCTGCTGGCTGAGGGTAAGATCGAGCGTATAATCCGGTCTCTCCCCTAGGGCGTTTCCTGTAGTCCAGTGATCGATGCTGGGACGACTGGAGAGGGGGAGCTTCGAGATTGAGCGTTGAGTTCGACCTCGAAAACGACCCGGAAAGTTGGGTGCGTACCGTGAAGCCAAACAGTACTCCTGCTTGCGAGCCGACGCGTCCCTTTATCGACGGTCACCTGATTGGCCCGGACGCAATTGGCGATCGCTCATATTGGACACACTCCGAAGAGCTCCTTTTTGCGGTCCGCCCCTCACGGGGCGGGCGCTTCGTGTACGAGGCAATCAATCAGGCCTTCGAGGCTCTCCTTGGAATGTCGCAGCAGGAGGTCCGAGAGCTGGACGTCTTCGAATGTCTTGCCAAGGAAGACGCCGAGCGTCTCTGTGAAATCCTCAAGGGATGTCTTGCGGAAGGAACCGAGGCCAAAATCCACCACAGTCTGATGCTCGGCGGCTTGCTGCGGGATGTCGAGACAACCGTTGTTCCGATCCTCCATCCCATGGCCGGCAATGCGGCCCGGTTGATTGGCGGTCATCGGTTACTCCACAAGGAGGGTCTCGACTGTATGACTGAAGAGGCTGCTTTCCTTCACGGGGACGTCAGCCTGATGTCCATCCGCGAGGACATCCACCAGCGGATCGCATCGGAGCTTCATGATTCGACATGCCAGGAGCTGGTTGCCGCCAGTCTTGGTGTGATGCGTGTCCGCACTTGCCTCGATAACCCGCGCGGCGTCGAGCGGCTTTGCGATGATATCGACGCGTCGATCGACGCGGCACTCAAGGAAATCCGCTCCCTGACCTATCTGCTCCACCCCCAGGATCTGACGGACCGGGGACTCAAGGCGACGATCGAGCAGCATGCCTTGGGGTTTGGTGCACGTACGTCGTTGCGGGTGAGCACGAGGATACCCGCCGCCGTCGATAAGCTACCTTACGCGAGCCAGCTCTCGGTGCTGCGGGTCATTCAGGAGGCGCTCACGAACATATTCCGCCACGCGAAGGCGACGGAGGTCAGAATCGTCGTCGAGGCGATCGAGGGGCACTTCCATCTGACGATCAGCGACAACGGGCGCGGTTTTCCGGTCGATCACACCAAACGTGGCAACGGTGCGATATCGCCCGGTGTCGGCATTCCCGCCATGAGAGCGAGACTTAAGCAGCTTGGGGGCACGTTCGAGATCCGGTCCGATCCTGCACCGCGACACTCCGGCACGACGCTGTGCGCGGTGTTCCCGCATGGTCTCATGACCAAAAGGCGCAGCCGGCGCGCGTCACTGAAATCATAAGCCAGCGTGTGCACGGAATGACGGAGATCAGGGACTCCGAGGGCAGGCAGTCTCTGTCCGTCGGTTCCCGGAGTTCCCTCCATGAAACGAAGGCTGATCGACGATGATCGTGTCGCGGTCCGATTTGGGGTGCGCGCGGGCAAGGCCGGTCGATGTCTGATCGGAAACGCTGATCCTTGGTACATCCGCCCGGAGATATCAGGGTTTTGTAGGATAACCCATTGAGGGATAATCGGTAGATTGGCAAACCTGACTGCTGGAAATCTCCATCGATTGCCCGACAGGTTCTGGGCCCGCATACGGGAACGACGCCGTGAAACGCATCGTGGTTGCGGATGATCATGAAGTCGTACGTTCCGGGCTCCGAGCGATCGTTGAGAGCCGCTCGGACTGGATCGTGAGCGGAGAGGCGACCAACGGCGAGCAGGCCGTGGCTTTGGCGATGGAGACACGTCCGGACGTCGTGATAGCCGACTATTCGATGCCGCTGATGAACGGACTTGAGGTCAGCCGCCGCCTCAAGTCGATGCACCTGCGCACCGAAGTATTGATCCTGACGATGCACGAGAATGAGGAATTGCTGACTGAAGCCATCCTGGCTGGCGTTCGCGGCTTCCTGTTCAAATCGGACGCCAGTAGGCACCTGATCTTCGCGATCGAGGCCTTGCTCGATGGAAGACCTTACTTTACGGGCGTTCTGTTGGAGAAGTTGCTCCACGAATACCAGGCCGGCAAGCAAAATACGTCCGACATGCTGCTCACCGCGCGCGAGCAGGGCGTTGTCCAGCTTATTGCAGAGGGACACACAAATAAGTCGATCGGCGTCATCCTGAAGTTGAGCGTAAAGACCGTCGAGACTCACCGCGCGTCAGCGATGCGCAAGCTCAGAATGTCATCGACGGCCGAGCTGGTCCGCTACGCCGTTCGCAGGAAGCTCGTCAATCCTTGATGGAGCTTTCAATACGAGTCGCCGCGTCGCTAGCGATCAGCGACAACGCGTCGGAGCTGATCCGACCTGCGAGGTTCGCTTCTTCATTTGGCTGCCAACCTAGCCTTTTTTCCAAATGCGCTTTGAAATCGTTGAATAATCAAGCAGGTTTTGATTCCGCCATTCCTTCTCCGGCCCATCGTGGCTTCGCGATCGGCCCAAAGTTCATGGCGTGGCGGAGGCGCATGCCTTGACCCTGGCGGATTCCTCGCGAACGACCAGTCACGGATGACGCAGAGGGGGACCCCGATCCAAGGTGCGTCATTCCGACAATGAGAAATCCCGCTGCAGGTTCAATGCACGAAAAGCGGCTTACTTGTCGGAATGGGAATTGATCCAGCAACTAAATCACACGCCTCTCAATCAGCGAGTCCCGGGTTCGAGCCCTGGTGCGCCCACCAAGTAAAAGTCCTTCCTTTTCAATATTATCGCGCGATAGTGGCCGAGAACAAAACGGGTCTCGTGCGATGTTTGTTTTGGTCGGACGTCGCACGCCGGATTGCTGTGCAACTTATCCTTTGTTTCCCTATCCTCACTCCATTCGATACAGCGCGCAGACGCGATGATACAGGCCGATCACGTGCTCGTCGTAGAATAGGATATTCGGGCGAGCAAACGGACGATCCGTTCTGCCCCTCGGTTTGGGTGCCGTCTTCTCCAGAACCAGAATCGGATTGTTCGCTGCGGTGGGCGACTCGCTCCCCCACCCCACGATTTCCATCGCCGCGGTCCGAAGGCCGTGCGTCCCCACCTCGTTTTCGCGGTGCCTGATCCTTGTTCGATGGCCCAAAGCGCGCCAAAAAGAGCACTGCTCGATCTGACAACAGAATGGATTCATAGAACCATGGCAGGACGTCTTCCGTCGGTCCTCCTCGTTGAGGATGAGGTTTTTGTGCAGACGCTTCTGGCGGCTTATCTGGAGAAGGAAGGTGTCGCGGTGACGGTCGCATCCACGGCAGCGGAAATGCGTGCCGCGTTGCGTTTGCCGGATCAGCCCGTCGATGCCATCGCCCTCGACCTCGGTCTTCCCGACGAGGAGGGGCTCGCTCTCGTCCGGCAGTTGCGAACGCGGTTGGACGTGCCGATCTGCATCACGACGCGGGACGACTCCGCAGGCAGCCGCGCCGTCGCGGCGGAGCTCGGCGTCGACGACTATCTGGTCAAGCCGTTCCACCCGCGGCAGCTCGTCGCAAGCCTGATGGCCTTGCTCGGCCGCCGGAACAGCGAGAAGGGTGCGGCGATCCGATTCGAGGGGTGGTCGTTCGATCCCGCCGCACGCGTTCTGACGAATACGCAGGGACAGCCCATTCCGCTGCCTCCATCTGAATTCGACGTGCTGGCGGCCCTGGTGGCCGCGGCAGGACGCACCGTGTCGCGCGCGCAGCTGCTGGATGCCATCGCGTCAGACAGCATCGGTACCTCGTCGCGTGTGGTGGACGTCATCGTCAGCAGTCTGCGCCGCAAGCTGGGCGATCCGGCGCGCATGCCCCGATTGATCGTCACCGTACCCGGCATCGGCTACCGGTTCTGCGCCAGACCGGAATAGATGCGCCGGAGCTCTTCGGCGGAGCGTCCTGCCAGAGCAAGCATGGCGCTGACCTCCGTGTCGATCCCGTCCGTCCCCGATTGGGCGAGGCGATCCTCCAGGGTTGCCGCGGCCGTGCTTAGCCTTGTTAGTCCGGCAAGCCCCGCTGAGCCGGCCACCCGGTGTGCGGCTTGGCGCGCGCGCTCGTGGTCGCCGCGTTGCAGGGAGGCGTCGATCTCCGCCGCGCCCTGTTCGACTGCCGCCAAGGCTTGCCCGACCAGTCGACGGGCGGCCTCTACGCCGAGTGCTTGCTTCAGCGAAGCCAGAAAGTCCCTCTCGTGCGCCTGTGCGCCGACCCGCGCGAGCGGCCGGCCGGCGCAGACTGCGTCGATCGCGCGTTGCAGGTCGTCGGGCATCACCGGCTTGGACAGATAGCCATCCATGCCCGCTTCCAAGCAGCGTTCGACCACGCCCGACGCGACATTGGCGGTAACGGCAACAATCGGAACGGTTGCGCGGTCCCCCGGCAGGGTGCGGATGCGACGGACCAGCTCCGTTCCATCCATGCCGGGCATCTGGAGATCAGCCAACACCACATCAACCGGCTGCTCAGCCAATCGTGCGAGCGCCTGCGTACCATCATCAGCTTCCATCACACGGTGTCCCATCACGCCGAGCAAGCCGGAGAGAACAAATCGATTGTTTTCGTCATCGTCCACGACGAGTACGCTGCGCGACTTCCGCACGGCATCGCCTCGTTCATCGGGGGCCGGGGCTGCGATGTCGTCTGCTTCAGCCGGCGGGAGCGGTAATCGGACTTGAAAGGTGCTGCCCAGTCCTGGTGGACTGTCCGCCTTGATGCTGCCCCCCATGGCTTCAGTCAGTCGCCGGCAGATCGCAAGGCCAAGTCCGGTGCCGCCAAATCGCCGGGCAATCGATGCGTCGGCCTGCGTGAAGGGCTCGAATAGCCGGTCGTGTCTCTCTTGTGGGATGCCGATGCCGGTGTCCATCACCTCCAACCGGATCCAGTCGGCTTGGTCGGCGTCCGGCGCCGCGGACAGGAAAATCTCGCCGGTCTCGGTGAACTTCACGGCGTTGCCGACGAGGTTCAGCAGCACCTGCCGGAGCCGGTCGACGTCGCCCATCACCGCCGCCGGCAATGCCGGATCGGCGGTGACCGTGAGCAGCAGATGCTTCTGCTCGGCGCGCAGGCTCATGATCGCTTGGACATCTGCAAGCAATGCATGAAGGTCGAAGGGCGCGTAATTGGTTTCCAGCCTGTCGTCGGAGATCCTCGCAAAATCCAGGATGTCGCCGATGGTCGCCAGCATTGCAGCGCCCGTCCGCTCGGCGACATCGACCGCGGTGCGCACCTTGCCCGCCAGGGGCATGGATTTCAGCAGATGGATGGCACCGAGCATGCCGTTCATCGGCGTGCGGATCTCGTGGCTCATCACAGTCAGAAAATCCGACTTGGCGCGATTGGCTTCGTCCGCTGCAACCAGCGCGGCCTGAAGCTCGCGAGTGCGCTCGTCGACCGCTTGCTGCAAACGCTCCCGTTCGTGCTCCTTGATGTCCATCAATTCCTGCTGGGCTTGTGCTCTCGCGTTTTGCACCTCGCGGAGACGCCCGACCGCAACCAACATCAGCAGCAGCATGACGGTCAGATTGTTCCAGGCGATTTCCGAGCCTACGGACCAGGAGGCCGGCCACATGCCGAGAATGTGTCCGAGATACAGGAAAAACCTGAGGGCCCCGGGGCTGCTTGCGAGCAAGACCAGCCGGGCATTGCCAAAGCCGCGGCGCCAGCTATCGAGGACGGCGACGATCCATACGACCTCATAGACGACATGCAGGATAGTGAGCACAGAGGCGGCGGTTCGGTAGTCGCCGAAGGCGGCCCACAGCGATCCCGCCAACATTATGCCGCTGAATGCGCCAAGAATTCTCTGCCAAACCGCGATGCGATCCGTTCCGATGAACATTATTCCCATCGTGCAAAGAAGCACATGCGCGATCGGACCGAGGACACCCGGTGCGCGCAGGACGATATCCCCGCCGCCCGTGAGGAAGTAGCGGTACAAAAACCCCTGGAAGGCTATGTCGTAGACGATTTCGGCTATGGCCCCGGCGCCAAGCGCCAGGAAGACTCGATCACGCCGGAGCAAGCCCGGCACCAAAGCGAGGATCGCGATAGTCGACATCGATCCGATCAACAACATCTCGATGAGTGCGTCTGGCGCCTCCGCCTCCTGGAACGTGGCGGGGCTCCACACGCTGGTCTCGATGCTGATTGAAGAGCGACTTTGCACGCGCAGCACGACGACGATCCGCTCCCCCGGCGCGAGCGTAACGGGAAACACGGACCGGGCCGCTCTGACCGGACGGCTTTCGAGGGGCATCCGGTTGCCGGCGAGCAATGTTTCGGAAGGCTTGTCCTCGCCGGGCGCAAACCGGAAATAGCGCACGTCCTCCAGCCGCACGACTCCGACGGACAGCCACCGCGTGACCGGTTGATCGCTGCTGTTATAGAACGTCCCGCGCAGCCAGAAGGCAGAACTGGTGAATCCCCGGGTCAACGCTCGGGGCGACGCTGGACTCCACCCCGGATGCCTGAGCACCTCTTCGGCGGAGAGCCGGCCGTCGCGGTCTTCCAGGAGCGACAAAGATTGCACGAGCAACAGGTGATCCGCGACGCGCGCCAGATCCACGTCATCCTTACCGGCCGCTGCGAAACCACTGGGCAGCGTCAGTCCCGCCAGCAGAACCGTCAGCGCGAGCACGCAGACCGCCATGCGGCGCCTCAGAGCGGCGCGGTGTGCCAGAACAGCCGCCGTCAAGAGTGCGCGCCCTTAACGTATGGGGAGCGGATGCAGTCAGAAGTGATCGACATGGGATGGGAGCCGGGCGGAACGTTGCGAGCAGCGGTCCTTAACATCTTCCCGGTGTTGATGCAGCGCAGATGTTTCCGAGCGGCGCGTCGATCGCGTCGCTGATTGCGGCGCGGCTCTTTGTTGGTACGTCAGGATCGGCCAAACGCGTCGGTGCGCCTTGGTAGCAAAGCCATCCTGACCACGAACGCGCGCATCGTCCTTACATGCATTTACAACGCGCAATGGCATTCCCCGACAAATTCGACGTGAGGGAGGGTAAGCAGGCTTGGGGTGAGTCGCTCATCGCGAGTCGGCTTTTGGAAGTGGGTTCGCGGCCTTCGGGCTGCCGGCGCTGTTGGGGTGGACATGAGCGTTCTTGGAATGCGGCCGGCGGTGCCGACGGTGATCGTTGCGACTTTGACGCGAGGGTTGAAATCATCGGCTGCTGGGATACGGCACGCGCTGCTTGGCACGACGGCGCTGATCGCGGTCGGGACGGCGGCGATCGTCTCGGCAGGCGATGCGAAAGCACAGACCTGGAATGGCGGCAACGGCGATAGTTGGGGGGACAGCACCAAGTGGACGCCCGGGACCGTGCCGAACGCAGTCGATGCGGTCGCGACATTCAACGCGACCAATTCTGTCGGAGGGATCTCCATCGTTAATGTTGGGGGCGGCCCGTTTACGGTGGGCACCCTCAATGTCAACGCCACCGCCGCCGCCATTGCCGCCCGCAGCGGCTTCCAGTTCGCTGTGGGCGGCGTGCTGATCATGCAGGCCAGCACGGGGTCTGCAGCGATCAATGTGCAAACCCAGTCCACCGGGGTCAATCCGCCCGACGTGGCGGCTAACCTTCAACTCAATTCGAACACGGTGATCACGACGGCGTCGACCAGCGCGTCGTTCGGGGTAATCGGGACAGTTAGCGGCGCCGGATCCGTGACGATCTCCGGCCCCGGTACGGTCGGCTTCTCCAGTTCCAACTCCTACACCGGCGGGACGATCGTCAATGATGGCAAGTTCTGCGTTTGTTCCGCTGGGGCCTTGGGCAACACGGCCAACAGTCTGGCAGTGAATGGCGGCATACTCCAACTCTACCGCGTAACGGAAACCCAGAATGGTGGCGTTACCCAGACCGGCGGCAGGATCCAGGGTATAGCGGCGGCGCTGAGCACCACTACCTACCGAATGACGGGCGGCCAGCTGGACATATCCGTCAACGCATCGACGGCCTTCGATATGCAGGCGGGCGGCGTGAGCGGTATCCTGGCGGGATCGGGCGGGCTGACCAAGACGACGAACGGCGCCGTCTTCCTCACGGGCGCCAATACCTACACCGGCGGGACGATCGTCAACGGCGGCACCCTCGGCATTCAATCCGGGGCGAGCTTAGGCGACACGGCCAACAGTCTGGCGGTGAATGGCGGCATACTCAAACTCTATGGCACCACGCAAACCCAGAACGGTGGCGTCACCCAGGCCGGCGGCACGATCCAGAACGGGACGCTGAACACCACCACCTACCAGATGACGCGTGGCACGCTGGACTCGTCGGCAACCATCAACGCATCGACGGCCTTCGATATGCAGGCTGGCACCGTGAATGGTGTCCTGGCGGGATCGAGCGGGCTGACCAAGACGACGAACGGCGTCGTCACCCTCGCGGGCGCCAATAGCTATACCGGGGCCACGACGGTCAATGGCGGCACGCTGGAGGTGGATGGCTCGATCGCGGGCGCATCGGCCGTCACGGTGAACACGGCCGGCACGTTGTCCGGCACGGGCCGTCTCGGCGCGACCACCATCATGAGCGGTGGCACGCTCGCGCCGGGCAATGCGGCAAGCCCGACCGGCTCGCTGAACATCAGCGGCAATCTCGTGCTCCAGTCCGGCGCCATGTACCTGATGCAGGTGACCCCGTCGGCTGCGGCGAACACCCTAGTCACGGGCACGGCGACGCTCGGCGGCGCCGCGGTCAATGCGGTATTCGCCAATGGCAGCTATATCGAGAAGAAATACAACATCCTCACCACGAGTGGTGGCGTGTCCGGGACCTTCGCGTCGACGGTCGCGAACACCAATCTTCCGGCGAATTTCCACACCAGCCTCAGCTACGATGCCAACAACGCCTATCTCAATCTGGCGCTGAACTTCACGCCGGGCCCGTCGGCGCTGAGCTATGGCGGCGGCCTCTCCCGCAATCAGCAGGCGGTCGCCAATGCGTTCATCAATTCCTTCAACAGCAACGGCGGCATTCCGCTGGTCTATGGCGCGCTGAACGGGGCGGGATTGACGCAAGCCTCCGGCGAGCTTGGCACAACCGTGCAGCAGGGGACGTTCGTTGCGATGGGCCAGTTCATGGGCCTTCTCACCGATCCCTTCGCGGGACGCGCTGGCGGGCCGGGCGCAACGAGCGACGCGACCGGCTTTGCAGACGAGCAGGGCGCGAGCGCGTATGCGGCGCGCAAGGCGACCGATGCGTTTGCGATGTTCACCAAGGCGCCGCCGCGCAGCTTCGAGTCGCACTGGAGCGTGTGGGCGGAGGGCTTCGGCGGTTCACAATCGACTGACGGCAATGCGGTCACCGGGTCGAACAACACGACCAGCAGCATTTACGGCACCGCTGTGGGTGCCGACTATCTGGTCGCTCCGAACACGCTTGCCGGCTTCGCGCTCGCCGGCGGCGGCACGAACTTTGGCGTGAATGGTCTCGGCTCCGGCCGTTCCGACCTGTTCCAGGCCGGCGCCTATGTGCGGCATAGCAACGGCCCGGCATATGTCTCCGCCGCGCTCGCCTATGGCTGGCAGGACATCACCACCAACCGCGTGGTGACGGTCGCGGGCATCGATCACCTGCGCGCCGAGTTCAATGCCAATGCCTGGTCCGGGCGCCTCGAGGGTGGGTATCGCTTCGTCGCACCTGTGGCGGGTGGTGTCGGCATCACCCCCTACGCCGCGGCGCAAGTCACGGCGCTTGACCTTCCTGCCTACGCCGAACAGGTCGTGTCCGGTGCGTCGGCGTTTGCGGTGGCCTATGGCGCGAAGGGCGTGACCGACACGCGCAGCGAACTGGGCATTCGCTCCGACAAGTCGTTCGCGATGCAGAACGGCGTGTTGACGCTGCGTAGCCGCTTTGCCTGGGCGCATGACTACAATCCGGACCGCGCGGTCGCGGCGACCTTCCAGGCGCTGCCGGGCGCAAGCTTCGTCGTCAACGGTGCGGCGCAGGCGTCCGACTCCGCGCTCACCACGGCATCCGCCGAGCTGAAGTGGGCGAACGGCTGGTCCGCGGCGGCGACCTTTGAAGGGGAGTTCTCGACCAGCACGCGCAGCTACGCCGGCAAGGGCGTCGTCCGTTATGCGTGGTGAAGAGTCAGGCAGCTGTTACGCTTCTGCGCAAATGCCGTGCTTCCAGTTTCGAGTGGAGGTATCGAGGCCACGAAAACGATTGGAGATCAAACGTTGAGGGCGAGATCCGCCCGTTCGCGACGCAGTCGCCCAGCATTAAATGACAAGATTCCCCCGGGGACAAATGTCCCGACCGCTTCGGATAACGGCCAGTATAACGGTCGACTGTGATCGTGCGACGAATGCCCATTTTCGGCCGGACAAGCCCAGGGGTGCGACCGGCAAGTCATTGATTGCTCTCAACCCGTGGCCGACTCTTAATCAGGGGGTCCCAGGTTCGAGCCCTGGTGCGCCCACCAAATAAAAGGCCTTCTTCTTCAATAAATTGCGAGGAGGTCCGCCGAGAACGAAACGGGTCTCGTGCGACGTTTTTTGTGGTCGCACGTCGCCCGGCCGGATTGCTGGGCGACTTTTCCTTTCTTTCTTTATCTCCACCCCATTCGATACGGCGCGCTGATCCGATGGTACAGATCGATCACATGCTCATCGTAGAATAGGATATTAGGGCGAGCAAAACGGACAATCTGTTCTGCCCGTCGCCGCAGGGTACGGCTTGCTGCAGAACCAGAACCGGATTGTCGGTTCGGGGGTTCATGAGCAAAAACCTTAAGCTGCTCAACGCATCGCCGTCACAGTCTCGGTACAGCGCAAATAGCCATGGTCGTTGGGCATCGTGTGCGGTCGTGCTCATGTCCGTGGGATTACAGCGCGTACCGTATCCCTGTAATGCGCCAGCGAGGTTGGCTGGCTGCGACTCGTCACCTTGGATGCTATCATGCGCCAAGAAGCTGACGTATGCCTGCTGGCGTCCATTACTTCTGAGCACTTCGGAACCGCCGATTTGCCACCAGTGCGCCGGCCAGAGCCGTCCATCCGGTCTGATGCGAGGCGCCAAGTCCTTCGCCGGTATCGCCGTGAAAGTATTCGTAGAAGAGCAAAGAATCGCGCCATGCCCCATCGCGCTGGAAGCGTGAATCCGATCCCAGTGCTGGTCGCCGGCCGTCTGAGTCTCGGAGGAATAATCTGAGCAATCGGCGCTCGAGTTCTTCGGCCACTTGCTCGAGACTTGCTTGCCGACGCGATCCTGTAGGCAATTCAACCGTAAAGTCTTCGCCAAGGTTGGTATGAAGATGTCGTAGCGACTCGATCGCAAGAAAATTGAGCGGAAACCAAATCGGTCCGCGCCAGTTTGAATTGCCGCCGAACAGCCCTGTTCGAGATTCGCCAGGCTCATAGTCAAGACGGGCAACATGTCCATCCATGTTGACGATAAGTGGATGTTCGCGGTGGTAACGCGACAAGGATCGCAGCCCGTAAGACGACAAAAATTCTGATTCGTCGAGCATACACGCGAGAATCCGCTTCATGCGCGACTTGCCCACCAGCGAGATCAGCCGAGGGCGTTCATTGGTCGCAGGTGTGTGCAGGAATTCTGCAAGGCCAGGCTTGTTTTCGATGTACCAGCGCGCGCGCTTGCGGAACATCGGCAGTCGGTCCCACAGCGTCGCATCGAGCTGTACCGCCGCAAAGATTGGCAACAGTCCCACCATAGAACGTGCGCGCACCGTGAAAGTCGAGCCGTCGCGCTTGCGAAGCCGATCGTAGAAAAAGCCGTCTTTGTCATCCCACAGCTTGTTCATAGCGGTCGCGATTAAGGCGAAATGCTCGAAGAACTTTACCGCGACGTCCTCGTAGCTAGGCTGGTGGTTGGCAAGCAGGAGAGCCATCTCCAGCATGTTGAGACAGAACTTAGCCATCCAGGCGGTGCCATCCGACTGCTCCAGGACATCGCCATCAGGGTGCATTTGCGAGCGGTCGAACGGGCCGATGTTGTCGAGACCGAGAAAGCCGCCCTCGAATACGTTGTCGCCACACGCGTCCTCTCGATTTACCCACCAGGTGAAGTTGATCAGGAGCTTTTGAAACGCGCGAGCTAGAAAGTCGAAATCGGTGCCGCCATCGATCCGGAACACCGCAAGCGTGGCCCACGCCTGAACTGGCGGATTTACGTCTCCGAAATTCCATTCATACGCCGGCAACTGGCCGTTCGGGTGCATGTACCATTCGCGCGCCAGCAGCAGCATTTGATGCTTCGCTGCTGAGGGGTCGATGTGCGCCAGCACCACGCAATGGAAGGCGAGGTCCCAGGAGGCATACCATGGATACTCCCATTTGTCGGGCATGGCGATGATGTCGTGGTTGTTGAGATGGCGCCAGTCCGCGTTGCGACCAGACGCGCGAGCGTCGGGCGGACGTATGGTGTCGCCGTCGAGCCAGCGCGCGACGTCGTAGTGGTAGAACTGCTGGCTCCACAGCATGCCAGCGAACGCTTGTCGCATCACGGCGGCCTCATCGTCGCTCGCGCCGTCAGGGGTCAGCGCTGCATAGTACTCGTCTGCTTCGCGCCTACGCTCGGCATGGATTCGCTCGAAGTCTGCTCCGAGGTTCGCAGCCTGGTCGCGTCCATCACGTGCCAGGCGAAGCCTGAGCTCGACCGTTTCGCCGGCAGCGACTTTGAGGCGATACCAGCAGGCCATTTTTGTACCCCGCCTCGCAGGATTTACGGTCGCCGCACCGTGAACGACATGGTCGTTGATGCCGTCCTTCGGATAGGGCGTCTGCTCGGTGGTGACGCCATACAGGTATCGGGCATTGGTTTCGTTTTCACAGAACAGCAACGGCGGCGGCCTTCCGGCTGGGTCCGCCCCGGCAGTGAAGCGCCAGCGGCCCAGCAGTTCTTCTTCAGCGATCGCGCCGACGTTGCCGGTCTCAGTCGTCGCCTGGATAATCGGCCGCGCGATGCCAGCCTCCCAGGACCAACGGTTGCGGAACCACAGTGTCGGAAGCACCTGAAGCTCAGCTGCGTCGGATCCGGCGTTTCGAACGCTGATGCGCACGCATACGTCGTCGGGTGATGCTTTGGCGCAATCCGCCGTGATCTGCCAGTAACGATCCCCTTCGAAAACACCGGTATCCAGGAGTTCAAATTCGGGCTCGTCCTTGTTGCGCCTTGCGTTCTCCTGCCGAAGCAACGCGTAGGGAAACTCTAGCTGGGGATAGTGGTAACGCCAACGAAGCCACGAGCTGGTCGGTGTTGCGTCGATATACCACCAGCACTCTTTGGCGTCCTCGCCGTGATTTCCTTCTGGACCACCGAGACCGAAGATACGTTCCTTCAGGAAGGGGTCACGTCCATTCCAAAAGGAGAGAGCAAAACACAGGCGCTGCGATTGATCGCAAAGGCCGGCAAGACCGTCCTCGTTCCACCGATAGGCGCGCGAGCGCGCGTGTTCGTATGGGAAGTATTGCCAGACTTTGCCATCGGCACTGTAGTCTTCGCGCACGGTGCCCCAAGCCCGCTCACTAACGTAAGGCCCGATCGCTTTCCAGTCGCCGGGAGTATCGGGCGAGGAGTCGGCAAGCCTTGCATGCTCAGCCGAACGGGGGCGACGTTGCCCGACATCGTCCATGCTATGCGGCTTTCGAGGGTTGCAACAGCGCCTTAACCGTCGCGACGATATGATCGACGGTGAATCCGAACTCCTGCTGCAACGCCTTCAGCGGAGCGGAACCGCCAAATGTGTGCATGCCAATGATTCGGCCAGTTCTCCCGACGTACCGCTCCCAGCCGAATGTGGACGCCTGCTCGATCGCAACGCGGGCTGTGATCTCAGGTGGCAAGACGTCATCGCGGTATTCCTGGGTCTCGCGTTCGAAGACATCCCAGGACGGCATCGAGACCACGCGCGAACGGATACCATCGAAGCTAAGTCTCTCATGAGCGTCGGCCGCGAGACTCAACTCGCTGCCGGTGGCAATCAAGATGATGTCTGGCGTGCCCTGAGGGGGGTCGGCAAGCACATAGGCGCCTCGCGCCACCCCGGATGCCGATGCATACTTGCTGCGATCGAGGATCGGTAACGGTTGGCGAGACAGCGCCAGCAGGGCTGGCCGATGACGAAGCTGCATGACGTAGCGATAGGCCTCGACCACTTCGTTGGCATCACCCGGCCGGAACAGCGTCAGACCTGGCATTGCTCGCATTGAGGCGAGCTGCTCGATCGGCTGGTGCGTTGGGCCATCTTCGCCATCGCCCATCGCATCATGGGTGAAAACAAAAACGACCGGTAATTCCATCAGTGCAGCGAGTCGCATCGCGGGCCGAGCGTAATCGCTGAAGATCAGGAATGTCGCGCCGAACGGCCGCAATTTCGACAGTGCGAGACCGTTCAGGATTGCTGCCATCGCATGCTCGCGGATGCCGAAATGCAAATTCTTGCCACCCGGTGTGGCGGCCTGGACATCTCCTGCGCCTTCATAGGTCAAAAGCGTCTTGGTCGATGGACCCAGATCGGCCGAACCGCCGATTAACCAGGGAACGTTCTGCGCCAGAACATTCAAGACCTTTCCCGAAGCTTCACGACCCGCGACGCCCTTCGAATCCGCTTGGAATATCGGCAGGTTGCGGTCCCAACCTTCCGGAAGTATCCGTTGTTGCATCTGGTCGATCTCGGTTGCCAGTGCCGCATACTTCGCACGGTAACCAGCGAATAGGTCCTCCCATCTACGACGAGCCTCAGCGCCTCGCACGCCAACGCCGGCGGCAAAATGTTCGCGAACGCCGTCTGGCACGAGGAAATCTGAGTTTTCCGGCCAACCGTAGGCGCGCTTGGTGAGCTCGACTTCTTCAACACCGAGCGGTTCGCCATGTGCCGCAGCAGTATCGTGGCGGTGTGGCGAGCCATATCCGATGTGACTACTGAGTATCACCAGCGTCGGCCGGCCTTTCGTATCCCGGAACGTCGTCAAGGCCCGTTCGATGCCCGCGGTATCGTTGGCATCACTAACGTACAGGATGTTCCAGCCGTAGCCGGTGAAACGGACGGCTACATCTTCCGTGAAGGCCAGCCGTGTGCTGCCTTCTATCGTGATATGATTGTTGTCGTAGATCCAGCACAGGTTATCAAGGCCGAGGTGGCCGGCCAGCGACGCCGCTTCCGAGCTGATGCCTTCCATCAGGCAGCCGTCGCCGCATACGGCGTAAATATCGTAGTCGAAGATGGTAAAGTCCGGCTTGTTGTATCGCGCAGCGAGCCAGCGCTGCGCGATCGCCATACCGACGCTGGTCGCGATACCTTGTCCGAGCGGGCCGGTGGTGGTCTCGACGCCGGATACCAGATGGTATTCGGGATGTCCTGGCGCGTGACTCCCAAGCTGGCGAAAGCGGCGGATATCGTCGAGGGTAACAGCAGGCCTTCCCAACGTCTCGTAGTCGGCATTCACGGCCTGCGTGCGGGTAAGGTAAAGCACGGACCACAGCAGCATCGACGCGTGGCCGTTCGACAGCACGAAGCGGTCGCGACCGGGCCAGATCGGATCTTGCGGATCGAACTGCATGACTCGATTCCATAGCGTATAGACAAGTGGAGCAAGCGCCATCGGCGTGCCCGGATGGCCGGAGTTCGCGGCCTGAACTGCGTCAATCGACAGTGTGCGGATGGTGTTGATCGCGAGTTGGTCGAGTTCGGCGTCCGTCATGGCTGATTCCCTCCCGCGGGTGTCGATAACATGGCCGCTGGCGCGCCGTCAGCGATAGGCTGCCGCCATCGAGTGCGTCACACGACCGTTGGGTTGAGCCAGCCGCCCGGCGGTGTGACATTCTTGTCCACTTCGTGAGGCCCCCAGCTTCCTGCATGGTATTCGTAGACGGGTGTCGTCTTTCTCAAGACCGGATCGACAATCCGCCAGGCTTCTTCGACGTAGTCCTGTCGTGCAAACAGCGTCCGATCGCCGTTCATCGCGTCGCCGAGCACGCGTTCATATGCATCCATCTCCTCTGGGCCAGGGCGCCGGCTGGCCAGCAACTCGACAGGCTCCCCGATTTCTCGATCATCCTCATCCATCACCATCGTGCCGAGAGCAATGGCCATGTCGGGATTGATGCGAAACCGCAAGTAATTCGGTATCGCGGCGCTATGGGGGAATATCCGCGGCGCCTCACGAAGGCGTACGATTACCTCCGTGCAAGTCACGGGAAGCAATTTTCCGGCTCGGATGTAAAATGGCACTCCCTGCCAGCGCCAGGAGTCGATCTCCAGCCGGAGCGCGGCGAACGTCTCCACCTGCGACTCCGGAGCAACGCCTGGCTCCTGCCGGTAGCCGCGAAACTGTCCGCGCACCAATTCGTTCTCAGCGATCGGCGGAATCGATCTCAGAACCTTGGCTTTCTCGTCACGCAGCGATTCGCTGTCGGATCGGGCCGGCGGCTCCATCGCGAGATTCGCCAACACCTGAAACAGATGATTTTGGATAACGTCGCGAATTGTGCCGGTTTGGTCATAGAAGGCGCCGCGACCCTGCACGCCGAAATTCTCCGCCATCGTGATCTGCACGCTGCTCACGAACTTGCGGTCCCAGAACGACTCCAGGAAGGCGTTTGCGAAGCGAAAGAAGACCATGTTGTGAACAGGTCGTTTTCCGAGATAGTGGTCGATGCGGAAGATGTGATCTTCGTCGAACCTGGCGAGCAGGATCCTGTTGAGGTTCCGTGCGGAGGCGAGATCATGCCCGAATGGCTTCTCCACAATGACACGCGCGCCGTTTGTGCAATTGGCAGTGTCGAGATGCTCCACTACGGTTGCAAACAAGGCGGGTGGGATCGCCAAATAATGTGCCGGCCGCTGCGCCGAACCGAGCTGCTTGCGAAGGGCGTCGAACGTAGTGGGATCGGCATAGTCGCCGTCTACGTAACGTAAAAGACCGGCTAGCTTGTCAAACGCAGCGGCGTCGAGGCCGCCGTGCTTTTCGAGGCTATCTCGTACTCGGGCCTTGAGCTGGTCGAGGGTCCAGCCGGCCTTCGCGACGCCGATGACGGGCACATCGAGGTGGCCCCGCTTCAGCATGGCTTGCAGCGACGGAAAAATCTTCTTGTAGGCAAGATCGCCGGTTGCGCCGAAAAATACCAATGCGTCGGATCTGGGTTCGCTCAAGGCCATCTGGGTCTCTCACTGGCTGCCTTTTTCCAAGTGTCCACCGAACTCGTAGCGCATCGCCGAAAGCAGCCTGTTCTGGAAATCGGCCTCGCCGCGAGAACTGAAGCGTTCGTAAAGCGCCGTCGTCAGAACCGGGGCGGGCACTGCCTCGTCGATCGCTGCTGCGATGGTCCAGCGTCCTTCGCCGGAGTCGGATACGCGCCCAGCGAATTTGGAAAGCGCCGGATCTTCCAGCAATGCCGTTGCCGTCAAGTCTAGAAGCCACGACGCGACCACGCTGCCGCGCCGCCACACTTCTGCGATTTCGGGCAGATTCAGGTCATACTGGTAGTGCTCGGGAACGCGAAGCGGCGTTGTTTCGGCGTCCGCCGCGTGCGTCTGCTTGCCAATGTTCGCGGCGCGCAGGATACCAAGCCCCTCGGCATACGCCGCCATCAGCCCGTACTCGATACCGTTATGGACCATCTTGACGAAATGACCGGCTCCGCTCTGCCCGCAGTGGAGATAGCCATGCTCGCAGGTGCCGGCGGCGGCGTGCTCTCGTCCCGGCGTGCGCGGGATTTCGCCGACGCCCGGAGCAAGCGTCTTGAAGACCGGATCCAGCCGCTGCACTGCCTGGTCAGGACCACCGATCATCATGCAGTAGCCGCGCTCGAGACCCCACACACCGCCACTGGTGCCGACATCTACATAATTAATGCCCTTCTGAGCCAGTTCCTTGGAGCGCCTGATGTCATCGATGTAGTACGAGTTGCCGCCGTCGATCAGAATGTCGCCGGCTTCAAGCAGCGGCAGCAGATCGCGGATCGATGTATCCACGACGGCCGCAGGAACCATCAACCAGATCGCGCGCGGCTTTTCGAGCTTCTTCGCGAAATCCTTCAGCGAGGAGCTTCCTGTCGCGTTGTCTTTCACCAGTTCCGCAACGGCATTCGGCGACATGTCGAAGACGACACATTGGTGACCATGCCGGACAAGTCTTCGCACCATATTGGCGCCCATTCGGCCGAGGCCGATCATTCCGAGTTGCATGAGTGGCTCCTGTTTTTAAGCTGCGGCGTTATTATCTCCCCGTGCGCTGGTAACCTGGCGTTTCGAAATCAGTGTCTAGTGCAACCTGTCCCTGAACCTGCGATGTCGGCGGATCAAGGCGTTGGTCGAGCTGTCGTGGGCGAATTTGGGTTCGGCTTCGTTGGTCAGTTCGGGGATGATGCGTTGCGCCAGCACCTTGCCGAGTTCGACACCCCATTGGTCGAATGAATCGACTTGCCAAATTGCGCCTTGAGTGAAGACGTTGTGCTCGTACAGTGCGACGAGTTTGCCCAGCGCCGCGGGTGTCAGCTGTTCCATCAGTATCGTATTGGACGGTCGGTTTCCCTCGAATACGCGATGCGGAACGAGCCAATCGGCCGATCCCTCTGCGCTTACTTCGTCAGGTGTCTTGCCAAACGCTAACGCTTCGCCCTGCGCGAAGACGTTCGCGAGCAACATGTCGTGCTGTTGTCCAAGTCGGTTGAGTGTCTTGTGAAAGGCGATGAAGTCGCAGGGAATGAGACGGGTGCCCTGATGGATGAGCTGGTAGAACGAGTGCTGACCGTTGGTCCCGGGCTCACCCCAATAGATCGGACCGGTGTCGTAGGTGAGAGGATTACCATCGAGCGTGACGTGCTTGCCGTTACTCTCCATCGTTAGCTGCTGGAGGTATGCCGGGAACCGTTTCAGGTACTGCTCATAAGGTAGCACCGCTACGGTCGGCGCGCCGAAGAAATTATTATTCCAGATGGCAAGCAGCCCCATTAGTACCGGCATGTTGCGCTCGAAGGGCGCGGTGCGGAAATGCTCGTCAATTTCATGGAAGCCGCCGAGCATGGCGCGAAAGTTGTCGGGACCGATAGCAAGCATCGTCGAAAGTCCGATCGCCGAATCCATGGAGTATCGACCGCCAACCCAGTCCCAGAAGCCAAACATGTTGGCGGTGTCGATGCCGAACTTCGTCACTTCTTTCGTATTTGTCGACACCGCGACGAAATGCTTCGCGACCGCCTCCTCGTCGCCCCCAAGCCCCGCGAGCGACCAGTTGCGCGCGCTCCCGGCGTTGGTCATGGTCTCGAGGGTTGTGAAGGTCTTGGAAGAGATAACGAAGAGCGTCTCCGCTGGATCGAGATCGCGGGTCGTTTCCGCAAAATCGGTGCCGTCCACGTTGGAGACGAACCGGAACGTCATGGCGCGATCGCTGTAATGCTTGAGCGCCTCGTAGGCCATCACCGGCCCCAGATCGGAGCCGCCGATGCCGATGTTGACGATGTTACGGATTGGCTTTCCGGTGTGGCCGCGCCACGCACCGCCGCGTACGCGATTGGAAAAATCGGCCATGCGGTCGAGCACCGAATGGACCTCGGGCACAACGTCCTCGCCGTCGGCCGGGATCGATTGCCCCTTCGGCGCGCGGAGCGCGACATGCAGGACGGCCCGCTTTTCGGAAACGTTGATCTTCTCGCCTGCGAACATCGCATCGATCCGCGCGCGGAGCCCGGACTGTTGGGCCAGTTCCAACAGCAGAGCCAGCGTTTCGCCGGTAATGCGGTGCTTCGAGTAGTCGAGGTAGAGTCCGGCTGCTTCGACCGTCAGGCGCTCGCCGCGTTTGGGGTCTTGAGCAAAGAGCTCGCGCAGATGCAAGCGATCGATCTTCTGAAAATGGGCGGACAAGGCCTTCCAGGCTGGAAGCTCGGTGACCGTTTTCGTGGTAGTTGCCATTATCGCTCCTTTTGACGCGCCATGGCGGCTTGCGCAGTCTGTTTGCGCGAGCGAGTGATCGTTCCCTTCGGCGGACCTTCCCACATCCTGAAGCCGCCCTTGAACGCGTTGGCATTATCGCCAAGACGGCATAGTGGTGGCAGTGTTTTCAACTTTGTCGCGTTGCCGCCGCCCAACACGACGTCCTCGGGTTGGAGAGCCGCAACCAAAGATTCAACGACATCTTCGACGTGCTTCCGCCATGCTTTCCTGCCAAATTCCTCCAGCGCGCGGGCGCCGACATAGTCTTCGTAGGTCCGCTTCTTGTAGGCTAAGTGCGCAAGCTCCATCGGCTCCACGATGCCATCGACGATCATCGCCGAGCCGAGTCCCGTCCCGAGCCCGAGAAACAGCATTTTGCCGCCCCGGTAGCTGCCGAGCGCCTGCATCGCCGCATCGTTGATGACTTTCGTCGGCAGTTTGAATGCCGCAGCGAAGTTGAAGCCCATCCAGCCCTTTCCCAGATTGTGAGGTTCCGCCATAGGCCGGTCATGCACAACCGGGCCGGGATAGCCAATCGAGACGAGGTCATACTCCCAGCCATCGGCCAGCTTTTTCACGCTCGATACCATCTGCCGGGCCGTTAGGGTCGGCCCGGAGTCAATTTCTCGTTTAACTTTTTCGCCGGAGGCAAGGATCTTGACGTGGGTGCCGCCCACGTCAACGACCAGTATGTTCATGGAAGACCTTTGTCTCGATTGGAATTTAGCTTGCCTTCTTGAGCACCTCGGTCTTGGCGGAGATGACACTCATCAGCTCATTCCAGGATTTGACAAACGATTTGGCGCCCTCATCCTGCAATGTCGCTGCTAGCGCTTCGATGTCGACGCCGGCCTTCGCGAATTGCGAGAGTACGACTTCGGAATCGCCGCCGTCGGACGACAAAATCTCTCCAATTTCGCCGTGATCGGCCACGGCCTTCACCGTGCTTTCCGGCATGGTGTTCACCGTAAGCGGCGCGGCCAACGCCTTGATGTATAAAACGTCAGACGCTGCAGGGTCCTTGGTTCCTGTGCTCGCCCATAACAGGCGCTGTGGCCGCCCACCCTCGTTGTAGATGCGCCGCGAACGGGCCGAGGAGAGCAACTCGCAAGCCGACTTGTAGGTTCGTTTCGCGATTGCAATACCAAGTTGATTGCGCAATTGGGCGGGCACTTCTTTCGCTACGGCGGCATCCCAGCGGCTGACGAAGACCGACGCAACGGATCCAACATTTGGACTTAGACCGGCCGCAATCCGACGCTCGATGCCGCGCAGGTATGCCTCGGCGGCAGCGAGATAGTGCTCCCGGCTGAACAAAAGCGTCACATTCACGGGCACGCCGGCAAAGATCGACTCTTCGATGGCGGGCAACCCTTCTCGTGTACCGGGTATCTTGATGAAGAGGTTGGGGCGTTTCGCCTGCGCATGCAACTCCTTAGCCGCCGCGATTGTGCTGGCCGTGTCATGCGTGAGAAGTGGCGAGACCTCGAGCGAGACCCACCCGTCTACACCGTTGGTGCGGTCCCAAATCGGGCGGAACAGGTCTGCTGCCTGGACAAGATCTTCGATTGCGAGCTCGAAGAATAGCGTCTCGCCCGACTTTCCCTCGGTGAGCTTGCTGCGGATCGCTGAATCATAGTGAGAGCTGTTCTTGATCGCTTGGTCGAAGATTGTCGGGTTCGATGTGAGTCCCGTCAGCGAGAAGTCGGCGATGTAGCGCCTCAAAGTGCCGCTGGTCAGCAGGTCGCGGCTGATGTTGTCGAGCCAAACGCTCTGTCCGAGTTCATGGAGCTTTTGCGTTGCATTCATCGTTTCACCTCCGCAGCTTCGAGCGGTGGGGCTGCCGCAAGCAGGCGACCCAGATCGTAGTCGAGTAGGTCTCCGATCCGGTCCACAGTCACGTCGGGTGTGGCGAAGGAGGACAGGGCGTTCACGTCGTGTGCGTATTGTCCTTGTCGGGGAAGAACGGTGGTGACGCGGTTGCCCCAGGCCTCCTTGACCGCGGCAAGGATACGCGGCTTGTCATCAACCAGAACGTAGTGCAGCGCCGGATAGCGGGCCTCGACATCATCGAGCGCGAGTTCCTTGTGGATGTAGATCAGCACGTGTGAGTTGACTGCCTCCGAAAGTCCCGAGCGCTCAACCTTGCGGGGTTGAAAGACGACGTCGCCATCGGTGAGAAGGACGGTTGGGCCCCACTGACGTAGTCGTTCGAGCACATCCAGGGACCCCGGATACAAACGGTTGGCGAACGGGTAATCGACCAGGAATGACGACATGGACAATAGGTGCATGTCCTGCGGGTGTTCGACACGGTACCGCTGGAGTGCACCGAGATAGTCTCGATACCCCAGTTCTTGGAACAGCTCCTCCAGAATTGCCCAGTACCGATCGCGACAAGGGGCACCGTACCGGCGCTCGAGGTAGGCTTTGATGTCGGCCTGGATGCGGTCGTTATCGAGAAGTGTATTGTCGACATCGACCAGAAAGACGACCTGGTTCATCGGCCTTACCCTTACGCAACTCTCTGCGATATGCTCATCGTACGCGCGTAACACGCACGGACATTTCAAGACTATGTTACTCCGACTAGCGCTCAGTGCGCGAAGCTCGGTGCGAACCGACCTTCGACGTGCCCGATGTCATTCCACAGCCGGATCGCTGGTTCTGACTGATCGTGTTCGTACCCGAGCATGCTCAGGCTTGCAGTGTCGAGTGTGAAGAGTCGTCCGGCCTCCGCATCGAGGCCTAACCAGCGTGCCGCCAGAACCCGGAGAAAATGCCCGCTCGAAAACAACAACACGTTACCTGGGATGTTGCGAACGCGCTCCACGATGCGATCGGCCCGGGCACCGACTTGATTCGGTGCTTCTCCTCCCGGACAGCCGTCGCGAAACAATTGCCAGCCCGGACGTTCTTCATGGATCTCGGTTGTGCGACGCCCCTCGTACTGGCCGTAATTCCATTCCAGCAGATCGCGGTCGGGTTCCGCTTCGACGCTGAAGCCAGCCAGCTCGCATGTCTGGACCGCTCGCTTCAGGGGGCTCGTGAACACTTTTGCGAAAGTGAAGCCTAGCAACCGCGCGCGCAAACTTTGCGCATTGAGTTCGCCGCGCTCGGTGAGAGGCAAATCTGTGAGGCCAGTATGCTGGCCCGAGAGGCTCCACGCCGTCTCGCCATGCCTTGCAAGGCAAATGATCGGAAGGACGGCGTTCATGGTCTCGCCCCTTCAGTCGAGGCTTTCGGTGCATAGCGTCGATGAACTCGGAACACTTCGTGGCTAAGCGATATCTATCGCGGGCATCGCAGCACGCCGCGCTGTGGCGGGATCGAAAGCGTAGTCCGACTTCTTCAACCAAGCAACGGCAAGCACTGTAGCGGTGGGAAATTTCGCGCGAACACGTGTGCGACAGCGGTGTTGACGTGTTCCTTGGTGTAAATGACCGGCCGCGGGCGAGATGAGCGAGGTTGCGAGCCAAAAGGTTGCATTGACGCTACGCCTATCTTGGGGCTCGATCAGCGTCGAGCGGAGGAGACGAGATCATGGGCTACAAGCCGATCGAATCCTACGGCGTCATCGGCGACCTGCACACCGTTGCCTTGGTTGGCATTGACGGGTCCATCGACTGGTGTTGCCTGCCGCACTTTGACTCGCCGAGCGTCTTCGCGGCAATTCTCGACGACCAGAAAGGAGGCTCATTCCGCATCGCCAGCCTCTACGAGGCGCAGTGCAAACAGATGTACATGCCTGACAGCAACGTCCTGGTGACGCGCTTTCTTAGCGACCAGGGCGTCGGTGAGGTCGTGGACTTCATGCCGATCCAAGGCGCGCGCGAGATCAGAAAGATCCACCAGATCGTCCGGGTAGTGCGGGCGGTGCGCGGGTCGGTCCGCTTCCGCCTCGACTGCCGGCCGGCCTTCGACTTCGCGCGCCGGCCCCACCAGGTCGTCCTGGAGGGCCGGGGAGCGATCTTCGAGGCACGAGGCATGAAAGTCTCGCTAGTCAGCCGCTTCCCGCTTGGTCGGCAGGGCGATGGCGTCGCTGCCGAGTTCGTCCTTAACCCCGGCGAGACGACCACGTTCATCCTCCGCCAGGTGGAGGAGACCAGCCAAGACAGCGTTCATGATGGGGTCCTGCTCGAGGCGCGGCTGGTCGGCACGGAGGCCCTGACGCAGACCCTGGCCTTTTGGCGGCAGTGGCTGAGGAAGTGCAACTATTCGGGTCGCTGGCGCGAGATGGTCCACCGCTCGGCGCTGGTGTTGAAGCTGCTGACGTTCGCGCCGACCGGCGCGATCGTGGCGGCGCCGACCTGCGGTCTGCCGGAAGAGATCGGCGGGGTGCGCAACTGGGACTATCGCTATACTTGGGTGCGCGACGCCGCCTTCACCAATTACGCCTTCCTACGCCTGGGGCTCACGTCGGAGGCGGAGCAGTTCATGGCCTGGTTGGGGCAGCGGGCCGTCGAGGGTGCCCGGGGCGACCCTTTGCAGACTATGTATCGTATCGACGGCGGGCGCGAACTGCCCGAGGAGATCCTCGGCCACCTCGATGGCTACCGCGGGTCGCGTCCAGTGCGAGTCGGCAACGCCGCTGCCGACCAGCTGCAGCTGGACATCTATGGCGAGCTGATGGATGCGGTCTACCTGTACGACAAGTACGGGACGCCGATCGCCTATGACTCCTGGCGTCACGTGCGCAAGATGCTGGACTGGGTGACGAGCAACTGGGAGCGAGCCGACGATGGCATCTGGGAGGTACGCGGTGGACAACAGCAGTTCGTGTACTCCAAGGTGCAGTGCTGGGTGGCGTTGGACCGAGCGATCCGCCTTGCGCAGAAGAGGAGTCTGCCGCTGGATCGCGCCCGCCTGGCTGCGGAGCGGGACCGCATCTACGAGACTATCATGACGCACGGCTGGAACACCGAGCGGCAGACGTTCGTGCAGCACTTCGCCACTGACGCGGTGGATGCGTCCAATCTGATCATGCCGCTCGTCTTCTTCCTGTCGCCGACCGACCCCCGCATGCGCGGGACGCTGGATCGGATCATGGCGGAGCTGGTTTCCGACAGCTTGGTACACCGCTACGAGATCGGCAGAGGAGCTGGCGACGGCCTGACCGGGAGCGAGGGGACGTTCAATATGTGTACGTTCTGGCTGGTGGAAGCGCTGGCCCGGGCGGGCCGCGCCGAGGAGGCCCGCTTCATCTTCGAGAAGATGCTGACCTACGCCAACCACCTCGGCCTGTACGCCGAGGAGACGGGTCCGCGTGGCGAAGCGCTGGGCAACTTCCCGCAGGCATTTACTCACATCGGGTTGATAAGCGCCGCGTTCAACCTGGACCGCCGGCTGGGCGTGGGACCTTGAGTGGGGGGCGGGCCATGAGCGCGCAGATCGCCTACCTAGGGACTTCCGTTCCAGACTGGGTGAGGCAGCTTTCGAGCAGCGATCCACTCCAGCGTCGCCTCGGTGCATATGCGCTGGGCGAGATCGGCCCGGCGGCAACCGAGGCTATGTCCGACCTCGCCGCTACCCTCCAGGACCCGGTTGCGTTCGTGCGCGTCTGGGCGGCGGCGGCCTCGGCCCGGGTGGTGCCGTCAGGTGGAGAGTCGATCACCGTCCTCGTCGCGGAGTTGGGCAACGAGCTTGCCTTCGTCCGCAGCCTGGCGGCCTGGCACCTCGGTCGCCTCGGTCCGGCCTTCCCGGGGATCGAACAAGCCCTCCACCCCCTCCGACAGCTAGCGGGCGATGAGGATCCGAGCGTGCGGGTGGAGGCCGCGCTAGCGCTGGGGATGCTCGAGGGGAAGGGCGCCCCGCCGCCGGAGCTGAAGTCCTTGTGCACTTGAGCCTCCGGCGGCATCGCCTTGCACGGATTTGTTCGATCTCTAGCAATACGATCTCGGCGTCAGTCACCGAGCCTCTCTCCGAAGTCGAAGGCTCTCGTCGCCGATAGCGGTCGCTCATTTTGACCACCTACTCCGGGACCATTTCTCGCCCGGCGAGGAATTGCGTGCGAACGGCGGCTTTTGACGAACTAGCAAGGGCTGCCCTTCGGTAGGAAAACAGGACTTCGGAAATAGTGGGTTTCGCGATGTAGCGGACCCCCGCTACCAAGCGTGACCCACTACCCTCAAAAGTGGGTTTCGGGCTGTAGCGGTCTCCCGCTACCAAATATTCAAGCGTTTACACCCTCAGCACAATTCTCTCAGGCGCGAGAACATGGCTCAAGCGCATGACGCATTGGGTGCAATCCGTCCTGATGGAGGATAAGTTGTTGACTTCCAAAATTACAACCGAGAACATCAGCCGAATTTATAATCTTCGAACTAGGACGTAAGCTGCGGGAGAACCTAAGGATGTCAGAACAAAAAGCAGCCCTGTATTTTCTTTTGGCATTGGTGGTTGTTGCGTTGCCGTTTCTGCTTACGCCTGCCGCATATCCGTTATCCACCAAAGTTGCTGCTTGTGGAGGGACGCTGGCCTTTATCGGAGTTCTCGCGATGTCTCGGAATGTTCTGAGAGTCGGACCTTTTGAATGGATAACGCGCGCCGTGTTTTCCCATTCAGAGGAATTCAGTGAGGCCGTCACGAAGGAGGAGCGGAGGGCTGGCATCGACGACCATGTTCTTGCGAATGTGATCGGTCCATGCCTAGTTGGCGTGGGGACCATGATCAATGGTTTCAGCGGATATTTCAGCTGAAGCAGAAAAGCAGGTGCGACGCTAACAGCGGCATTAGTGAGCAGCTCGTCGGAGCTTTCAACAATCATTCAAAGCAATTGGCCACCTGCAAATCCACTCGCAGTACGTTGGATGGGTGGTGCGCCTGCGGAGGCCATCGCGCTGTCGGACGAGACCTTGATGTGTTTCGCTTTGCTCTAACTCAACTCACGTATTAATTGAGCATTAGCGGCTTCGCTCGCCTCAGCATCAGGCCAGATCGTTCGATAGTGTATCTGTCCAATTTAGACCTGATTCCTCGCTGCTCGGCTATTCGGTCCAAGAGCGACTGTCCCCAGCGGATGATCCTAGTTTCCATCCCCACGGGCATGTCAAAAATCTGTAGCGTCGCAAATATTGCACCTATAGCGCCAGCTACACGGACGATTGCAGGAAATCGTTTTGGCGCCGCTTCGGCTCAAGGATGTGATCCGGATGATTTCCGACGCGTTGCAGTGCGCGCCGGATCGCGCCGGCCCCCTGTCTCGTCTGGTGCACGAGAAGACAGGCGGCAATCCGTTCTTCGCCAGCAATCCGGAGCAGTGCAAGGAAGCGAGCGATCTCCTGCTCGCCGAGCACGGCATCTATGTCCAGCCGATCAACTATCCGACCGTCCCGCCCGGTACCGAGCGGCTGCGCATTACGCCGACACCCTATCACGATGACAGACTGATTGACTCACTCGCGGAAGCGCTGGCAAAGATCATGCCTCGCGAAGGCCTCTGGATCATCGACCAGCCGTGAACCATAACCCTGACGACGACCGGCAAGTCGCAGACGAACGTCGCAGCCTGCTGGGGCTCGCGGCGATGGCCCTCATCATAGGAGCGGCGACCGGGTGTGTTGGGGCGATCTTCCGGCTTTTGCTCGCGCACGCCGATCGTCTGCGCGATGCGATGATCGCCTGGGCCCATGGCCACGCAATCTGGGGGTTCTTGACTGTCGTCGGCGCGTGTGGTGTCGCGACGCTGGTTGCCGCGTGGATGGTGCGGCAATTCTCGCCACACGCTTCGGGCAGCGGCATTCCGCATGTCGAGGCTGTTCTGCGCGAAGAGATCCCACCGGCTCCGTTTCGCCTGGTGCCAGTGAAATTCTTCGGCGGGATACTGGCGATCGGCTCCGGGCTGGCGCTGGGCCGTGAGGGGCCGACCGTCCAGATGGGCGCTGGTATCGCGGTTTTCGCTGCGCGCATCTGCCGGTTGTGTTGGGCGGACTCGCGCGTGCTTCTGGCGGCCGGCGCCGGCGCCGGCCTTGCAACGGCCTTCAATGCGCCGATTGCCGGGCTCGTGTTCGTGCTGGAGGAGCTGGTGCAGAGGTTCGAACACCGTGTTGCCATCGCCGCCCTTGCAGCACTGGCGACGGCGATCCCGGTCGCAAGGCTGCTTCTCGGTGACGCGCCTGACTTTCACGTCGGGCCGCTGAACTATCCGAGCGCTGTGTCCGCCCCGTTGTTCCTTATTCTGGGTGGCATCGCAGGCCTGCTGGCCGTCGCATACAATCGCACCCTGCTCGCGACCATCGCAGTTCGCGACCGATTTGGAGGGCTACCGATCGAGCTACGCGCCGGATTGATCGGCGCAAGCGTCGGCATGCTGGCCTGGTTCGCGCCCGAACTGGTTGGTGGCGGAGATCAGATCACGCAGCGGGCGCTGATCGGCCACGAGAGTGTGGGGATCCTGGGGGGCGCATTCTTGATCCGATTCGGGCTCGGCGCTTTCTCATACGCTGCCGGCACGCCCGGCGGCCTGTTCGCACCCTTGCTCGTGCTGGGAGCCCAGTCTGGGTTGCTGTTCGGGGCGGCTTGCCGTCTTGCATTCCCGGCGCTCTCTATCCAGCCGGAAGCATTTGCATTGGTGGGCATGGCCGCTCTCTTCACCGGCGTTGTGCGCGCGCCGGTGACCGGCATCGTTCTCGTCGCTGAAATGACCGGTAACGTGACGATGCTGCTGCCGATGCTGGGCGCTTGCTTCATGGCGATGCTCCTGCCCATGCTGCTGGGTAATGCGCCGATTTACGATTCCCTGCGTGAGCATACGCTGCGCTTGGAGCGGCAAATCAGACAGGGATGAGATCGGTGTCATCCACCCCAGCTTCGCCAGATGCGTGCAACGTTTTGGGCGTTCGACTTCCCGAGGTGGATACAAGTTCAATAACTACGATGAACAGCAATGTCCGATGTCGGCCCTTTCCGACGTGGCGGATCAAGTCAGCGATGTCGGCTCAACGAGACAAGGCGGACATTGCGTTGGCGAGTGCCGAGACCCGGAAATAGCATGGGGCTCGCAATCCGCGAGCCCCGCCGTGCACTCTGCAATTTCAGACCGTGTGATGGACAGTCTGCAGGCCGTAGACCGGCGTCGGAATGCTCTCGTAGCGCGCCTTCAACTGCAGGGAAAGGAATTGCGAGTAATGTCGCGACTGATGCAGATTGCCGCCGTGGAACCATAGGCCTTCCTGCTGCGTCGGCTTCCACATGTTGCGCTGCTCACCTTCCCATGGGCCGGGGTCCTTTGTCGTATTCGAGCCAAGGCCCCAGACCTTGCCGACTTTGCCGGCCATCTCCGGACTCACGAGATCGGCGACAAAGCCGTTCATCGAGCTGTAGCCGGTGGCATAGACGATCACGTCCGCTGGCAATTCCTTGCCGTTGTCGAGCCTGACGCCGTTGGGCGTGATTTCCTCGACCTGTCCAGCGAACAGTTTGATTTTGCCGTCGATGATAAGCTGTGAGGCGCCGACGTCGATATAATAGCCCGAGCCGCGGCGCAGATATTTCATGAATAGCCCGGAATCGTCGTCACCGAAGTCGAGCCTGAACCCGGCCTTTTCCAGCCCCGCATAGAAAGCGGCGTCATCCTGGCGGATCTTGTCGTAGACCGGCTTCTGAAACTGATTCAATATCCGGTAGGGCAGTGAAGCGAAGATCAGATCGGCCTTTGCCGTCGTCGTTCCGCCGCGGACGGCGCGTTCGGAATAAAGATCGCTGATACTTTCCATCAGCGAATCCGAGCGCACGATGTGGGTCGTCGAGCGCTGCACCATCGTTACGTCGATGCCGGCCTCGTACAGCGCAGCGCAGATGTCATGGGCCGAATTGTTCGAGCCGATCACCACCACCTTCTTGCCTTTGTAGCCGCCGGAGCCGGGATGGCGTGAGGAATGGTGCTGCTCGCCCTTGAACGTTTCCATGCCCTTGATTTTCGGCATGTTCGGCTTGGCCGACATGCCGGTCGCGAACACAAGCTGCCTGGGCCGCAGAGTAATCTCCTTGCCATCGCGTTCGACGATGACGGTCCATTCCTTCTTGGTATCGTCCCAACTGGCGCGTTTGGCCACGGTGTTCGTCCAGTAGTTCAGCTCCATGACCTTGGTGTACATTTCCAGCCAATCGCCGATCTTGTCCTTGGGCGAGAACACGGGCCAGTTCTTGGGGAAATCGATGTAGGGCAAGTGATCGTACCAGACGGGGTCGTGCAGGCAGAGCGACTTGTAGCGGTTGCGCCAGGAATCGCCGGCGCGTGCGTTCTTTTCGACGATGATCGTCGGCACACCGAGCTGGCGCAGCCGCGCCCCGAGCGCAATGCCGCCCTGTCCGCCGCCGATGACAAGCACGTAGGGCTGGGTCTTGAAGCCGAGTTGCTCGACTTCCTCGTCACGCAGTTCCTTCCAGGTCTTGGCGCCGGGATTGACGCCGTGCCTGGCGCCGAGCGGTCGGCTGAAGCCGGCCTTTTCCTCATGGGCCTTCAGTTCGGCCATGGTCGTCAAGAGTGTCCAGATCTGACCATTCTGCAGGCGGATGAGCCCATATCCGCGCGCGACATCGGTCTCGAACGTGATCCAAGATTCGGTCACGCCGCCGGCCTCGGTTGGCGTTTCACCCTCGGCGGCTTTCCAGTTGTGCGGCTTCACATGCGCGAGGCAATGCGCGAGCATGTCGCGGACTTGATCGCGGCCTTCCATGGTCTTGATGTTCCAGGTGAAGGCAACGAGGTCGCGCCAGTAGCATTCCGGAGCGAACATCCCTACGACGGCGTCGAGATCGCCCGCCGCAAGTTCAAACTTGTCGAGGAAAACCTGGACGCGCGCGCTAAGCGTGGTGTCGAGCATCACTTCCTCCCGGATGTCGTTTGCAATTTTTCTGCGCAGGCAGCGTAACCTTACCCCAACCATCGCGGGAATCCAGACTCGCGCGGCAGGGTTCCCGGTCGGCTTGAGCGCCTCTCAGCGCCCCGCCTGCAACAACGCCGCTTTGCCCACCGACGAGGGGCAGACCAAGAGTTCTGTTTGTTGCAGTGCATGCGACCGGAATTGGCCCAACTCGGACATAGCGCGAGGTGCGCCAACGGCGGGGCGCCCGGCGGCGCTTCGCGCGAACGCCGGGGTGATACTTGGCTACGTGATGCACGCCTTGTTGGCTGCGCTTGGCGTCGCCGCGCTGGCGGGCGTGGGGGAGGGCGATAGTTGTCTTGGCGAACCTGCGACGGTCTCGCCGCAGATCAAGTAGGCCAGCCGGGATATAAGTAATAAAGCGAGGGCAATTGATCGACTGACTATGTCTCATGCAAAACGGAGTCAGTCCGTCGACCGATGCTAGCCGGGGAAGTCGCGGAACTCCTTGACGAGATTAAACGGAATTTTCCATCCGGCGCCTCCCCCGCGCATCAGCATCTTGATGTCTTCCGCCCTGTTCTCTTTTCCGGTTTTCGGATCGGTCTCCAGCGTGTGGCCTTGGCTGTCCCAAGGTTTGCTCGCGCTCTTCGAGTAGTAGCCGAGAAAATGGCCGGATTCATGGGCAGAGGTGTTAGGCCCGCGTTGCGAGCCGATGAAGGCAAGGTCCAGCCCTCGAGCAAACGTGCCATTGGCGGGGCCGCCATTGGACCAAACCTTATCGACGCAGAAAATGGTTAGATGGGCGCCCTGAACTTTGTGTTTGACGAAGAAGCCCTTCAGTTTTTCGACGTCGATCACATCGGGAAAGGTCGCTAGGCTCGCATCCTTCATGCCAGTTGCATTGGCGATCTCTTGTTTGACGGCAGCCTGCGAGTCGTCGATGACCAGCCAGTCGCTTGGCACCCGCTCGAAGCGGATGTTGGCCTGCGGCCTCCATATATTGTTCATCGTCAGCAATTCATCTTGCTCGTTGCAGGGCTTCTTGGCGTGAAACGCCGGAGCGCCACCACTCCCCGGAACCATGACATTGCGGAACGCCACCTTGATCTTGATTTCTGGCAGCACGACGACATGGAGCTTGGCTTCGATCTTCCGGCCGGCCGACCGGGCCACCACCTCCAGGCCGGGAAAGCCGATCGGCTTAATCCGGCCATTGATTTCGAAAAACCGTGCATCGCCATTGAAGGTGGCGGGAAGTGATGCGGCCCTGAGCTGCGGATCGATATCGGGTTCGGAGAAGGTGTCTCGGGCTTGCATGACGCGCCTAAGGGTATCGGCGCCATCGATCTCCTTGATCCCGAGGGCATGGGCGTTAGGATCGACTTTGAGCTTTCTTCCGGGATCGATCAGCGCCACGATGTTGGAGCCGCCGAACGCCACCACCATGCCCGGCGGGCTGCGGCGCTCATCGATGCCGGAGCGGCGGAAAACCTCTTGGAAGGCGGCCATGTCTGGTTCTCCTGTCTTGGTTCGGTCCGTTAACGCGAAATTTTGCACACGGAAATGAGAGGCTTCTTCGGCGACGGGACCACAATCTGGCCGGCCCCCGCGGCGAGATGCAGAAAATTTCGGCGGCGAAGTTTCATGGCCGGTCCCTCCGCAACAATTGGGCACGGACGGCAGCAGGCGTAGCCTACCCCGCTTTCCGGAGAACGCGGAAGGCCCATCAATGTCCGCTAATGGCCTTAGCTGACCTCCTGCGCGATGCCCCGGGATGACTGTTGAGGGCGCCCGCAGCTCGCCTTTGAACTTCCCCGACCGCTCACGTCACTACTAGTCATAGCCGTGGTGGGAGCCGACGCTCCCTCCAGTGCGCAGCTTTCGGCAGGCCACGCCAGCAACGGGAGAAATTGCCATGGGACGCGCGCCGCAGCCACTGCCGCAATACACGCCGCCGGGCCCGGTGGAACAGATGCCGAATATGGCGACGCAACCGCAGTGCTCGCCGCTTGCCAAGGTTCACAGCGCCGCCGTCTTTCCCTACCTGGCCAATGAAGTCGCGACGTCCCGCACTGAGGTCGGCCATCTCGGTGTGGACGTCAGTCTGGTCCCGCCGGCCGGCACCTGCCAATATCTCATCATCTGGGATTTCGGCGTCGACTGGCGGCATCTCAAGACCATCGCCAAGCGCGATCCGCTGTTGGCAGCGCAGCTCATCCGATTCGAGACCGACAAGTCGTTGCAGTTCCAGATCGTCGGATACAGTGACAGCACCGGCGGCGAACGGAACAACATCTTCCTGCGCACGGGCCGGGCCAAGAACGTCTTTCACCTGTTCGGCCCAAGCGCCCGCTCGCGTGTCTTCTCTGTCAAGGCCGCTTCACACTACGAGTATCTGAAGGACAACACGACCGCGATGAACAGGGCCGCCAATCGCGCTGTGGTCGTCGAAATCTTCGCCGGCGGCGGGACGATCTAGCCACCTTCCCAACGCGAACGGAGGGTCGGGCGGCTCCTATCAGTGCAGTACAGCGTTTCAGCGCTTGCGAGACTTCCCCTGCCGTTTCTTTTGCCGGAGCCTAGCCGGACTACTATTGCTCGACCACGCAAGGAAGGTAGCTCATGCCACTGACCGAAGGCGACGTCCTGGACACACTCAGTGACTCGGTAGCGCTTGGCATCGAGTTCTACGTCGACAAGATCCATATCAAGGGCGAATACTTGACGACAGTTCGCGATCACATTCGTGCCGGCAATATATTGGTGAAGGGCGGCACTCAGGATCTCGCCTTCTACGATCAGGTTACGGATGTTCTGTTGACGCAGAAGAAGTCGCCGCCCGCAAATGATAGCGATCGGGCGCTGCTCCTGCATGAGTGCGTCCACGCCATGATCGACGTCTATGATCCTGACGGCGCTGTTACGCGCCACATGGGCGAACTGGCGGCCTACCTCACTCAAACCACATATAGCGTTCGCAAGAATCCGTCGTCTAACCGCAACGGCACCGCCCCCTGGGACAAATTCTGGGGCGACCTCTACGCCACGGTGCGCGCCAATAGGCTCGACACCAGCGCGGGCAACGGCGTCCGGATCCCGTCGGCGACGCTCGAAAATCTGCGCCGGCAACTCGCTGCGCTGCCTTTTGTGAACTATGGACATTTCACTAAAGAAGCGACGGGCGTATCGGATGGGCTGACCCGCAGGAACTTATTTCTGTCGAGCGATGAACCCGTGTCCATGCGGTCATCGAGCGTTTCCCACGAAACTTATGTTGATCCGAGCGATGACTATTTGATGCGCACCCTGATGGAGGCCTACGCGAGCGCCGATGTCAAAGGGTATGGCAGCCGCCTGCGCCGGCTACGTCGTGATTTTCTCTATTGCTCGCTGTCTCGCGCCCATGAGCTCCGGAAAAGGTTTTCGGTGCGGAAGCGTGGGGACCGGCTCTCCGAACTGTTTCACGATCGCCTGTCGCATGGCGGCCGCGCAATTCTTCTCCGTGTGCTTGCGCTGCGAAGCTGACCAGAGGCTGGACAAGTCGGAAAAATGCTCTTGAGAGGAAGAATGCGCTACCCCGCCGCGTCGAATTCTCGGCGTGTTGGTGCTCCAGTCAAGTAGACTCCCGACCACTTCCTTGCAGCGGGTTCTAGTCCAGGTGCCTTGCGCGCAGGTCTTGAAGGTCCTTTTTCAATGCCACCAGATCCAGCCCGCGAGGAAAAGTGAGGCGTCCAGAGCGGATCACGAGCCGGACGTACGGATAGCGGTCCTCGGCAAGCATCGGAGAACTGATTTTGTATTTGTGCCAATCTTCAACGATGTGTGCCTGTTGCTCGACGTTGTATGAGTCCCAGGAATCGCCCGGGGTGTACTCGTAGCCGGAACCGATTGTCTGCGCCCAGAAGGAGCGCGCCATCGTCCAGTTTGAATCGTTGAACGCCTGCCACACATGGGTCATTTCGTGCACGAAGAGGTCGCAAATGCGACCGAAGTTGTCGCACAAGAGGCCGAAGGTGGGGCTGGGCGATGCCAGGTTACTGAACGCGACATTGCCAAGATTGATGGCATACCGCATGCTCGGCACCATGGGATTGCTTCCCCTGAAGAACGGTCCATCGTTCGTCCACGGTCTTCCGCCTGCTCCCAGGCCATTGGTAATCGCAATTGTCTCCCACGGCGGCAGCGTCGGGCCAAAAACGGTGCGCGCGAAATCACGTTCGCTCACGTCCAGCACGCGCGCGAAGTCGGGTCGGCTTCCCTCACATTCCGGCGGGGTGGGAGCCGCTGGGGTGGGCGCAATCGGTGGAGTGGGCGCAATCGGCGGGGGAGGCGGCGTACCTGGCGGCAGATAGATGAATCCCCCTCGCCATCCACCTCTCCCGCCGGTCGTACCGGAGGAAAACGCAAAATTCTGCCGGTCTGGCGACATTGCGCGGCAGCCTACATACTCGGCCAGGTACCAGTTCACCTGCCGTGTGGCTTGTTGGAAATCGCGCTGCTTGACGAGCTTGATGCCCGGAAAATTGAACTCGATGAGGTCCCAGGGGTCGATGCCGATCCGCTTGGCGAGGGATATCCAGGTCTCGCCGGCCGTCACCGCATGCCGGATTCCCGCGGGCGGTACATAGCTTTCGACGACAGGCTTCAAGGGCCTTTCCTGGTTCGGCAATGTAAGACCTCCCCTACTGATTCCTGCGGAACTACGCGTTCTCGCCACCAATACTTATTCGTCGTCACTGCCTCGAGGCGGTTCGATGGTTCCATTCATTCGGACCACCAGCTGGTAGCGGCAAATCGAAGAGCCTCATTCGTAGGTAGGAGGGGTAGACACGGAGCAATGTGGAACGACGATATCCGCTTTAGCGCCGGCCTTTTGACTTCGAGCCGAGCAGGTCATGCGTGCCGCTGATGCTCACGGTTCCGGAGCACTCGAAACCGCCGAAAATTCCGCAGGAGCCGGTGACCGTAACGCGCAAGTCTTTGCGCTGGTACATGTCGACCGAAATGCCCACGCGCGAAAAGTCGTTCGCGCTGTTCGGCAGGATCAGATCGATGTGCTCTGCGGCCCATTGCGGTATATGCTTGTTGCTCTTCCAGAACAGCTCGTTGCCGGCGTGGTGCACGAAGTTCGGTCCGACCGTAAGCGCACTGTCCACGCCCTCGAACACGAAGCCCGTTTCGTCGATGTGCACGTTCACCCGATCAGGTGCTACGGCGAAATGCAGCGATGTGATGTCCTGGGGCTGCGGGTCCTTGCCGAATTGCGAGCTGTAGGCGTCGCTCCATTGTCCGCGATCGCGCCCGAGCCCGAAGCCGTGGCGCCCCGGGAGATCCCGCGTTGAGAGCGGCCTGTCCGACAGCTTTGGGCGCCAGATCTCCCGAAATCCCTTGCCGATCGTTGCCGCCATCGACAGATCGAGGGCCCAATGCGACGCTTTCTCCGGGCTTTGCCCTTCGGCGAAGGCGTCGAATCCGTCCGTCGTCTTGGCAATGCGCAGCTTCTTGATCAGCTCTTCCCAGTCCTTGGGCAGGAAGGTGACGCCGTCGAGCGTGGTCGTCGCGGCAGCGACACCATACTTCTCGAGCTGGTGCCGGATGTAGGGCTTCTCGTCATAAAGGCGTACATCCGGGTTGGGGCCGGCAAAATAATTCTTCAGATCGATCTGCGGCCGCAGCATGGTCAGTCGCGCCGCGATCTTCCGGTAAGTGTCGGTCGTCGTCGGATCGGTCGTCGTCATGGGGCGCACTCCGAGGCAATCCTCGCCCCAAATTGGTCTCGCCCGGACGGGTTTGGGTTCAATGCCGGCTCGTTCGATCAAGCTGCCGCCCGGCGCAAGTCATTCGAATTCCTGTCGCGCCGGTGCAATGACTGTTTGAACCTGCTGATCGGAAACGGCGACCACCATCCGTGGGGTAGTGCGAACAACGAGGACGATCAAATGTCACTGCGGAGCAGGGTATTGGACGTACTCAATGGCCCGGCGGTCGCTCGCATGCGCTTCCGGTTTCCGATCCGCGGCAGCCATGTGACGATTGCGCCGCAAACGTTCCATCACGTCGCCCGCGCGATCCGGTTGGGGCAGGTCACCGTCAGACCTCCGACGGATCTCGCGGCAGGCGTTGCTGCACAATACAACGATGTCGCTAGGACCAGGGCGGACGGCACGGCGGTTGCGGCGAACACGCTGGAGGTCGTGTCGGCAGCGGGGCGGATGGACGAGGCCTATATCGTCCATGAGAGCCTGCATGCAGCCTACGATCTGTTGCGTACCGGCCTTGACGCCAATGCCGAAGAGGCGTCCGCGTATGTCTGCACGGCGCTCTATTGCCGCATGACTGGCCTCCCGCGGCCGCGCTGGGCGAACGGCCCGATTTACGCCAATGCCGCCGAGGTCGCCAAAACGTTGCTGTCGCAATACCAAAAGGGTGATCCTGGAATTCCCTGGGTCGGCGAGAGTGAATGGCGGATGCTGCGCGCCGGTGTAGGTTTTCATCCGGTCTATACCAGCGGACCCGCGGGTATTGTCACTGGATGGCTGCTTGGCCAACAGTACACCCACGATGGTTGAGTGCTGGGGGCCGCGTCCACTTCAGGAAATGGCAGAGCTTCGGGCTCCTGTCCGCCACTCCCTCCACAGTGGCCGATGCGCTTTAGCGCGTCACGCGACCAGCAGTCCCAGCTTGCCGACCATCG
Organism: Bradyrhizobium sp. Unk1; assembly: GCF_059512345.1. Lineage (NCBI taxonomy): Bacteria > Pseudomonadati > Pseudomonadota > Alphaproteobacteria > Hyphomicrobiales > Nitrobacteraceae > Bradyrhizobium > Bradyrhizobium sp. Unk1. The sequence goes on from NZ_JCAMOP010000023.1 coordinate 71,198, forward strand.
CAAGCGAGCGTTGAACGCTTTCTCGCGTTGACAGCAGTAACGGCTCGGCAGGCTGCCCGGCACTATCCTTCTGGTCTATCCGGATGGTCGGGCCGAATTTTTCGGTCATTTCGGCCGTGATCTGGTCGATGGTCCGCGCTCCGTCGAGCAATTGCAGGAAATCCCTGGTCCGGTCGTCCTCCAACTGCACCGTTTGGTGGAGGAGGTTGGTAACGAGCGGACCTGTTTGCGCTTGTCTTCGCGCGAGCAGGCTCGCCTGCGGATGCTCGGTAGCTTCCTTCAACAAAAAGGGACGCGACAGCAGGAACGAAACCTCGCCGCTGCAAGCCAGGATGAACATCGCCTCAGTCAACACTTTTTGGTCATCATCCGTCTGCGGGTCGCCCCGCAGCGCGCGGGCGCCATCGAGCAGCTCGTCGAATGATAGTGCTCGCGGCCAGGCCCGGCCGAGACATAGATACGCGGCCTTCAAGAGCGGATTGGTCACCGTGACCCTGCTGCCGTCCTGGTTCTCGAATTCCACCGCGGAATCGTCGGTCACGCAGGCGTCGGGGTCGACCGGGTTGGTCGTGCTCAGCAAATGGAACCTGGTGACGAAATCGAGGTCGATCTGGCGGGATAGCGAAATGCCGTCGTGGCAGAGCAAGGTGCGCCGAAAGCCGTTGCCGTCGATGAAGTCCTGATATTGATCGCGCGCCATGAACTCGCTTTCCGGGAAGCGCTGCAGCGTTGCGCGAACCTCCTCGGAATAGCCGGCAAGATAGCGTCGTGAGAAATCAGCATCGCCCAGATATTGCAGGCCGTGGCGGCTTGCGTCCTCGGCGACCTCATGCAGCAGGAATGCCTCGGCGCCATCATCGAGATCGTCGTGAAACAGAAGCTCGTCGGGGGACTTGAGGACGCGGTTGTACTGGTCGCGCATGACCGCGCCGTGCACCGAGTTGGCCTTCGAGCCGTCGCTCAGGAACTTCAGGATCGCGCGGGCCTGTCCGACCTTCTCCTTCATGCCGGTGAGACGGCGGGTGTGATACCGCATCATGTCGCGGACCATGTCGCGAAGATGCGAGAACGGGTGCGCATTGTAGCTGACGTAGCAAACGCCGCGGGGAGCCAGGTTCTGCTTGAAGATCATCATCATCTTCTCGCGCACCGCCGGCGGCACCCAGGAATACACGCCGTGCGCTAAGATGTAGTCGAATTCCCCGAAGCCTGCGTCGACATTCATGATGTCGCAATGGAGGAGCTTGATGTTGCTCAGGCCCAATGTGGCGATATTTCGCTGGCCGCGCTCGATCGTGACGCCGCTCAGGTCGACACCGACGAATTCGCTGTTTGGATATTGAAAGGCCATCGGCAACAGGTTGCCGCCAACGCCGCAGCCAAGCTCCAGCACCCGGCAACGCTCGACCGGTGCTGACTGCATGCCGTAAACGGCGGCAATGGTAGCAAGATGGTTCGGATGAGTGAGCCCGTAAACGTGGCCGGGGTAGTAGACCTCGTCGTATGGCGTGGGACCAGTGTTCGGGTGGCGATGCTCGGTTTGAATGTTCATCGCTCTCAATTCCACGAATATGCGAATTTGTCGTTCTCAATCGAGACCCGCGCTTGCTTGATTTCTTCCTTGGCAAGCGACTTGCTGAGGAACTCGCGCGACAGCTCCGGGAGCAGGGTGTTGGTGATGATGTTGTCAATCATTCGCCCGCCGGAATCCGGGTCGTTGCAACGTGACACAATGTGCTCCACGACCGCGTCATCGTAGTCGAAGGACGCGTTATGATTGTCGCGGAGGCGTCGTCCGATCCGGTCGAGCTGTAACCGAACGATCCCGGCGAGCATCTCGTCGGATAGCGGGAAGTACGGTATCGAGACGATGCGTCCGAGCAGTGCTGCGGGAAACACCTTCAGCAATTCCGGCCTCAGCAACTTGGCGAGCTCTTCCGGCTCGCTGCGATACCGTGGATCGCGCGAGAGGCCCATGATCAGATCGGTGCCGACGTTGGTAGTAAGGATGATCAGGGTGTTCTTGAAGTCGATCCGTCGCCCGTTGCCGTCCTCCATGGTTCCCTTGTCGAACACCTGAAAGAAGATCTCGTGGACGTCGGGATGAGCCTTCTCCACCTCGTCGAGCAGGATGACGCTGTAGGGCTTGCGCCGGACAGCCTCGGTGAGGCGTCCACCTTCGCCATAACCGACATAGCCGGGAGGTGCACCCTTCAAGGTCGAGACGGTGTGCGCTTCCTGGAACTCCGACATGTTGATCGTGATCATGTTCTGCTCGCCGCCGTAAAGGGTCTCGGCAAGCGCCAGGGCGGTTTCAGTCTTGCCCACGCCGGATGGACCAGCCAGCATGAACACGCCGATCGGCTTCGAAGGGTTGTCCAGTTTGGCGCGGCTGGTCTCGATTCGCTTGGCGATCATCGTCAGCCCATGAGACTGGCCGACGACGCGGCGGTTGAGGATCTCCGGTAGCTTCAGCACGGTTTCGATCTCGTCGCGCATCATCCGGCCGACCGGGATGCCGGTCCAGTCAGAGACAACGGACGCCACCGATTGCTGGTCTACATGGGCATAGACCATCCGCTTCTCCGGATGGATGCTCTCAAGTATGTCGAACTTGCCGCGCAACTCCGCGCGCCTGACAGCCGGATCTTCGCCTTCTTTGGGCTGGGACAGAATCTCTCGGATGCTCCGGATGTCCTTGACGAGTTCCTGCTCTGCGGCCCAATCGGCTTCGAGGTTCGTCAGCTTGTCCTTCAGTGCCGCAATGTCGTTGTCGATCGCCGTGATGCGGTCGCTGTCCTTAAGCCCAAGATCGCTGTCGCTGACGAGTGCCGATTTTTCAGCTTCACGAGCGGTAATCGCAACGCGTGCATCCTCGATCAGGGCTGGCGTCGCGCTCTGGCTGATGGCCACGCGCGCCGAGGCGGTATCAAGCAGGCTGACCGCCTTGTCCGGCAACTGCCGTGAAGGAATGTAGCGGTGGGACAGGTTGACCGCTGCGACGATCGCAGCATCCGAGATGCGAACGCCGTGGTGCTTTTCCATCGGACCGAGAAGTCCGCGCAGCATGATGCAGCAGGTCTCCACTTCCGGTTCATCGATCTGGATCGGCTGGAAGCGTCGTGTGAGCGCGGGATCTTTCTCGATATACTGACGATATTCCGCCCATGTGGTGGCAGCGATCGTGCGCAGCGTGCCACGGGCAAGGGGAGGTTTCAGGAGATTGGCCGCATCACCGGTGCCGGCCGCGCCGCCGGCGCCGATCAATGTGTGGGCTTCATCGATGAACAGGATGATGGGGGTGGGTGAGCTCTGGACCTCGTCGATCACCGAGCGCAAGCGCTGCTCAAACTCGCCCTTCATGGAAGCACCGGCCTGCATCAGGCCGATGTCGAGCGCACAAAGCCTTACACCGCGGAGCGGTGGCGGCACGTCGCCGGCGGCGATCCGCTGGGCGAATCCCTCGACAACTGCGGTCTTGCCGACGCCAGCCTCGCCGGTAAGAATTGGATTGTTCTGCCGCCGTCGCATCAACACGTCGATCAGTTGGCGGATTTCTTCGTCCCGGCCAAGGATCGGATCCATCTCACCCGATTTGGCCTTGGCGGTGAGATCCTGCGAGAACCGGTCGAGCGGCGTCGTCCCCTTGGGACCCGCTTGGGCCGCGCCTTCCGTGCCCGCGCCGACCAGGCCCGAACCGTCCATCGGCCGCATGGTCTCCTCGTCGGAGCCGGCCCAGACGTTGCGGCGCTCCGCGGCGAGTGCGTCGACGTTGACCTTGGCGAATTCCTGCGAGAGGTTGTTCAGCGTGCGACGAATATCGTTCGATTTCAGGCCCGCCACGAGCAGATGACCGGTGCGGATCTGGGTCTCGCCAAAGAACAGCGTGGCATAGTGCCAGCCCCGATCGAGCAGATCGATGACCGGATTGGCGACGCCCGGCATGTCGGTTTCGTTCTTACGAAAGCCATTGATCACGCCGGCAAGATCCGACAACAAGCGTGCCCGGTCGAGCTTGTAATGATCGACCGAAAGGCTGAGATCGTTGCGTTCCTGCTGCAGGATATGAAACAGCCAGTGCGCTAGCTCGACGTTGCGATTGCCGGCGCTCTTTGCGTGGCGCAGGGCCTGTATGAAGGCATCATAGCCGGCCCGGTTCAGCTTGCCCGTTACAGCCTCGATGCTGATGTCGGTCACGGCGGATCCTCCTGCTTAATCCATCCGCGGATGCCTGGCATCAAGCGGAAATTTCATCGAATCCCATAGCTTTAGGCAATCGGCGCTGCGGATAGGTTCAAATCGCCGGGGCATCGGCTGCGGCGACCCGACGGGCGCTCAAGCGCTCGCCGAGCTGAAAGCGGGCATCGCGGCGATATTCTTCCGTGGAAGTCCAGTTCGGCGAGACCCAGGTGGTCCATCCAAGTCGTCCGCTCTGTCCGAGCCTGACCGGGACGACCTCTCCCGCCGGAATGGCGAGCTCCACCTCCCATTCCAATTCGTCGCCGATATAGAAGAACACGGCGTCCGCCAGAGGCTCCGACAAGTTGCGCGCTTCGGTCGGCAAGAACTGTTCGTACTGGCTGAAATTCTTGACGAAGACTCGCACCCTGATCTTGTCCTCGACGCTGAATACGCGTGAGCCCAGAAGAGCGTCCCGGCCGAGCCTGGCATGGGTTCCGCCAAGCCGGCTGCAATGACCTGGGTCGAATGACAGCCAGGTGCCGACAAATTCGTCGATCTCGACCTTGACGTCGAACAGCCCCTGCAGGAACCGCGTCAACCGTGACGCACACTTCGCTCTGGGGGAGATCAGTCCGGCAAAGCTGAGCTTCGCCATGTCCGGTACGGTGTCTCGACCGGCGAAAACGTCGGAGCCGAGGCCGGCAAAGGAGCCGACATAGGCAATGAAGCGATCATCCGCCGGACGGTCGTGCTGAGCGATCGGCCGCGCATCGGCCCAGGCGCGAAAGAAGAGTTGCAGGAAGCGCCCGTTGAGCAGATCGAGAAAGCGCGGGAAGGCGTCATCCCGCATCAGCCACCAACTGAGGCTTTCGTCGGTGGTGGCAAGCGGCAGCGCGCCCTGCGGCCCCAGGAGACCGAGAAATTTGACGAGTATCCTGAGCCGGCCACCCGGGTCGTCGACCGCCGCAAGGTTGGAGGCGGGGAACTCCAGATAGGGCACTTGGCCGAGGTCGATATACTCCTCGCGGCGTGCAGCACTGTCACCGATCCGCGGTCGATCCGAGTTGGCGCGCTCGAGCTGGCGCAGCGCATTAAAGAAATCGAACCGCCAGGGCTCCGCCTTCATCTGGTCGATCAGCGTCATAGAGGTCTCCGCGTGCCCATGCGCGGCGGCCAACGCATGATCTCGCCGCGCTCCGGCGTCGAGACGACCGTCTGTGTGAAGGTATTGAAGCCCGAATAGTCGGCGAAGAAGCGCTCCAGCACGGCTCCGAGCAAGAACACGCCGCTGCCCTCGAATGCCTTCTCGTCGAGCGTGATAGTAATCTCCAGGCCGCGCGCTGCGCCGCTGCCGGTGCGCTCGCGCACCCGCCGTACGACGGGCCGGCTTTCTATGCTGCGCACGCCGCGGATCTTGCGTTCCGTGGCGTCGTCGAATTGGTCGGCGAACAAGGACAGCATTTCGCGCAGGGCTCCGGCGTTCTTGCCGCCACCGCGCTCGACGAGGCCTAGATAGTTCAGGCTCAGCATGTTGATCAGCCGCCAGCTGACGATTCCGCTGTTCGCGATCTCGCTGCGGCTGCGCATCTGGGCCACGATCGGTTCGCGTGGTCGGGTGGGACCGGCGACGCACATCAGATCAAGGGAAGTATCGTCCAGCAGGCGGAAGTCGGCGCCGCCCTGGCCGACCGGCAAGTGTTCCGTGAGATGCCGGTTGGAGCACAGCGCCCGGACGCTGAGTTCGGCGACCGCGCCTTCGCCGCTAAGTTCACCGGGCTCTAGCAGTGACAGGAACATATCCGTCCCTGTGTAGTCCGAGGATGCGCCATAGGTCTTTTCTCCCACCGTGCGGCGCCGGGGCAACCGTCGAACGGTGAAATAAAGCCCCTCGACCGATCCGCTGGTCCGGTCGACGGCGGCCGAATACAGCGGGCGCACCGGCCGCTTGTCCTTGTCGGCCGGAAAGTGCGCGTAGACTTCGAGCACCTGGTGCGGTTCGTATTCCAGATAGCGGCTGCGATCGGGCACCACATGGTACTCGTGCGTATTCGACTTGACGGGGATGCGATCGCTCGTCTTCTCGAACAGGTTGATCGCCGGCGCGGTATAGAGCCTGAAGGTATCGGGACGCACCGCGGCGGCAAGCCGTGAATTGTGTTCATCGAACGCGAAGACGATATCGATCGACTTGCTGCGCAGCCGTGGCATCACGCTGCGAAGTCCCGTCAGGTTGAAGCCGAGGAACTTGCGTGGAAACATGAAATATTCCCGCAGCAGCTCCGAGCCGCGAAAGACCCGGTTGTCGTTGGGAAACAGCGACTCGTTCTCGTCGAAACCAATCTGCTGCACGCAGTCATGGGGCGCACGAGTCACCACCGGATCGCCGAAATCATCGAGATGCCGGAAGTAGACGCCCCTGCAGTTCGAGATCAATTGCTCGTAAAGCGCGATGGCGTCGGATTCCGCGCCTGAAAGGTAGATCGGAAGCTCGCTCGTGCGGCAGCCTGCAAACCAGGTTTCCGGCTTGGCCCTGGCCTCTGCGTCCGGCAGCTCCTCATCGAGCCGGGCCGCGGTACGGTGAGTCAACGACAGCCTGAGCCCCGCGATGACGTCGCCGCCGACGGGAATCCCGAGCGCCTGCAGCGCGCCTGCCGTCGAGAAGTATTCGGCGCCGGTGACGTCAAATGGCCAAAGAGCGACATCGCGGCAAAGTCGAAATCGGCAGGAAAGACTTCGTTCTCTCTCGCGGTAGGTGGCATCGAAATAGGCGCCGCGCGCGATCTTCTTGCCATCGCGTAGCGCTGGGTCGGCATAGGGGGGGCGTGCCGTGACCAGCATGGCCGACGGAGTCGGGGCAAGGTAATTCGGAACCAGTTGCTCGAGCAGGTTTGCAGTGAATTCCGGGAACTCGTGCTTGAGCTTGAGCTGAACGCGAGCGGCGAGAAATGCAGCACCTTCCAGCAATCCTGCGATCATGGGATCCGAGCGATCCCGGATCAGCCCACCGAGGCGTTCCGCGATGCCGGGATACTCTTCGGCGAAATCCCCGGCCTGCTCGTAGAGCAGTGACAGTTCACGATTGTAAAAATCCAGGAATTCGCGGTTCATGCTAAAGTCGGTTGATCTGGATATCGCCGCTGTCGAGGTCGACGTCGGCGACGAACTCCACGGGGACGTTGAGCGGTTCGGCCTTCAGGTCGGCGTGAACGATGAAGCGCAGCTTGAGTTGCTCGGGGCCGACCGAACCGTCGCGTCGGACCCGGATGGTGTTGCGATCAAGCCTCGGTTCATAGGTCGTGAGCGTCGCGCGCAACGCGTCGGTGAGCTCGTCGTCGGCGACCTCGTCGATCGAACGATGGGCAATATCAGGGAAGCCAAAGTTCAGGATTGAGGTTCGGACGCAATCGCGGCCGTTCAGATCCAGGGTCGATTCCAGGGCAATGGTATTGAGGAGCGTTTCGAGGTCATGGGAGACCTCGCGCCGGAGCAACGTTTCCGAGATTGGAAAACGGCCCGCGCTCCGCCGCCCTGCAATGACCCGCTCGCCAGACTCATCGCGCAGATTGAGCTTCTTGCGTGCGTCGCGCGCTTCATGGGCCGAGCGAAATGCCAGCATCAATGGGGGAGAGAGCCGATCCTTCTTTGGTGCAATGGTCATTCACGGTCCCCATGACGCCCAACTCGCATGCAATCTCGGGGGCGCTCGTTGGTGTCCGACTTGACGTCGCCCAGCAGGCTTTCGGGCCCGCAACCGGGCCGGACGAGAGGTGCGATCAAAATCGCACCGCTTGGCGCCGGTTCGCCATTCGCAACCGGCGCCAGGCGAGGGGCCGACAATCAGGCCCATTCCTTGTTGGCAGGGACATCCCAGCCGAACGTCGGGGAAGCTCCGGCGCCACCCTTCTCCGTCTGGGTCTTGTAGATCATCTTGACCTTCGCGAAGTTCAGACTCACATTTTCGGTAAGGCGATCTTCGCCGTGCGATCCGCCTGTCGATACGCTGGTGACGAGAACCTGCTTCATCTCGATCTTGAGATATTCCAGCGGGTTTTCGCCGGCCTTGCGGACCGTCAGGATCGCGCTGTCGATATGCTTGCCGTTTGCGCAGACCTTGAAAAGTTCCGGCGTGGCCTTGTCAACGAAGTGCGTGAAGTGGAGATCCTGCACGCTGACCTTGCCGGCGCCGCCGCCCGATCCGCTGTGGAAGGTGCCGGTCTGGCTCTCGCCAAACGACCAGCTCAAAATATCGATTTCGTCCTTGTGCTTGTCGTCCAGCGACTCGCCCTTGATCGGATCGAGCTTCAGGAAGATGTCGACAGCCATAGCATGGTCCTCTCAAATTTCTGTGTGTACGGTTGCGATGCTGCAGCGTCAGGAACTGGGACCTGGCAGGCGTGAAACCAGACTGAGGCCGACATCCATCGCTTCCAATTGAAAGTGCGGACGAAGAAAGAAGCGCGCGTTGTAATATCCCGGGTTCTCCTCGTTTGCTATGACCTCTACCTTCGCAGCGGCCAGCGGCTTGCGCGCTTTCTGAGCTTCTGACGACAGGGCTGGGTTGGCATCAACGTACTCGTTGATCCAGGTTTGCAGCCAGACCGTCAGCTCATCCTTCTCCTTCATGGATCCGATCTTGTCGCGAACCATGCACTTCAGATAGTGCGCAAAGCGGGACACTGCGAACATGTAGGGCAGACGTGACGACAGGTTGTCGGACGCGGTTGCATCCACGCCCTTCTCGCCGAAATACTTCTTCGGCTTGTAAAGCGACTGGGCGCCGATGAAGGCGGCCTTGTCGGTGTTCTTGCGATGGATCAGCGGGATGAGGCCCGCCTTTGCAAGTTCGTGCTCGCGGCGATCGCTGATGGCGATCTCGGTCGGGCATTTCAGATCGACGCCACCGTCGTCGGTCGGGAATGTATGCGTCGGCAGATTGATGACCTCGCCGCCGGATTGCACACCGCGGATGCGCGTGCACCAGCCGAACTCCTTGAAGGCGCGGTTGATGTTGACCGCCATCGCATAGGCGGCGTTGATCCAGCCGTATTTGTCGCCGGTGTGCCCGTCGGTCTCCTCCTCGAAGGCGAACTCCTCCACGGGCTCCGATTTCGCGCCGTAGGGGAGGCGACCCAGCGCACGCGGCATGCACAGGCCGAGATAACGCGAGTCGTCCTGGTCGCGCAGTCCCTTCCATGCGGCATATTCCGGCGTGTCGAACACCTTGCCGATATCGCGAGGGTTGGACAATTCGGTCCACGAATCCATTCCCATCAGCGTCGGCTCGGCGCCGCTGAAGAAGGGGGCGTGTGCGGCGCCGGCGATCTTGCTGAGATCGCGCAGCAACTGCACGTCGGTGGGGAGGTGGCTGAAATAGTAGTCGCCGATAAGGCAGCCGAACGGCTCGCCGCCCAACTGGCCGAACTCGTATTCGTAGATCTGCTTGAACAATGGGCTCTGGTCCCAGCGCGCATCGGGGTAAAGCCGCAGATTACGATACAGCTCGTTCTTCGAGACGTTCATGACCCGGATCTTGAGGTTGGCGTCGGTCTCCGAGTTGAAGACGAGGTAGTGGAGGCCCCGCCAGGTACTTTCGATCGCCTGGAATTCGGGTGCGTGAATGATCTCGTTCATCTGCGCGGTCAGCTTCTGGTCGATCCGCGCGATCATCTCCTCGATCGTGTCGAGCACGTCCGACTTGATGACGCTCGAGTCCTTCAATGCCTCTTGAACGAGCGTGGATACCGCGTTGTCGACCTCGGTCGCTGCGCGTTCGGTGCGCGGTTTGAAGCTTTGCTTCAGCAGAGTGGCAAACTCGTCAGCTTCGACGGTCTTGACCTGGGTGGTGCTCTCTTTGTGAACAGCTTCTTTTGCCATGGTCCCCGTTCCTTCCTTAGCTCTCGGTGCCAGGTTCGGTCGACTGGCTGATCGCACGTTCCCGAAGCGCTGCCATCAGTTGAGGATCGGCCAGAAGTTTTTTCAGCTGATCCTCGGCGGCTACCTTGCCATCCATGTAGCGCAGCAGGTTGGCAAGTTGTTCGCGCGCCTCGAGCAGCTTGGCTGTAGCCGGCACCTGGCGGGCGACGGCCACGGGAGTGAAGTCGGCCATCTTGTTGAAGCGCAGATTGACCGAAAGTTTTTCGTCTGATCCGTCGCTGAGACGATTGGCGACGCGCGCCGTCACGCCGGGCTGGATTGCCGCCATGCGACCGTCGAAATTGTCCATGTCGAACTCGAGGAATTTGCGCTCCTCGACCTTCGCCTTCTCGACGCCGGGGTTGTTGCCGGAAAGGTCGGAGAGGACGCCCATGACGAACGGAAGTTCGATCAGCCGCTCGGCGTCGTAAGGATCTTCGTATGTGATGTGCACGCGTGGTGCGCGATTTCGACGAATGAATTTTTGACCGCTATCTGTAGCCATGGTTCCCTCACTACGAAATCGCTTTAGACGTCGAATTTGCGCGACGCAGATCGGCTAGGGACTTCAAGTTGCTGCGGTCGGCAAACATCCTTGTGTCCATTTAGTGCCCTCGAGCGAAAGCTGGGTTCAATGCGATCTGTCGATTGTTTTAAGCGCTCCCTCAGGAAGAACATCATCCAAAAGGCTGAGAAAATCTCGTTGCGCGAGGTCGCGCGCGCGATCTGCCAAAAAGGGGATGGGGCTGGACGGCTCTGCGGTTCGGAAAAACGACGCCACCTTCGTCAGCAGGCCCAAGGCTTGCGCTCTGCTTTCCACTGAAAATACAATATCTTGAGTGTTGTTCTCGGCCGTCGATGAGGGCGACGTGGCGAGTTCCGCCATCCGTTCGATCGGCAGCTCGAAGACCTTGTCGCGCCCGATGTTGATCGCAGCGCTCTCCACGTGCGCAGGCATCAGCATCCGCATGACTTCAATAAATGACTTGCCAACCATCTCCTGCGCTTGACGCACCAGCAACAGTGCCGGGTTGGATGGTTCCATTCGGGCAAAATAGTCCGCGGCCGCTGCAAGCGCTGCAGATGCTTGTGCGGATGAAGTCACCATCCCGGTCGTGTCTGACGGCGCCTGTGTATCGACAGGACCGACATCTTCCGCGGTTGCGGCGATCGCGGCCGGATCGCGCAACGCGACGAGACCCGCAAGCCAGGCAGCCATGCCGTTAACCAAGCCAGAGAGCCTGTCGAGGCTGATCGGTTGCCCCGCGTTCAACTTCTCGTGCCAGGTTTGCTTGATACCCGCGATTTCAGCCGCGACCGCGGAGCACCGCCCGCTGGTTGCCTTGAGAGTGTCGAGATCTGTCTCGCTGACGATGCGCTCGATGGCCGCCAGATCAGGCCCGTCGGCGTCGGCGTCGCCGGCGGGAATTTCTCCCTGAGCGATTTGATAGGCACGGTAGTTGAGGTTGCCGTGTCTGCGGTTCTCGATCAGGGGGAGGAACTGGAGCGGGTTGATCACGGTCGGAAACACGTCGATTGCCTCGACTGTGACGGCGCGAAGTGCATAGTCGCCGTCCTCGCCCTTCGGATGCACCGCTTCCCACTGCTCGCGCAGCAGCAGGTTGGTCGCCTTCAGGCAGCAGAGAAAGCCGTCGAGATCGCGGTTGAGGATTGAAAACTTGGCCAGCAGCAGGTTCAGACGTAGATCGCGGGTACGCGCCAGAATCGGCTGCGCGGCGGCAAACTGGCCGGCAAAATCGACTGCCTTTGGATCGAAGCGTCCACGCTCTCCGTTGGCATTGACGACCTCGAAGAACGACATCGGCAGCAGCGATTCCGCACCTGCGAAGAAGTTCAGATATTGGACGTCCCCGCTGGCGTCGAGATCCGGCCCGCAGGGATCGTCAGCGGCAATGGGCTGCGTCAGGGAGGCGACATCAAGCATACGAGGACCGTCCATCTGCTCGATCGCGGCCCCGCTGCCGAGCCCGTGGCGACCAGGGGATCGCGCGGGGGCGCATGATCCGATTCCATTCCTATGGGTCAGATGCCTGCCGACCTTGGTTCATTCCCGAAGATCATGCCATTTTCGCGTGAACCGGCAAGCTCTTGGAGCCGACTACTTGATGCCCGTTGTGGAACGTCAGGAAGCCCAGCCTTGGGGCGGGCTTGCCGGCACTGCCGGTGGCGCGCAGGATTTCCGTCGTTCTTGCATAACGTCTGATCAGCTTTTTGCAGCGGGTCATTCGATCGAAGGAGGGAGTTTAAGCCCACATGGGCCAGCTTACTCAGGATACCCGCCTCTGCGAACTCAAGACGCCTCTTGGCAAGGACGTTTTGGTTTTTGCCGGATTCGAAGGCTCGGAAGGTCTCAGCGAACTGTTCGAGTATCGCATCGAGTGTCTCAGTGAGGATGCCGACCTCGACTTCGACCGCGCTATCGGTCAGCAGTGCACGCTGACCATAAAGCTGCATGAAAAGGAGCGCGAGTTCAGTGGCATCCTGACGGAGGCCCAGTGGCTCGGGGTGAAGAACGACTATTTCAGCTACCGGATCGTGCTGAGGCCCTGGTTATGGCTGTTGTCGCGGACCACCGATTGCCGGATCTTTCAGGACAAGAAGGCGCCCGACATCATCAAAGAGGTCTTCAACGAACGCGGCTTCACCGACTATGAATCCAAACTGACCGAAGAGGGTTCTTGTCCGAAGCTCGAATATTGCGTTCAGTACCGCGAGACCGACATGAACTTCGTATGCCGGCTGATGGAGCAGCACGGCATCTACTACTTCTTCAAGCATGAGGGTGGCAAGCACACGCTGGTGTTGGCGGACTCCAAATCGTCGCACAGTCCGATCAAAGGTCTTGCTACGATTCCCTACATCCCGCTGGCGGGGGCCGACCGGCGAGGCGAGCAGCACATCTATGAATGGGTATCGGAGCGACGGTTTCGTACCGGCAAGATCGAACTCAACGATTACAACTACCAGAAGCCCAACGCTCAGATGATCAGCGACGCCAAGGGCTCCGAGCATTACACTCGGTCGGAGATGGAGTTTTACGACTATCCCGGGAAGTTCAAGGAGAAATCCGACGGCGAGCGCTACGCGAAGATCCAGCTCCAGGCAGAGCAAGCGATGGATCGGCGTCGCCGCGGCAATGGCGACGCCGTCAACCTGTTCCCCGGTGGGCTGACGAAGCTCGAAAAGCACTCCAAGGACTCGCAGAACGTCGAATACCTCGTGGTGCGAGCTGTGCACTCGTTCTCGATCGAATCCTATCGCACCGGGGGGCCGAGCGACGCAGGGCAACACGTCTATTTCGGCAGCTACGAGTTCTTGCCGAGTGATCGGCCGTTTCGAGCGCTGATGATGACGCCGAAGCCAAGGATCAACGGCATCCAGACGGCCAAGGTGGTGACCAAAGACGATAATTCGAGCGAGGAAATCGACGTCGAGTCCCTGGGCGAAATCTATGTCCGCTTTTTCTGGGATCGGAAGAAGAAGCGGTCGTGCCGGTTGCGCGTGGCTCAGGTTTGGTCTGGCAAGCGCTGGGGCGGTCAGATCATCCCGCGCGTCGGACAGGAAGTCGTTATCGAATTCCTGGAGGGGGATCCGGACCGGCCCCTGGTGATCGGCACCGTGTACAACGACGAATACAAGCTGCCCTACGATCTGCCGTCGAAGAAGACGATTGCGGGATTGAAGTCGGATTCCACCAAAGGTGGCGGCGGCTTCAACGAGTGGAACTTCGAGGACAAGAAGGGGTCCGAGAAGATCACGGTGCATGCCGAGAAGGACCACGACGTAACGGTCCGCGACACCGAGACACGTACCATCGGCGAAGCTGCATTTGGCGGCGACACGCGCAACACCACGCTCAAGAACGGCAATGATAAGCTCGATATCCAGTTGGGTGGTCAGCACATCACTTTGGCCATGGACCAGTCTGTCAATGCGGGCATCAGCATCACGCTCATGGCCAATGCCAACATCACCCTACAGGTGGGTCCTAGTCAGATCATCCTGACCCCGGCGGGCATCGTCATCAATGCGCCGACGATCGCCATGACGGCGCAGGCCGGTATGGCGCTTGCTGCCGGTGGTCCGCTGGTCGCCCACGGCACTCCAACCCTTGTTGGTTGACGGTCATGGGACAAGTTCGGTTCGGTACGGTCCAGGATCTGTTTCAGGCCTATCCCCTGGCGCGTTATGATGTCGGCAAAGCCGACGCTGACAAGCCTTCGCTGGACTTCCTTCAGGAGGCCGCCGATGCGCGGAATTGGCACCCGGCCGTGTCTTACTGTGCCTATCTGCTTCCCAGGCGCGTAGCAGTTGCCTGGGGATGTCGCTCTCTGCGACTGATGTTCGACCATTTCGACGCCAGCGATACCAGGTCGCTGAATATTGTGGAGACCTGGGTCCGGCAACCGGACGAGCAGTCCCGGAACAAGGCGCTGGCTGTCGGCAATGCCAATGATCCTGAGCAGCCAGCGACATGGCTGGCGCTGGCGGCCGGCTGGTCCGGCGGAAGCGTGGTTCCCCCGGAATTTGCGCCCGTGGAAGCCAAGCCAGATCAGGCCGCGCGGGCGGTGCGTGCCGCACTGCTGATCGGCCTCTGCCGGCTCCCCCGTGACTCCCGGGACCGGATAATGACGTCATGCCTAGAGGATGGTATTCAATTGGCTCGCGGCGAACCGCGCCCTCCACGCTAACGAGACGATGTGATGGTGCTTCGCTTTAATATCGAGAACGAACCGAACCTTCCGGATGGCGGACCTGTGTCGTTTACGGTCACCGGCAGGCGTTCAGTCGATATTGGCCGGGACCGTCACCTCGACTGGACGCTGCCGGATCCGGCGCGGACGATTTCCGGAAAGCACTGCGAGGTGCACTTTCGCGACGGTGGCTATTGGCTGCACGACGTTTCGACCAACGGCACCTTTCTCAATGGTGCCGACCAGCGCATGCGGGGGCCGCACCGCTTGCGTGACGGTGACCGACTCACGATCGGCCACTACATCATCGGAGTTTCGCTGGAGAATGAGGCTGGCGGGCGCAGCCCAAACCATGAGGCGCAACTGCGCGAACCCTCAGTCCAGCAGCATGCCAACTACGGAGAGCTTTGGGCAGCCGATCGTGACATTCCGCCGCCGATCGATCCGCAACTGTTGAAGAAGCCACGCGAGGCGGCGCGGCCCGTCAATCCGGGGTTCCTGGATTGGGCGGCGAGCGTCCCGGCACCGGGTGTCGACCCATTCCGACGGTCACAGTCGGCGTCTGCGTACCAACCGCCCGAGCAGGACGACGACATGAACTGGGCAGCCGGTCCGGCCAACGCGCCGAAACCGCAAGTCGAGCGCCCGCCCATCATGCCGACCCCACGCCGGCCGTCGGCATGGATCGATGATGAACCAGCTGCTGCCCAGCCGCCAGCATCGCCATCGCGTCCGGCGCAAGCGGCAGACGCGGGACCTGTCACGGCCAAGCCAGTCGGCGAGACTGAGTTCGCGCGACTGGTGGCGCGCGCTGCAGGATTGCCGGACAATTTCTTTGCCAGCAAGTCCGATGCCGAACTCGCCGAACAGCTTGGCATCATCTTGCGTATGACCGTGGATAGTCTGATGGCGCTGCTGCAGGCGCGCACCCAAGCCAAGCAGCTGACCCGTAGCACCAGCCAAACCACCGTCCAAGCCGTCGAAAATAATCCGCTGAAGTTCTCGCCGACCTCGGAAGAAGCGATGCGCATTCTCTTTGGGCCGCCGACGCGCAGCTACCTCGACGCACAGCGCGCCTTTGCACAGGGCTTCAGTGATCTCAAGTCACATCAGTTGAAGACCTACATGGCGATGCAGCACGCTGTCCATGAGCTGATTGCGGGCATAGATCCGACGCTGATGGCGCGCGAGCTCGAGCTTCAGCGTGGAGCAAGCTCCTGGCTCGGCACGAACAAGGGCAAACTCTGGGACGAGTTCTTGACGCGCTGGAAGGCGCATCTTGGCCGCGACAACAGCGCGCCGATCGAAACCTTCATGTTGTATTTCTCGGACTATTACGACCGCGGTGACAAGCCCGGTTCAAAGTAAACTATCGGCGACCAGGCGGCTGCCGACAATTTCTAAGTGGATGTAGGAATGTCTTGGTACAGCAAAGTTTTCTGGTCGGAAGGTCTGTTTCTGCGGCCGCATCATCTGCAGCAGAACGATCGCTACATCGAACACTTGCTGGAAAAGCGCGTTCGCTACACGACACCATACCCGTGGGGCTTTGCCCAGCTAGAGATCGACAAGGATCTTACCGAACAGAGCAAGTTCGCGGTGCGCAATGCGTCCGGCGTCATGCCGGACGGCACGCCGTTCGATATCCCTGCGGACAGCCAAATTCCCGAAGCGATCGATGTGCCGGAGACGGCCGCAGGCCAGATCGTCTGGCTGATGATGCCGGTCGCGGCGCCAAACACCCGCGAGGTCGACGAGGATCGCACCGACAGCGCCAGTCGTTATGTTCGTACTTCGGAAACCTTCATTGACTCGACCTCTGCGCTACGCATCGAGGAAGAGATCGACATCGCTTATCCGCGCCTGTCGTTCGAACTGCGCAAGAGCAGCAAGCCCGGATACATGGGCCTCGGCATCGCGCGCATTCTCGAGGTGCGCGACAAGAACATCCTGTTCGACGATAAATTCGTGCCGCCGATCCTGATCTGCGCCGCGCATCCGATCATCGATGGCTGGCTCAACCGCATCATCGGCTGGGTTGAGACCAAACTCGACGAGCTGGCGCGTTACGCGGTCGATCCGTCATCCGGCGGGGGGTTGCAGAGCGTCGACTATCTGGTCCTGCAAGTGCTGAACCGTACCATTCCCGTCCTGACTCATTTCCAGCGCTCCGGCAGCGTGCACCCCGAGCGCCTGTACGAGGAATTGCTGAGATTCGCGGGTGAACTTGCGACATTTTCTACGGCGGAACGGAGGGCGCGCAACTATCCAGCTTACGATCACGACGATCTCGAGAACGTCTTCACACCCTTGGTGAGCGACATCCAGGACTTCTTGAGCGCGCGATTGGGCCGGCGGGCGATCCGCCTGGAGATCATCGAGCGCGCACAGAATGCGTTCGTGTCGCCGATCCGCGATCGCGCGCTATTCCGAAATGCGACCCTGGTGCTGGAGGTTGCCGCACGGCGGCCGCTCGTGGAGATCCAGAACGATTTCCCGCACCTGTTCAAGGTCGGGCCGAACACCAAGATGAACGAGATCGTGCACGCAAACTTGCCGGGCCTGACCTTGGCGCATTTGCCGACGCCGCCCCCGCATATCCGGGCGATCACGGATCACGTCTATTTCTATCTCGACCGCAAGTCGCCGCTGTGGCCCGAGTTCAGCACGGCGGCCTCGATCGGAATGCACTTCTCCGGCGACTGGCCGGAGCTTGAGCTGTACCTTTGGGCTATCCTGGAAGACAGGCCATGAGCGACAGGGACAAGCCGGTTAATCCTTTCGGTCGGGGTGAACGGACGATCATCCGTCCCAACCCCGGCGGGAAGTTGCCGCCGGCGCCGACCTCTCAGCCTCCGCCGGGCGAGGGCCCTGCGGCACGTCCAGGCTATTCGCCATCACCGGTACCCTCTCCCGGCGCGCCGGCGCCACCGCCATCATTTTCTCCTGTCCCGCAGGGCTCGAACTACGCCTCCGCGCCGGCCAGCCATCCCGCTGAGGAATGGATATCGACACCCGCGCAAGCCCAGGCGCAGCAGCCCATGCTACCGCCCGGACCGCCGTTGCGCGTCGACGATCTCGTCGCGCCAAATGCCAATCCAGTGATGCGCGCTGCTGGCCCGTTGCTGCAGCTGCTTGGTCGGCTGCGGGTGGCGCTCATGCGCGCGTCATTCGCGAGTTTGATGGAGCAGGTTGCAGACGCGATCAAGTTCTTCGAGAAGGACATCCGTTCCGCGGGCATATCCGAGCACCAGGCCAACACAGCGAAATACATCCTGTGTGCCACCGCCGACGATATCGTGCAGCACATCCCGACCGAGGAGCGCCACGTCTGGACGCAATATTCGATGCTGAGCCGGTTCTTCGGCGAGCGTGTCGGCGGCGTCCGTTTCTTCGAGATTCTCGACCATTTGAAGGTCGATCCACTGGTCAACTATCCGGTCCTCGAACTTCAGCACGCCTGCCTTGCGCTTGGTTTTCAGGGCATTCACCGGACGTCAGGGGGCGGACTTGCGAACCTGCAGCTGATCCAGCGTAACCTCTATGAATTGCTGCGCCGGGTCCGGCCGAAGACGATGAGCGACCTGTCGCCCAACTGGCGCGGGCAGGCGCTGGCGGGGCGCCGGCAGCGTCTGCGCGTTCCGGTCTGGCTCGTCGCGGCCGTCGTCGCCGCGTTGCTGACCGGGTCCTATTTCCTCCTGCGGACGCTCCTCGCCGGCCGGGCAGAGAATGCTGCCGAGGTGGCGCTCGCGCTCCATCCAGCCGGCCCGATCGAGCTCAAGCGCCAGGTCGTTGCACCACCCCCGCCGCCGCCGCCTCCACCACCGCCGGATCGCATCACCCAGTTGCAACGCATCCGCAATGCGCTCGCGAAGGAGAACACCGCCTGTGCCATGACGGCGGACCAGACCCCGAGCTTCATCGTGATCAGAGTCTGCGATCTGGCCTTGTTTGCATCGGGCCAGGCGACCATCCTCGACGGTTTCAAGCCGATCGCACTCCGCGTCGCAGCAACCCTCGACAAGGAGCCGGGTCGGATCCGGGTCGTTGGCCATACCGACAGCTCGCCGATCCGCACAGTCCGCTTCCCGACAAATTTCGAGTTGTCGGTCGAGCGCGCCAAGGCGGTTGCCGCGGCACTGAAGCCTGGCTTGACCGATGGTTCGCGCGTCGACGTCGAGGGCAAAGGAGCAGATGCGCCAATCGCCAGCAACACGACACCCGAGGGACGCGCCAAGAACCGGCGCGTCGAGATCTTTATCGAACGCAGCGAATAGGCAGATACCGCCGGGTCAGGTGGTTTGCGACAGGTACGGTTAGATGCTTGCCAAGGACATCCTTCGCATCGTTCTCTACGGAGTAGGGCTCAGCTCGCTCGGAGCGGTGATCTATCTCGCCGGTCCCTTCATCGCGTTCGGCGACTGGCGGCCGCTGGAGAACCATATCGTCCGGCAGATCGCTATTCTGCTGCTCACCACGGTCGTGGCAGGCATCGTTGGCCTCAATCTGTTCAAGCGGCGCAAGAGTGCCAAGGAGATTGCCGATGGCATCGCTGGTGCCGACCAGCCCGTCAGCGATGAACCGGTGCTCAAGGAGCGCATGAAGGATGCGCTCGCGACGCTGAAGACCGCCAGCGGCAACAAGTCGGGCTATCTCTACGATCTGCCGTGGTACGTCATCATCGGTCCGCCCGGCGCCGGCAAGACCACGGCGCTGGTCAATTCCGGGCTCAAATTTCCGCTCGCGCGCGGGGCGACGCCCGCAGCGATCGCGGGGGTCGGCGGTACGCGCTACTGCGATTGGTGGTTTACCGAGGAGGCGGTGCTGATCGATACCGCCGGCCGCTACACGACCCAGGACTCCAACAGCAAGGCCGACAAGGACAGCTGGCTGGCGTTCCTGGACATCCTGAAGAAAAGCCGGTCGCGCCAGCCGATCAACGGCGTCCTTGTCGCCATCAGCATCGAAGACATCCTGACGCTGCCGAAGCAGGAACTCGCACTTCACGCCGATGCCATCAGGATGCGCCTGCTCGAGTTGCATCAGAGGCTCAAGGTCAGCTTCCCGGTCTACGCGCTATTTACCAAAGCCGATCTCGTTGCCGGCTTCACCGAGTATTTCGCCTATCTCGGGGAGGCCGGCCGCCGCCAGGTTTGGGGTGCCACGTTCCAGACCGCAGACAAGACCCAGAATCTGGTGGGGCAGATCCCGGTCGAGTTCGACCGTCTGCTGGAGCGCCTGAGCGAGGAGACGCTCGACCGTCTGCAGGACGAGCCGACGCCCCAGCACCGCGTGCAATTGTTCGGCTTTCCGGCACAGATGGCGCGGCTCAAGCCCCAGATCCACGACTTCCTCAACCAGATCTTCGAGCCGACGCGCTATCACGTGAACGCGAACCTGCGCGGCTTCTACTTTACCTCGGGTACGCAGCAGGGC
Organism: Bradyrhizobium sp. Unk1; assembly: GCF_059512345.1. Classification (NCBI taxonomy): domain Bacteria; kingdom Pseudomonadati; phylum Pseudomonadota; class Alphaproteobacteria; order Hyphomicrobiales; family Nitrobacteraceae; genus Bradyrhizobium; species Bradyrhizobium sp. Unk1. The sequence goes on from NZ_JCAMOP010000023.1 coordinate 91,444, forward strand.
ACGCCGATCGATCAATTGATCGGGTCGCTGGCACGTACGTTCGGCGCTGAGGAGGTCGGTTCCGGATCCTATTCGGGCACGGGCAAGAGCTTCTTCCTCGCCGATCTGATTTCCAAGGTCATCATCGGCGAGGCCGACTGGGTCTCGACCGACCGTGCCGCGGTGCGCCGCGCGCTGATCCTGAAAACCGCGGCCCTGTCATTGATCGGCCTGGTCTCGATCGGACTGATCGCAGCTTGGCTGATGAGCTACAAGCGGAACTCCGATTTGATCGAGCAAAGCCTGCAAGCGGATAGCGAGTATGCGGCCGCCGGCGCACCACTTATCAAGCAGACGCTGATTGCCGATCATGATCTCGACAAGGTGCTGCCGCTACTCTACCGGCTGCGCAACGCCCCGGCAGGCTACGGATCGCGCGGCGAGTCGGTGCCGCTGTCGGCTCGCTACGGGCTCAGTCAGCACGCCCGCCTGCTGTCGCCCTCGAAGGCGGCCTATCATACGGCGCTTGAGCGCATGTTCCGGCCGCGCCTGCTGTATCGCCTCGAGGAGCAGCTCAATGCGCGCATCAACGAACCTGCCTTCGTCTACGAGGCGCTCAAGGTCTATCTGATGGTCGGCGGCCTGCAGTCGCCGGACCGCGAGCTGATCCGCTCCTGGATGCAACGTGACTGGGCGGACAACCTCTATCCTGGCGCCACCAACGCGGAAGGGCGGCGTCTGCTCGACGAGAACCTCGTGGCAATGTTCGACCTCGAGACCGAGCAGCAGCCGCTGGTCGAACTCGACGGCCGATTGATCAAGCAGGCCCAGAGCTCCCTGGCGCGCCTGAGCGTGTCGCAACGTGCCTACGAGTTTCTGAAATCGGAGGCTCGCGCATCGACCGCTGGCGACTGGATCGCTAGCCGCCATGGCGGACCCGACATGGGTGTCGTGTTCGAAACCACGACGGGGCAGCCTTTGGATGCGGTGCGGGTACCTGAGTTCTTCACGTATAACGGCTTCCAGCAGAAGTTCGTCGCCCGGCTGTCCGGATTGTCTGGGCGGATGAAGCGGGAGCGATGGGTTTTGGGTGATGCAGGCCAGCAGTCGGCCATCGACCAGCAGTACGACAATCTGGCCGGCGATCTGCTCAACATCTATTCCAACGATTTCGTGACGACCTGGCGAACGGCGCTCGGGAGCCTGCGCCTGAAGAAGTTGCTCGCCGACAAGCCGAAATACGAGGTGCTGCGGGCGCTTTCGGCGCCGACCTCGCCGATGCGGCAAATTCTGGAATCGGTGCGCGACGAGACGATGCTGACCAAGGAACGGGCGAAGCCGGCGAACGCTTCGGCGCCAGCTGCCGCACCGGCTCCGGCACTCTTCACGAATGCCCAGGATGGACCGCCTGGCGCGACGATCGAGGCGCAGTTCAAACCTTACCACGCGGCGCTCGAAGGCGAGAGCACCCGCCGGCCGATCGACTCGACCATCGCGAACCTGAACGACATCTCGCAGAACTTGACGTTGATCATCGAGAATCCCCAACTGACGGCACAGGCCACGGCTGCGCTTCAGACCCAGGTCGCAGCGCTCCGCAACAATGCCTCGCGCATGCCGCCGCCATTCTCCGACATGCTGCGCGCAGCAGCCGCGGAGTTCGAAGGCAGCATCGCGGCTTCAACCGCCGGGCAAATCCTGCAAACGTTGCGCGATCAGGTCACGCCGGTCTGCCAACAGACCGTGACCAACCGCTACCCGTTTGTCCGCAGCAGCGGCCAGGAAGTCCCGCTGGCGGATTTTGCCAAATTGTTCAGTCCGAATGGCGTTATGGACAAGTTCTTCACCCAGTACCTGGCACCTTATGCCGACACGTCGCGGTCGGACTGGGCTTGGCGCAAGGAGAGCCCCGTTGGTCGGTCGTTCTCGCCCGACACGCTCAAACAATTCCAGAATGCGGCTTATATCCGGGATGCGTTCTTCCAGACGGGCGGCGGTGTGCCCGCCGTTTCTTTCGCGATCCGGCCTCCTGGGGCACCGGGGCCAGGCGTGACCGTCAAGACCGAGATCGGCGGCACCACGATTGCGAGCCCAACCATTCCCGGACCGGCCACTTCGTCCTTGTTCGGCGGTCCGCAACCGACGCCACCGCCACCACCGCCACAGAGCAACTCGCCAACGACCGTCCTATGGCCGGGCCCGGCGCCGCGAACGGCGATTTCAGTCAGTAACGACACCGGCGCGCCATCCGTGCTCGAGCGCATTGGTCCCTGGTCGTTATTTCGGATGCTGGAGGCGGGCTCGTTGGTTGTGAAAGCGGAAACGGCCAGCGCGACTTTCATCGTCGCGGGGCGCGAGCTCAACTATCAAATTTCGACTGGGTCGTTGCGCAACCCGCTGAACCTGTCAGTGCTGCGCGAGTTTCGTTGCCCGACCGGGATATGACCATGCGTTGCGGGCTATTCGGCAAAATCGGCGCCAAGCGCGATTTCATCGCGATCGCGACCCCGCGCAGCTTCCTGGAAGCCTGGGAGCCGTGGGTACAGGCCGCGCTGTCAGCAAGTCGCCACCAGCTTGGCCCAGGATGGCAGCAGGCCTTTCTGACCGCGCCGGTCTGGCGGTTTTGGCTCGGCGCCGCGATCTGCGGCACGACAGTGGCGGGTGCCATCATGCCCTCGCTCGACGGGGTGGGGCGATACTATCCCTTGACCCTGCATGCGGTGACCGGCGAGGCCGTCTCGCTGCCGCCGCCGAGCATTGATCCGCAGGACGAATGGTTCGGGCAAGTGGAAGCGTTCATGCTTTCGACGCTGGATCGGGCCGCAACCTTCGAGCAGATCTCCGATGCATTGGATCGGCTTGCGGTGCCACGACTGCAGGAGACCATCGCCGGCGGCCCGCCGATCACGTCGCTTGGTACTGCGGCAATGGGCAGGGCTTCGGCGGTCGACGCCTTCGCGGGGTCGTTTGCAGCACTTTGCACCGCCAACCCACAGGTCTACGCCGCGGCTAGCTTCTGGTGGACCGCCGGAGGGGAAGGCTTTCCGCCAATGGCGCTGAGTTGCCGCGGATTACCAGATCCGTTTCACTACATCACGCTGCTGACCGGTGATCTCGGCCACGCGGCATCCGGGAATGGGTGACACGCGATGGTGCATATTCCATCCTTGTTCGATGTTGGTAGCGTCACCCATGCCGGACGGGTGCGGGAGCGGAACGAGGATTCATGTTTGGTACGAACCGACGTCGGCCTTTGGGCGGTCGCCGACGGTATGGGTGGTCACGAGGCCGGCGATCTCGCCAGCCGCATTGTCGTGCAGTCGCTTGACGCGATCGGCACGCCAGAATCAGCCGCAGACCTGCTGGCGGAATGCGAGGAGCGGCTGTTCAGCGCAAACCAGCAGATACTGGCGCTAAGTCATGAACGACAGGGTGCCACCGTCGGGACCACAGCGGCGGTTCTGCTCGTTCGCGATAGCTACTATGCCTGCATATGGGCGGGTGACAGCCGGGTCTACCTGATCAGTCGTGGCGCAATTAGCCAAGTGTCGCATGATCACAGCGAACTGGAGGAACTGATCGCCGAAGGCGCGTTGTCGCGCGAAGACGTGAACGATTGGCCGAGCAATGCCATTACTCGTGCCGTCGGTGTCGCCGATGATCCGGAATTTGAGGTGGTGACAGGCCCGGCCGAGCCGGAGGATATCTTCGTGATCTGCAGCGATGGCCTGACCAGGCACGTGCAGGACGACGAGATCCTGCAGCACGCGGCTACGCGACGCGCCCAGGCGGCTTGCGATGACATGCTCGCGCTGGCTCTTGATCGTGGCGGGCTTGACAACGTGACGATTGTGATCGTGCGACTGCTGACGCCACGATCTCAGGAGGCGACAAGATCTCCGCTCAATCGGGAGCCGCAACCATGACCCCGAACGATCCGTTCCGATCGTCCTATCACGGCGTGCCGCCCGGCACCCGTCTCAACGGCATTTACGAGATCGAAGCGGTGATCGGCGCGGGCGGCATGGGTGAGGTCTACAAATGCCGTGAGATCCAGACTGGATCGCCCGTTGCGGTGAAAATGCTGCTGCCCGACATGGTTGACAACGAGGCGGCGCTCGCGCTGTTCCGTCGAGAGGCCGCGGCACTCCACAATCTTCCGCATGACGCGATCGTTCGCTACTTCCTGTTTACCGTGGAGCCGGTGCTGCAGCGACCTTATCTCGCGATGGAATTCGTGAATGGCCGCTCGCTCTCGAACATGCTCGACGATGGGCCGTTGGCCTTCGAAGCGCTGATCAGGCTGATGCAGCGCGTCGCATCGGGACTGGAGGCCGCCCATGAGCACGGCATCATCCATCGCGACGTTTCTCCGGACAACATCATCGTTCCGCTCGACGATGTCAGGCGGGCCAAGATCATCGACTTCGGCATCGCGCGGTCGACCCAGATGGGTGACAAGACCATCATCGGCTCGGGCTTCGCCGGCAAGGACAATTACGCATCGCCGGAACAGGTTGGGTTGTACGGCAATGACGTGACAGCGAAATCCGATGTCTACAGCTTCGGTCTTGTGCTGTTCCATGCGCTGACCGGACAGAAACTCGACATGGGCGGCAGCCAGTTTCAGCTGGTGGAGAAGCGCCGGCGTGTGCCCGATCTCGGTGCGGTTGATATGCGAATCCGGCCTTTGCTGGAGCGGATGCTGCAGCCTGATCCGGCGTTGCGCCCGACCATGGGGGAGGTCGCCAGCTGGACGCCAACCGGTTCGGCCCAGACACCGGCCGCGCCGTTATATGGCTTCGATCCGCTACGGCGGCCGGAAGGCGCGGCGCCGGCGTCGCAGGACAGGATGCCGTCGACCGCGCGGAGCGCGCGCGGCCTCTGGCTGGGGGCGGGCGTGGCGGCATTGTTGCTGCTGGTCGGCGGTGGTGGATATGCCTTCTACAAGCTGGTCTGGTCAGCGCCCGGCACCGCGGTCTTGCCGCCACCTCCGAAACTCGCTGGAACAATGGTGCCGCCGAAGGTCGAGCCCGCTGGACCACAGCCCGGACGCCAAGAGACAGAGAAGTTGTCCGCGCAGCCGACGGCAACGCCGTCTCCGACACTCGATGGGCCGGGGCGAGCTGAGCGCATCCGCAAATACGTGGCCCAATATTCTGGCGGTGACTGCTTCTTTGTCTTGCCGATTGCTGTGAGCCCAAATGCGGCTGTCATCGAAGGGTTCGGTGCCTCGACCGCCCCATTCGACACCTTCGACAAAGCGTTTCGGCGTGAGCAGGGTTTCGAAGCTTCGGTCGGCGTCAGGCAAGTGACCCAGGCGCAATGCCCAGCCGTCAAGTTCTTGAGTCAGGTCGGGAGCGATCAGGCGCGAATGCCGCGCATCACCCTGTCGGCGACAGAGCTGAAGGGCGGTGAAACCCTCAATGGGACCATTGAGAACTTTGCCAACCGCGTGGTCGAGCTGCTCATGGTGTCGGACCGCGGCGAAGTCCAGAGCCTCTCTTACCTTCTGAAGCCGGGCATCGACTCACTTTCGTTTACGCTCCCGACAGCGCGCGCGAGCGGTCCGCAATTGCTGTTGGTCGTGGCGGTTCCGCAGGTTCTGGACTCATTGCGCCAGCCGCGACCGATGGCTGCCGACACGTTCTTTCTGCAGGCGCTAAGCGAGGCTCAGCGCAACAAGGTGACTGTCATCGCGGCCGCACGCTACGTGCTGCTCACCAATTGACCGGCACGCTCAGAATGTTCCGATCACCAGGATTTTCAGGTCGGCGTCCGGCTTGAAGTCGCTTGCCGTATATTCAAGCATGTTTCCAGTAGCAGACGATGCCTTTAGCCGCCCAGGACAGAAGCTCACCAAACGGTCGCTGCCGCCTGGGTCGATAGTCAGTTTGAATGAGCGGATCGGCCCGGCCCAATTCGCGCCAGTCTTGAGCACATACGATATCCGCCGCTCCTGCAGATTCGCGCTGTTGGTCTGGTTACTGCCCGCGCGCTTGTCGAGTTCGGCGAGGAACGTATCCTGGACGCAATACTCTTTCCGGTAACGCGCGACTTCCTGAGCGAGTGCGCCGCTGCGGCGCAGGCTGGAGCGCAGGATGGTGTCGGGACTGGAGCCTACGCTCGGCCGGTACTGGTGTTCGACCAAGACGGTGCGCATTGGCGGAAACACCTGCTGGCGCACAGCCGAGGTCTTGATAACCCAACCCGGCGCATACTGCTTCCGACCGTTGTCGCTCATTCCGGCAGGCATCAGAAGTCCGTCGTCCACGAGCCGGGCCCGGGTCGCCTCAGGCAGGTCGGTCACCCGGATCTCGCGGCTACCAATCGGCAGCAGCGGCAATTTGAGTTCGCGGAGCAGGGCACTGACATCCCTGCTGCCGACCATGGCGCGCTGATCGACGGTCAGCGGCGCCGGGCTGCCATCGACCTTGGTCTCGAAGTCGACGAAGTTGATCGGATCATCTGACGGCAGTGCGATGTTCTCAGCCTCCGACAGGTCGATGTCGGGCAGCGGAAAGGCAACTGTAAGCGTGACCGGCTTGGCGGTGACGTTGGCGAATTGGTAGCGAACGCTAATCCTGTCGAGCGCGATACGAAGGTTCTCGCTCTCCATGGCCACGTCATTGGTGCGTACGAACTGGAGCCCACCGATCGACAATTCCGCAGCCGAGTCGTTGGCGCGTGCCGGCGAGCCCGTCGCAACCAGCAGCGCGATCATCAAGGCCCGTATCCGGGGGGAGGGTCCGTTCGGCAAGCTGGTCTCGATGCGGCGTCGCAGCATATGCTGGTTCCATCCGATGCGGGTCAATCGATCGGCTGATAAAGATCACCCCACTCGGACTTCCAGACCCCGTCTGGATCGCACACTACGAGCGCGAGCTTTACGTCGTTTGCCAGCCGGATCGCGCCGCGAAAAGCATCCTGAGCCGGCAACTGCGCGCTGACCTGGTCGGTGGTCAGCCGTCCCCCGCTCGCGGCGGCCGGCAGTACGATCGATCCGGAGATGCCGTCATTGTCGCGTTTCAGGACAAGCGTGATCGCGTCGGGCTGGACTTCGCTCACCTGCTCAAATCTATTCCGGGCCATGTTTTGCACCGCAAGCTGAAGACATTTCGGACTATCACCGTCCAGTGATAGATTGAACGTGATTGAGATTGCTCACCACTAATTGACGCGCCGCATCAACGGCATCTCGGATTAGTCGATCCGACGCGGCGATCGGTTCGGGGTACATTGAGGCGAACATGCTTCGTCCAAATCGTTGGATCTGGGTCTTCATCGTTGGCGCTGGCATTCTTGGAACCAAGGCGTATGCCGACGATACTGTCGTACGCAGCTTTGCCGGCGGTTCGGCTGCTTCCATGGTCGGCATCGTTCCGGCCAGCGAGGACGTGGAACTCGCGGGACCGCAAGCACTCAGCGCCGACGGGCAGGGCAACCTGTTTGTGCTCGATCAGATCAACGGTCGCATCCTCCAGTTTGACCCGAAACAGGCAAATTCCGATCCTGACGTCCTCAAGATGCCGAAAGACGTCCAGCCGACCGATCTCGTCGTCCACAACGACGACATCATGGTTTGGGACGGCGGCGTACGGACGCTGAAGGCGGCGCCGGGGCAATCCACGCGCGGCCTCGGTGGTGATGTGATCCAACTTGAAGAGGTCTCGAGCCGCGGCGCGGACGACCAGGTCGCCGTCTCGGCTTTTGCCCAGATGGGATCACAGGCGCCAGGCAGCGCGACCGACTTGCTCGACCAGAACACCCGCGCGGCCATCATCAAGACGACCCGGCAGCCCGACCGGCAATATGTTGCTACTCGAAGCAAGGGCTCGGTGATCGCCGACATCATTCCGGACAAGGGCAATGCCAGCGTACGGGTCGAAATCCAGACCATGGTCACCAACGAGACGATCGGCCAGCTCGGCCTGCGGGTGCGCAACCAGCTCGGCACGGTAGAGTTTCTCGAGATTGACAACAGTGACCGCTTCTATGTGTTGGCGGAGGACGTTCCGCCATCGGGAAAGAATGCCTCCACGTTCGTCGCACGCTATGCCGCGAACGGGCGTCTCGAAGGAATCTATGAGCTTCCTTTGGAAAATACGCCGCTGACCCGGCGGTTCGTCACGGTCTCGGGCGATGGCGATGTCTATTTCCTGCGGACCAAGCCGGACGGTATTGAAGTGGTTGGCGTGGGCTTCAGGCCTCTGACCAACGCTTCGATTATCGACGTGCGACCGTCGCGAACGGCAGCCGCGCCGGCACCGCAATCCGACGTCAAATTTGACGCGTCGGCCGCCGTGAGACCGTCCAATCGCCAGCAGGCGATCGAGACAGCGTTTGCGTTCGAGGGCATCCAGTGGAAGCTGACGCAGGCGAATTACGGCAACGATCCCGACAGCCAATGCAGTGGCTTCAGCCGTGTTCGTCGGCCGTGGTATCTGCAGGGAAAGGTGAACCAGGAGGTGCGCGGCGTACCCTATTGCTGGGGCTGCCACGGTTCGCTCGCGAACTTCCGGCAGCGGATCGAGAGCGGAACGCTGGCCGGCAATGTGTGCACTCGCAATGCGCCACGGCCGGATGTGGCTGGCGTCGACTGTTCGGCATTCGTCAGCGCCGCGTGGGGGCTCTCCGTCCACTACACGACTGCCGCTATCCCCGCGATCGCAGCCCCCGTGGCAAATCCCTGGGACCTGAGGCCCGGCGATGCGCTGAACAAGCCGGGCTCGCACGTGATGTTGTTCCTGCGGTTCACGCCTGATCGCAAGGCCGAGGTGATGGAATCCTCGACCGGTGGCTGCAACGGCCGCGTCTGCCGCAACGTCTATCCGTTGGCGAGCCTGCTTTCGCGCGGCTACGTTCCGGTCCGTTTTCGAGCCTTCGCGGACGATCAGGCGGCAGTTTCCGCGAGCGCCTATCAGGAGACCGAACAATCGCCGGCGGGCCGCAAAACGGCAAGCAAAAGGCGCTGAACCCGGTGTGTCGCCGGAGCTACAAAATGGGTAGGCATGATGTCGAGGTGGATCACGATGCGGATGCCCAGAGGATTTGATTGCGGGATCAGGCGGCTAAGCGCCACCATCGGGCTCGCTGCGTTGATCGGACTGATAACCCCTCACGCATATGCGGCGGGAGGATTGTCGATCAGCAATCCGGACGGGGCGGCGGTGCGCGCGCTCGTGATCGGGATCGACGACTACCAGCGCGTGCGCAAATTGAAGGGCGCGGTCGCTGATGCTACGGACATCGTGACCAGCTTGAAGTCCATGGGGGTTGCCGACGTCGTCGAGCTGACGAACGCCCAGGCCGACAGGGCAAGCGTCCTGCGCGAGATCAGTGCACTGGTGGAGCGGACCAAGAACAACGACCTCATCTTTCTGTCGATCGCCGGTCATGGCACCCAGGAACCGGAGCGTGTCAAGGGCTCGGAGCCGGACGGAATGGAAAACGTGTTCTTGCTGCCAGGCTTTGAAACTACGCCAACCGGGTCGGTTGAACGTGTTCTAGGCAGTGAGTTCAACCATTTCATCCGGCAGTTCGAGCTGCGCGGGGCGAGGGTGATCTTCGTGGCTGATACCTGCCACGGCGGCGGTATGGTGCGCGACATCGATCCGCGTGCCGCTGAGATGAGCTTCCGGCAGGTCCCGCGCTACACGTTGCTGGTCGACGAACTGAAGCCGGTGTCGGACAGCAACGATCCGAAGTCAGAACTCGATCTTGACCACACGGCGTTCCTGGCTGCGGTGGACCGCTACACCAAGGCGCCGGAAGTCCGCATCCCTGGCATCGATGGCCTGCGCGGGGCTCTCAGCTATGCGGTCGCGCGGGCGGTGGAGGGGAGCGCGGACATCAATCACGATGGGAAGGTGACGCTGAAGGAGCTTTTCAGCAATGTTCGACAGGTGGTCTATCAGCTCTCGGACCAGCGCCAGAACATCGTCACCATATCATCGCCAGCTCAGACGCCGGATACCGACCTCGCCTTCGGATTGACGCGGGGTGTCGTGCTGATTCAGGGGCCGGCCGCGAGAGCGGCCTCTGGGCCGGCCGGATCCGGGGCCATCGAGGGACAGGCGCCCGCTCCGCCGGCTGTCACGGCCAAGGCACCAACCGTTCCGACCCTTGCCGCCGCGGCGACCAAGGAACTTCCGACCGGCGACGCGCCGGGGCCTCTCCGCCTCGCGGCACCGATCCGGCTGGCGGCGCTCGACGGCAAGACGAGCTATTTTGCAAGCGTGAAGCCGAAAGATGTTCCCGTGCAGGCGGTTCAACCGACGGACAATCCCGACCTGATATGGGATCCCGTGTCGCACGACGTGATCGCGTGGGGCGACGTGGTCGCCTATGGGATCGACGTTGCAAACTTGCCGACCGTAGTCGACCGGACAGCGGCAATTCGTGAACTGAAACGCATTGCGACCCGGTCGCCGCAGATCATGCGCATCTGGCCAGACGATCGCCAACAGCGTGCCGGCCAGACTGTCGAAGTTGATCTGTCTGATGTGGGGTCAAGAGCGGTGCTGCTGTTCAATGTGTCCGGCGATGGCACCATCCAATTGTTGTATCCGGTGGGTTCTGATGCGGCGCTGGCCCGATCGGCGAGCTTGCGCCTACCGCTCAGGGTCGGTGAGCCGTTCGGTGCGGAGCAGATCGTTGCGGTGACCTCGCAGCAACGCATGGTAGATCTCGAAACAGCCCTGATGCAGTTCAACCGGCGTCGCGCCTCGGGGCAAGTGATCAAAAGTCTCGAGCGTTACTTGCCCGCAGACGCGCGAATCGCCTCGATCGGCTTCTTCAGTGCCCCCTGACTCCTAGGGGGAGCAGGCCATGCCGTCATCCCGGCCGATCCGCCAGGCGCGACCATGGCTCGCATTCCTGCTGCTACTGGCGGGTAGCGGAGCTGCGTCCGCAGCACCATTGCCGACGGCGTCGTTGCATGTCGGCACGACGTACGCACGCTGGCTTTGGCCTGCACAAGCGGTGCGCGGGCAGACCAATACCGCGAGTGTGTCCCTTCAGATCCTGCCGAGCCAGACCGTCAACGTCGGAGGCAAGGTCTCGTTCGGCGTCACCGCCAGGAAGACTGGATATCTCATTTTGGTTGACGTCGACGCGGAAGGGCGGATGTCCCAGATCTTTCCAACCCCCGAGCTATTGGCGCAGTCGAACGACCGCGACATCAATCGCGTCAAGCCGGGTGTCGAATTTGTTGTTCCTGCCCCGGCGGCGCGACAGCGTGGTTTTGAATATGTCGTCGCACCGCCGACGGGGTCCGCAGTGATGATAGCCATCCTGAGCGAGCGACGCGTGCAATTGCTCGATCTGCCGGACATGCCCCGCAAGCTGGAAGGTCAGGACGACGCGTTGAGCTATCTATCGGCCTGGACCAGCGAGCTGCGCGTGCCGGACAACAGCAGCGGAAAGCTCGTGACGAACAATTGGTCGTTCGACGTCAAATCTTATTCAATCAAGTGAGTCCTGTGAAGCTTGGGTCATAGCTTGCTCAGTCGGCTGAAGAAGCCACCCCGGGCGATCATGTAATGAATGTCCTTTGGAAAGGGAAAAGCGCTGCGAACGTTGGAAATTGCGTGCTGGAGGAATTCCCCGCGCTGCGGCGCTGGCTTATGCCGCGGCTGGTCCGCGACCTGCGGTATCATGAAGCGATCCACGAAAGCCGGGTCAAGATCGTTGACCCTGACCATCTGGCCAAATGCCGGGAATAGGTCGTAATGACCCAAGCTTACGCTGAGGTTCTTGAGGGCAGGGCGCTGAGGCTGAGTTTGATTGCCATCGGTCGTCGCCAGCCCACGCCCGATCAGGTCCAGCTTCACCGATTGCGGCAGAGTTGATGGACCATACACGATCTCGAGCGCCCGGCCGCTCTGTCCGGACAGCCATTGGTACCAGAAGGTCGCATCGTCGGGCCGCGCATTGGCACCGTAGAGGCAGTCAAATCCCCAACAGGACGTCAGCTTGCCCTGATACTTTCCAAGGCTTCCGACGAGATTGCGCATGCCGTTACCGCCGCCGGAGTGGCATGCGATGATGAGCTTGCCGATCTGGAGCTGAGGAATGGACGTCGAGGAGAGACCCAGGAACCTGGCAAGAGCTCCAAGGATCTCCTCGAGATAGCGTTCGCCCCAGTTCGCGGTTGCCAGGTCAGACACGCTGTAGTTTCCGGCAAAGGTGTCGCCAACGGCATATTCGTAGCCCAGGAACGGCGCGATAAGCACTACGTCCTTGCCGGAATCCCGGACCTGTTCGCGCAGCCGCGCTGGATCGCTGTGGAAGAGGAATTCATGGTTTTTGACATAGAAGCCGTGAAGCCAGATCACGACATCGAACTTGGTGGCAGCTGTTGGGTGCTTTGGCGGAAGATAAACCGCCGTCGGCTTCATGCCGGGTGCCTGTCGCTTCGTGAAGAGCGTCAGCCCGGGAAAGGCGTTGGCGTCCTTTTGCTCAAGCTCACACGCAACCACGCAGGTCGCTCCGCTTCGGCCAATCCAGGCACGGACCTGGATGACCCAGTGTTAAGCTCTGCCGCCCGTCACACCTTCTCGACACCAAGATCCGCGCGGCCTCCTGGCCTTCCATGACGCCGTGGCAGCCTTGCGCGTTGCTAGTTGCAGGACTCGACATTACCCACGTTGCCCCCGGGGCCGCCGCCGCCACGGTATTCGAGGTGGCAGCCGCTTCTAACCTGACGGCACAGAGATTGATCGCAAACGACCTGACCACCGCCGCCGCCGGACCTCGCAGTTGCTTGTCGCCGCGGAACGTCGGCTGCCGGCGCCGGCCTCTCGCGTGCCGAACGATCCGCACGTGACGGACGCTCGTCGGTGTTGCGCTTTGCAACCGGTTTCTTCTCGCGTCGCTTCTCGCATTCATTGTCGTCGTTGAGGAACGAACCCTCGGCACAGGTAATCCTGCTGCACTGGTCACCGTCAGCCTTGTAGCCATGATCACAGATCAGGGGACAGACCCGGGAAGGCTTGAGCTTGATTGCGTCAAGCGCGTCGAGACTTGCGAGCTTGGCGTCGAATTTGGTTCCCGCGTGCTGGTTGAAGAGAGCCAGCGAGCGCTGTGAGGCCGCATTCCATTGGCCATTGACGGCGCCGGTGAAGCAGCCGACGCGGCTCAATTCGCCTTGTACAGACTTGGCGATATCTACGGACTTGGAGAGATCGGCCTTTGCGATATCGGTCTGGCGCGGCTCGTCGCTCAGCGCGGCAAGCTTGGGCGTCTTGCTGTCCTCGGCGGGCGTAGCGGCCGCGGGGTTATCCGCGACGGTACTCTCAGCAGCCGGCTTATTCCCGGAGAGTGCAGCGACGATTGTAGATTCGGATGCAATACGTTTCCGTTCCGCCTCTGCGGCCTGCTCCTGCGCCGCTTGCTTCGTCTTCTCGGCCGCAATCCGGGCCTCTTCCGCAGCCTTCAGTTCCGCGGCCGCCTTCTCCTGGTCGGCACGCTGGGCGCCCTGGGACATCAGGCGAGCTCGCTGCTGCTCGGCCTCCTGCGCTTTCGCCGTGGCCGCGACGCGTGCGTCCTCGGCGTCGAGTTGATTGAGCTGCAGCTTGGCCAGATTTGAGTAGTATCCGTCCGGATGTTGGGTCAGGAACGCGTTCAGAGCAGGCTTGTTGCGGAGCTGCAAGGCCAATTCGTAATCACGTCGAATTTCCGACTGGGGGTTGGCCGCCTGTATCGGCTCCTCAGCCTTGGTAGCCGGAACAAGCGCAACGTCTTCGCCGCCGAGCGAGCCGTAGACATAGGGCTCCTGTCGGTTGCCCGTGGCTTGCAAGACATCGTCGCGGACGAAGCCGAAAGCCCTTCGCAGGTCGAGCCCCGGCTTTGCGATGTACTTCACGAGAGCCGTCGCGTACGGACTATTCTGGCTGTTGCCATCGAGTGCGGTCAGTCCCGCTTTGGCGGCAAACGCGATCAGCGTGTTGGAGACGGTGGGTTCGACCCTGGCCAGCCCGCGGCTGATCGATCGCGAGGCAACTGTACGTTTCATCGAGTCGGCAAACGGATTGTTGCGGCACGCGTCGACGATCACCACGCGTAGTTGCCTCGCAGGCTCAATCGCCAGCAGGACGCGGTCGAGCGAGAATGCTTCGTCATAGATGTCCGTGTCACGTTCGAGTCTGGCGTCGGTCGGGATCAGATAGTTTGTCCCGTCGATCTCGATACCGTGGCCAGCGTAGTACACCAGGGCTATGTCGGCATTGCGGGCCTGATCGGCGAATTCTCTCAAGGCCCGCCGCATATCGGTCGCGGCGAGGTTAAGTCTCGAGTCAACCACATCGAAACCTGCTCCCTTCAAGGTCGCGGTGATAGCCGCAGCGTCGTTGGCCGGGTTTGGGAGCAGAGGGGCGTTTTGATAGTTGGCATTGCCGACCACCAAAGCCACGCGCTTTGTCGCCCAGGCTGGCTGAGAGGCCAGGAACAGCGAAGCGGCGAGAAGAAGCAAAACTCGAAAGTGTCTGTACACTCTCATGGCTAACACCCAACCTATGCCCGTAGAATGGTGACGTCGCGAAGTTCGTACGCTACCGGCGGCTGCCTATCTGCATACAGTACCAATCTCGAGCCCGATCCATTCCTATGTGTTGTTTCGAAATGCGGACGCGTTCAAAAGGCATGGAAGATATTGCGCCGGGCGTTGTGCGCCGATTCATGTGGATGATAGGCGCACGCCAGTGCTTTGCTGAGGGCGCGATCGTAATATAAGATATTGATATAGAACGTTTATTTTTTTTGGGAGCTGCTCGTGGCAGCGCAACACAAGACCTCTGGCGTGGTTCAAACCTGAGTTCCGCTGAGCCGCACATCGAGGAGACGTGAAGCGCGGTGTCAGGCGTGCGGATCGATCGCCTTGGTCGAGAGCTCCGGCCCGGCCTGATGAGCTCGCCGCCCGAGTCTCGCGGGGATCAGACCTGCAGGGATCAGAAAAGGAGTTGCCGCGGCATAGACGTCATATTCAGGGAAGGCCAGCCTTAGAATCCGCTCTTCGTTGATCATTCGTCGGCACTGAATCATCGCAACCACGATGGCGATGAGCACGGCAAGTGGTGAAAGGACCTGAAGTGTGACACCGACCAGCGCAATCCCCTCACATAGGTAGAGGGGATGCCGGACGACTCGATAAGGCCCGTCCGTCACAAGGCGCCTCGCCTCCGGTAGAATGCTAAAGGATTTGCCCAACCAGCGGAGTACCACGATAGAAAGCGAGATCCCCACCAGGATCAACGTCGTGGACAGAGCTGACCAGATCGGGCCGAGCTCTGCCTTCGGAAGAAAAGCGAGTGCGACGGTCGGAAATGCGCCCAGCAAGGCCGAGACCCGCATCTCAACGCCCTTCGACTTCATTGTCGGGACCAGCCGGGTCATGGTTGTCAGTGCAACGAGTCCGAGGAACAGGACGTTGGCAATACTGGCTGCGATCATCAGCAGGTTGTCCACGCTGCCCAACGGAAGGCGATGGATGCTGGCGGCGCCAATGAGAGCAGACCCGCCATAGACGATCACGATGGCCACCCTGGAGGTCCAGTCCAGCCAGGGATTGACGCCGCCGGCGATCCGGTTCCTGGCTGTCGCCTCCTGGCCGACCTTCGCGTCAGTCACAGCAGTGATCTCGCTCGCTCAAAATCTGCCTCACTAGACGCCAGGCCTCCGGAGAGGTCAATTGGCTGGCCACATCTCCGAGCGCGGCCACATCAGCCAGTCCCATGCGGTTCCACATTCCGCGGACCTTCCGGATCGTCGAGTTGTCATTGAACCGATTCTGTCGCGGCGACACGAATCATAAAGCGCATAATTAAACAGTAGTACTGCCATGGATTTGCACGGATTCGTGAATTTGCGCCGAATCTTGTTCCTTCTTCCTGTGCTGCTGCTCTTCTTCTGTCAGCCGGCATCGGCGGGGAATCGCGTCGCACTCGTCATTGGCAATTCTGCCTACAAAAACGCGGCGCCACTTTCGAATCCCGTCAATGACGCTGCGATTGTCGAGGCAACACTAACGAACGCAGGTTTTGACGTTGTGCAAACCCGCCGGGATCTTCAGGCGATCGAGATGCGGCGAACGCTGCGCGATTTTGCCGATCAGGCTCGCGACGCAGATGTGGCCGTCATCTACTACGCCGGTCATGGTATGGAGATCGAAGGTACGAACTATCTGATCCCGGTCGACGCCACCCTCGAGCGCGATACGGATGTGTACGATGAGGCGTTTTCGCTCGATCGCGTCATGCTGGCCATCGAACCGGCAAGGCAGCTGCGACTTGTGATCCTCGATGCTTGCCGCAACAATCCTTTCTCCGAAAAGATGAAACGGACGGTCGGCTCGCGGTCCATCAGCCGGGGCCTTGCCCGAATTGAGCCGGCGACGGCGAATACTCTGGTTGCCTTTGCCGCCAAGGCTGGCTCGACCGCGTCGGACGGCAACAGCAAGAACAGTCCCTACGCTGCCGCATTGGTCAAGTACATCGGGACTCCGGGTCTGGATTTGCGCAGAGTGTTCGGTTTCGTTCGCGACGACGTCATGAAAGCGACGGGCAATCGGCAGGAGCCCTATGTTTACGGCACGCTTGGCGGCGACGATGTGCCGCTGGTGCCCGCCAAGGAAACAGCCAAGGAGCCAACCAAGGAACCAGCCGGAGAACCAGCCAAGGCGGCCGCGAAGGAAGCTGCCCCATCGCCAACGCTGCGATCCGAAATACGGCGCGACTACGAGCTCGCGCTGCAGGTTGGCAACAAGGACGCGCTTAACTTCTTCATCGTCCAGTATCCGGATGGTTACTACGCAAGTCTCGCAAAGCTTCAGCCCGCCAAAATCGATGCGGAGGAGAAGCGTGTTGCTGCGGCCGAAAAGGCGCGTCAAGCCGAGCAGGAGCAGGCGCGGCTCGTCAACGAGGGCGCACAGCAGATGCAACTTGCCAAGGCTGCGTCGGATCTGAAAGCAGCGCAGGAGGCTCGGACCGCCGCCGAGGCCGCCAAGGAAACCGCGCAGCATCAGGCTGCTCAAGCCGAACAAAGGCGTGTCGCGGCTGAAACGGCAGCTGCCGCGAAGAACGCTGCACCATCAGCAACAAGTCAGCCGCAAGAGGCGAAGGCAAACACGGACACAAAAGTGGCAGCGCTCCCCAATCCACAGGCTCCCGCGCCGCCACCTTCGCCAGCCGAGCTGGCAAAATCGGTTCAAACCGAATTGCGTCGGGTCGGCTGCCTGACGGGATCGGCCAGTGGGGAGTGGGATGCGGCGTCGCGGCGCTCGCTTGAACTGTTCAATCAAAGCGCCGGCACCAAGTTCGATACCAAGACCGCGAGCGCCGATGCGCTCGATGCGATCAAGCTCAAGTCGGCGCGGGTTTGTCCTTTGATTTGCGGATCTGGCCTCAAGCGCGACGGCGATCACTGTGTCAAGATTACCTGCGCTGCGGGTTACTCTCTGAATGACAGCAATGAATGCGAGAAGCGCAAGGTCCGTCAGGCCCCGTCCGCAAGAGTTGAACGAAGGGAGAGGGAGGCTGCTCCTGCAAGACCCGCAAGACCCGAGGCCAGCGCAAGCAACAAGCCGGAAGGCGGCGGAATGCCATTCATGTTCTTCCTGCCCTGAAGCATGCCGTTCGAGTCTGCATCGGCCATTCTGAGCGTAAGCCCGGGTCTAGATAAATGTCTCCTTGCGGAGATTTACGGGTCTTCGCGATACATTTTACAGCCGGATTGGCCGACCCGCGCACCAGGGGCACATGCTCGTCTGACCCGATTCCACGTTCAGTCGACGAGGCGGGCGAAACGTGGCTCGTTAGTCGCCGTTGTGGCTAACAAGGGGTCAAACAGACCGCTCACGCGATTGCAGCCGCGAAAGCGCATAGGAACGCGAAGTGCGCATATGTGATTGCCCTCTGGCCGGCAGCTGTTGCCGTAGCTGAGGACCGGACAGCGTCTTTCCGGCTGTGACCATCTTCGAAAGACGGCGCAGAGAGATACGATTGCAATTTCGAACTTCGGAGGAGTTGATGCCCATTCCGTTGAGGATCTACATCACGCCATTTGCCGACAGGGGGGTCGTAGAGCCCGGGCAATGGAGCAGCGACACCGCCAAGAAGGCGCTCGACGTGGTCAATACGATCTGGTCAAAGGCCAAGATCGCGTTCGTGATCAGCGATTGCTTGATGGAGAAGCCGCTCGACATGGCAAAGAGCGCGCGCAGCAATGATCAGCGATTGCTGGGTGTTCTTGCCTCTCGGCACGATCCGGATAATGCCATCCACATCTACCTCGTCAATTCGATTGAAAATCTATCCGCCGGCGGAAGCTCATACCCCAATAGCCAACCCGAGCCAGCAAGCTTCGTCCAGTGGTATGGCAATGACCACGCCAACGGACGCGCCTGGGCTCATGAGCTTGGCCATCTGATGAGCCTCGATCACGTCGAGATCGACTATTCCAATGAGAAGCAGGCTGCGCAACGCGTCAAGAACCTCATGACGATAGGATTGAGCGCCGGCTCCGACTTGACTGGCCAGCAGATCGATGCAGCCAAAGGCTCAAAGCTGGTCAAGCGATTTGGCGGATAAGTCGTCGGCCGACCGCCGAAGTCGCCGTCGTCCTGCAGATCGCGTGTCCGAAGCGGGGGAACGTGCTCTTCGCGTGGCGATCTCCGCCGAATTCAGAAAAACGATTAGCTTGTGGCAATCGCTGTAGTCACGCGCTCCCGGCCCGACGGTCGCGGCGGGAGAACTTACGGCAAATCCCGTCAGGCAGACACATAGCAAGCCGGTAAGAGTACCAGCTCCGTCAGAACTGCTGACGTTGCCATCGGCTTCCGGATTTCAGCTGTTTCTGCACATCTCGACGAGGCGCGCGCGGGAATATTCACGGTCTAGAAAATCAAGAATGGCGGGCAAGATCGAGCCCTCCGTCGTTCTGAACAAGCGTCGCAAGGGCGGTAAGTCGCCACCTGATAAACTAGCTTCACCGGGTGAGTCTTCCGCGCATTTCTGGCATTTCGCGAACCAACGGCATGGGATAACCTCTGTCTGTTTTCCTGACTTCATTTTCTCAATGGCAGACAATAGGAGAGGAAAATGAGCGCGAAATCATTGGTCTTCGCATTGCTTCTCCCGCTTCTAATGTGGGGCTCATCTGCAAGGGCGGATGATCTTCGTACAGCGATGGAAGTTTCCAACCAACAATGGCTGAACGCATTTAACACTCCAAATACCGCGGCATTTCCAGCCATGTACACTGACGATGCTATCTTGGTACCAGGAGGCTCCCCTGTCGCAATTGGGCCTGAGGCAATCAAGCAATTTTGGGAGGGGGCCATCAAAGCGGGCTTCAAGGATCACACCTTCGAGATAATTGAGACCCGCGCCGATGGAAATCTCGCGTACCTCCTGTCGAGTTGGACTGTGAATCAAGTCAAGAGCGGGGGCGAGGTAAGGACGATGAGCGGGCACACGTTGCGCGTCCTGCTTAAACAAGCTGACGGGAACTGGAAGACCAAAGGCCCACACCTTTGTTCCGCAGAATCCGCCAGCACCCAAAGAAGCAAAGAACTAGCATCGTTGTAGTAGAAGCCAGCGCCCGTTTACGAAATGAGCAAGCGGGCGCTATTTCCACTTGCGGCGTCGCGAACTCCTCCCGTCTCCCTTGATCGCGCCGCAGCCGCGCCGTGCCAATTGTTTTGCGCAGCTCAACTGACGACAATTCCGGGCCGTATCGTGCGCGTCGGGTCGAACCATCACTTTCGCTGATTTGTTTGCGGCGACTTCCGCTTCTGCCCTTCGCGGACCTAAACCGCGGATCCGTCGATGTCCGCTCACAGTGGCAGAGCAGACCATCTACCATGGACCCGCCGACTTCCGAGTTTGATCCGCAACGGACATTAATGGCTTGACCCAATGCAGATCGATTGGGTTGACAGGATTTGGGGTTGATAGGATTTGCTCTCAGGTGCGATAGGTGGGCGTAAGCGCGAGGCGCACGGATGGAGTTGCCCGCTACACTGAACCTCGTTGACTTGACGGTGGGCGCACATCTAGAGCTCACAAAGCCTGAGCGACTGCGCTTGGACCGGCTGAGAAAGCTTGGTAGGCGCGTGACGGCGCTGGTTTATGCAGCGACGCTACTCGTGGCGTTTGCCGTAACTCGCGCATACGCCGCTGATATAGGTTATCTGGCTCCCCCCGGAGTCGCTGCAAACGAGTTTCCCTCACCACAGCGCCCTGTTGCACGGATCGTCAGCCCGCGCCGCGCCGCCGAAGAGCATCGCGACGCTCTCAATGAGGCCGGCCAGATCGCACGTGTTCTTGAACTGAAACCTGGCATGACAGTCGGCGACATTGGTGCAGGCAGTGGCTACCACACGGTCAGACTCTCGTACCTCGTCGGACCCGCCGGCTCTGTCGTTGCCCAGGACGTCACGCGGGATTACCTCATCGAGCTCGCCAGGCGAACAGAACGTCTGAAGTTGACGAACGTGCAATTCGCCCTCGGCGAACCACACGACCCTCGTCTGCCCGCTTCCTCGCTGGATGCTGCAATCCTCGTGCACATGTATCACGAGATAGCCCAACCCTATGCCTTCCTCTACAATCTCGCGCCCGCCTTGAAGCAGGGCGCGCGGGTCGGAATTGTCGATCTTGAGCTTCCGACGCCGAAGCATGGCACGCCAATTGAGCTCTTGCGCTGCGAATTGACCGCCGTCGGCTATCGCGAGGTCGCCACATACAAGCTCGCAGGGGACGGAGGGTACCTGGCAGTATTCTCTCCGCCGGAGGTAGCGGCTCGAAAATCTCCCCGCGATATCGTTGCTTGTGCGGATCCTGCCGGCACTCGCTGACACCACGCCCGCCGAGAGGGCACTCACTCAAAAGACCCGGGCAAGGTAGAAGCCCTCTATCGCGCTGCGACGAGCGGCTAGATCGCGCTTCTCTTCTTGGCCTTTAGCCGAAGGTCGCTTGATGATCGGGTGCTTGCCGCCAGGACCGAATGGAGCGCGTCGTGAAGCTTTGGTCCGTTCCTGATGTTGAACAGATCCGCGCCGGGAAGCCCGGCTGTCTGTACTGCCGTTCGCAACCGCACAAATCGAGATAGGGCTAGGTTAGATCCGGTCCCGCGACGTGATCCGCCATTGACAGGCCGGCGGAGATGATAGAATTATAACAGGATAAGTTGCAAAAATAACAACATGTCACCATCGTACCAGCGTCTTGCGGGGCGACGGGAGGAAAGTTTGGATCTGTCCGGTTCGGTTGCAGCAGAACCTCGGTCGTCGACCTCGCTTGTGATGGTCAGTGGCATCAACAAGCGCTTCGGCGGCGTGCGAGCGCTGCGTGACGTCAACCTCGAGGTTCGTGCCGGCGAGGTCCATGCGCTACTGGGCGAGAACGGCGCGGGAAAATCTACCCTGATCAAGATTCTCAGTGGTGTTCATGCCCTCGACAGCGGCACGATCGAGATCGTCGGCAGGCCAGTGGAATTCGACAGCCCGGCGAAGTCGCGCGAGGCGGGGATCGCCGTCGTTTATCAGGATCTCAGCCTCGTCGAATCCTTGAGCGTTGCGGACAATCTGTTGCTCGGCCGTGAGCCGCGTGCGCGTTTCGGCTTCGTCCGGCAGCGCGAGCTTATAGCCAAGGCCGAGGCGTTCCTGAACGAGCTCGGCATTCCCCTGGATACGAGAGCGGCTGTCGGCTCGCTGCCTTTCGCCTATCGTCAGATGACGGAGATCGCCAAGGCGCTGATGGGCGAGGTCCGGCTTCTGATCCTCGATGAGCCGACCTCCTCGCTGACATCGGATGAGGTCCGGATCCTGTTCGATGCGATCGGGAAGGCGACGCGCCGCGGAGTCGGCGTGATCTATGTGACCCATCGGCTCAATGAGGTGTTCGAGATCTCGCAGCGCGTCACGGTGCTGCGCGATGGCGCTAACGCAGGCACGTTTGTCACCGCCGAGACCGACATGAAGCGGCTGGTGAACGCGATCGTCGGAACCGATCGATCGGCGCCCACGGGCCCGCGCACCGAACCTGCCGCGAAGCGTGAATTGGATCCGTCGCCGGTTCTGTCGCTGTCCGATGTGTCCAACGACCGGCTTCGCGCCGTCGATCTGTCCGTGCTGAAGGGTGAGATCCACGGCCTCGCCGGATTGATCGGCAGCGGCCGCACGGAGATTTTGGAGACGGTGTTTGGCCTCCGGCCGCTCGACAGCGGCGCAATCCAGATCGAGGGCCGGCGATGGCTGCCGAGAGGGCCTGCCGATGCGATCGAGCAGGGTATCGCGCTGGTGCCGGAAGACCGGCATGTGCAGGGTCTGGTCCTGGACCATTCGATCGAGCGAAACGTCACCTTGCCGCGAATTCCCCATTTCTCGCGCTGGGGCTGGATGCAGCAACGCGCCGCCGCCAGGCGTGCGGAAACCGCGGTCGCCAGGCTTTCGGTGAAAGCGCCGGACGCGTTCAGCCTGGTCAGGACGCTCTCCGGCGGCAACCAGCAGAAGGTCGTATTCGGAAAATGGAATGATCCGCGGCCGCGCGTGCTGCTCCTGGATGAACCGACGGTCGGCGTCGACGTGGGCGCACGCGAGGAAATCTATGCCGTGATCCGGAATGCCGTCCGCGACGGCAGCGGGGTCCTGGTCGTCTCGTCCGATCTCGTCGAATTGATCGAGCTCTGCGACCGCATCTCCGTGATCGTCAACGGGCGTGTGGCTCGTACGCTGTCGCGGGGCGAGATCGATGATGCCGAAGAGCTGCATCATCTCCTCCAGATGTACCAGGCCTCCGGGCCGGGCCACTTGCAAGAGCTTCCCGCATGACCGAACTGACTGCTCCCAACGTGGTCGCCGCGTCGACCCGATCTGATCGCCGCCGCCAGATTCTCCAGAATTTGCTGCGGGGCGAGCGGCCGTACATGCTGTACATCGCCTTCGTGATCCTGCTGGTCGTGTTCAGCCTGTCTTCGCCCTGGTTTCTCTCGGTCGACAATTTCCTGAACATCGGGCGCCAGACCACGCTGGTGTCGATCATCGCAGTCGGCATGACCTTCGTTATCATCGCGCGTCAGATCGATCTGTCGGTTGCCTCGACGCTGGCGCTGTCGGGCATGGCGGCCGCTCTCGCGATGAGCCAGATCAACAACAGCTGGGTCGTGGGTGCCGTGGCTGGGCTCGGCACCGGTGCGCTGGTCGGGCTGCTCAATGGCATCCTGACCACGCAGCTATCGATCCCGTCGTTTCTGGTGACGCTGGGCTCGCTGAGCATGGCGCGGGGACTCGCGATGATGGTGACCAACACCAAGCCGGTGATCATCACCAACGAGACCTATTTCGCGATATTTGGCGAAGGCACGTTCCTCGGTATACCGGTTCCGATCGCCTGGACTTTGGCGGCGATGATCGTCGGCATCCTGCTGCTGCACTATAACGTGTTCGGCCGGCGCATCTATGCGGTCGGCGGCAACCCGACCGCGGCGCTCTATTCCGGCATCAACACCAAACGGATCACGACTGCGGCCTTTGTCCTGACCGGCACGCTGGCCGGATTGGCGGCGCTGGTGCTGTCGGCGCGTTCACATGCCGCGCGGCCGGATGTCGTGCAGGGCATGGAGCTCGACGTCATCGCCGCGGTCATCCTCGGCGGCTGCAGCCTGTTCGGCGGGCGCGGCTACATCCTGGGGACGCTGTTCGGCAGCTTGATCATTGGCACGCTCAACAACGGCCTTGTTCTGCTCGGCGTGAGCTCGCCGATGCAGCTCGTGATCAAGGGCGCGATCATCGTGGCCGCGGTTGCTTTCACGAAACGCTAGTCGAAGTCAGGCGCGGCGCATGAACAACAAGTTCATTGCGTTGCGTGGGTAGGGGCAAGGTCGCTGGCCCTCCGGTGAATCGGCGACCAAAAATGGAGGAAACAATGACACCAATTTTGCGACAAGCCTTGCCTTTGACTGCGTTGGTGGCCGCTGCCGCCCTCTCGACGATCCCGTCGGCTCGCGCCGAGGTGCCCGCGACCTGCGTCAAGGGTGTCGATCTCGTGAAGCTCGGGCCGAAGTCGATCGTCGGCCAGGGACCCCACGGCGAAAAGGCGGCCTCCCCCGAGGTGCTCGCGCTGTCGGAAGCCGACGCCGCCAAGATCAAGGAGAAAAACTTCAAAGTCGGCATCTCCATGCAGACGGTCAACCTCGATTGGTCGCAGCTCCAGATCCAGGGCATCACCGATACGCTGAAGAAGTACGGCGTGACGGTGACGGGCGTCGCGTCCGCCGAATATCAGGTGGACAAGCAGATCGCCGATATCGAGAACACGATCCAGCAGCATCCGGACGGCATCATTTCGATTCCGGTCGATTTCACCGCGACCGCGCCGACCTACAAGAAGATCGCCAAAGCCGGCATCAAGCTCGTGCTGATGGACAGCATCCCGACTGGTCTGAAGCATCCCGAGGAATATGCGACGATGGTCTCGGCCGATAGCCAGGGCAATGGCCAGATCGCGGCACAGATCCTGGCATCCTGCGTGGCGCAGGGTGGCACCATCGGTCTCGTCAATTTCGGCGTCGACTATTTCAGCACCAACGAGCGCACCAAGGGCGTGCGGGAGTGGATGAAGGCAAACCGCCCCGACATCAAGATGAAGCAGGTCGACTTCACCGATCCGCCGAAGGTCTCGCAGATCGCGGGCGACTTCCTGACCGGCAATCCCGACGTCAAGGGACTGTACGCGGTGTGGGATCAACCGGCGCTCGACACGCTGAGCTCGATGCGGGCTCAGGGCATCGATATTCCCATGACGACGGTCGACCTCGGTCTGCAATCGGCGATCGAGATTGCCAAGGGCGGGCCGCTCAAGGCGACCGGCTCGCAGCGTCCCTACGACCAGGGCGTCGCCGAGGCGATGGCGATGATGAACGCGCTGCTGGGTAAGGAAACGCCTGGCTGGATCGGTGTGCAGTCGCTGCCGGTGACGCAGTCGAATGTGCTGGAGTCCTACAAGACCGTATTCAAGAAGGACCCGCCGGCCGAGCTGACGGATGCCTGCAACAAGGCGAAGCCCGCCTGCAACTAGCCTGCAACAGCGATGCGCGATCCGCCGAGACCGCGCATCGTTCAGGAGGCCTGATCCGGGCGAACCAGCCCCCGTCCGGATCAGGCTGTGCTGGTGACGTATTCGACGGGAAGACTGCGGAAGTGCTTGCGCGTGTCTGCCGGCACGGAGCCACCGACGATGATCCGCGAGAATGAGCCGACGTCGGAGAAGAACGCCGGCTTGAGGCTGCCGAGCTTGCTGGCGTCGACCACGAGGATGCTCTCCATCGCGGTAGCGATGACGGCCTGCTTGATGGCGACTTCGTGAAAGTTCGAGCAGCTGGCGCCGCGGGTCCAGTGCAGGCCGCCGGCCGAGATGAAAGCCTTGTTGACCCCGAGCCGTCGCAGGTAGGACAGGCCGTCATCCGACGAGAACGACTGCGAGGACGGATGGTAGAGCCCGCCCATCAACATCACCTGCGTCGCTGGCCGGTGGGTGACGATCGAGGCGACGTTCAGCGAATAGCAGATCACCGAAAGAGGCATGTCCTCAGGCAGACAATCCGCCAGCGACTGCATCGTGGTGCCGCAGTCGATGAAGATGGTGTCACCTTCCTTGATCGAGGCGGCTGCGGATCGGCAAGCGAGGCGCTTGCCCTGCGTGTGCTGGTCGATTTCCTGCTCGAATGTGTACTTGATCCCGGTCGGCGACGCCGCGTTGACGACGTAGCCGCCGAGCAGGGCGAGCGCCGCCTCGGGCCCGGCAAGATCGCGCCTGACCGTCATCTCCGACACCTTCAGCAGCTCTGCGGCGTCCTTCAGATGCAGTGCGCCGCTCGTCTCGACGGCGCGTCGCAGCCGTTGCAGCCGTTGGACGCGGGTCTCGCTGGGGCGTGCGGTCGGTGTTTCACTCATTTTCGTCACCGAGCTTGCTTATCCGGTTGACAATGATCTTACAATGATGTGAGTTTAGCAACGTCATTTTGTTACAATAATAACATCTGATCCGAAGAGCGTTTCGCTGTCAGCTTCGGCAGGCAGCAGAAGCTCCAGCGGGCAAGGGATGGGAGGATCGCATGTTGCAATCGGCACATTCAGTCTATCTGCCGTTTCTGCCGATTCGCTAGCATCGCACGGCGGACCGATGGCGCAGGGCGTCTTGATATCAAATCCATCCGCGGTGCCGGTGCAGCCGCATGCACGGGATCACAATCATCCGCATCCGATCGTGCGCAACAGCGGCCGCGCGCTCGAGATGGACTGGGTCGATGAGATCCGGATCAATCTGTCCGCCGCCGAGCGACGTGTTGCGAGCCTGCCGGGCCGACGCACCGTCAAGAAGGACGCGCAGGCGGCGTGGTTACTCAAGGCAATCACCTGCATCGACCTGACGACGCTCAACGGCGACGATACGGCCGAACGGGTGAAGCGCCTTTGTGCCAAGGCGAGGGCGCCATTACGGAGCGACCTCCTCGAAGCGCTCGGCTTTGCCGGTCGCGGGCTGCACACGGGCGCGATCTGCGTCTATCACCGTTTCGTCGCAACCGCGGTCGAGGCGCTCGATGGGTATGACATTCCAGTTGCTGCGGTTTCGACTGGATTTCCTGCGGGTCTCGTGCCGCACGATCTGAAACTCAAGGAGATCGAGGCGTCCGTCAGGGACGGTGCGCAGGAGATCGACATCGTCATCACGCGTGAGCATGTGCTGACCGGAGACTGGCGCGCTCTCTACGCCGAGGTCCGGGATTTCCGCGCAGCCTGCGGCGATGCGCATCTGAAGACGATCCTCGCAACCGGCGACCTCAAAACGCTGCGCAACGTCGCCAAGGCTTCGATGGTCTGCATGATGGCCGGCGCGGACTTCATCAAGACCTCCACCGGCAAGGAAGGCGTCAATGCCACGCTGCCGGTGACGCTGGCGATGCTGCGCATGATCAGGGTCTATGAAGAGCGGACCGGCTTCAAGATCGGCTTCAAGCCGGCCGGCGGAATCTCGACGGCGAAGGATGTGCTCAACTACCAGTTCCTGATGAAGGAGGAGTTGGGACGCGATTGGCTCGAGCCGGATCTGTTCCGCGTCGGCGCCTCGAGCCTGCTCGCCGACATCGAGCGTCAGCTTGAGCATCACGTCACCGGCCGCTATTCGGCCTTCAACCGTCATCCCGTGAGCTGAGCATGAGTATCGCACATTACTATGAGACCATGGATTATGGTCCCGCTCCCGAGGCGGACGGCGAGGCGCGCGCCTGGCTGAAGCGGCACGACGCGACGTTTGGGCATTTCATTGCCGGTAAATTCGTCGCGCCGGATTCGGGCAAGCATCTGACGACGATCGAGCCGGCCACCGGAAAGACGCTGGCCAAGATCGCGCAGGGCATCGCAGCGGATGTCGAGGCTGCCGTCGGCGCCGCGCGATCGGCGCAGTCGTCATGGGCAAAGCTCGGTGGTCACGGTCGTGCCCGTCATCTCTATGCGCTCGCGCGCATGCTGCAACGTCATGCTCGTCTGTTCGCGGTGCTGGAAGCGATCGACAATGGCAAGCCGATCAGGGAAACCCGCGATCTCGATGTGCCGCTCGCTGCGCGCCACTTCCTGTATCACGCCGGCTGGGCGCAATTGCAGGAGCGCGAATTCGTCGACCATGTCCCGGTCGGCGTGATCGGCCAGATCATCCCCTGGAACTTTCCGCTGCTGATGCTGGCCTGGAAGATCGCGCCCGCGCTGGCGACCGGCAACACCGTGGTGCTGAAGCCCGCGGAATTCACCTCGCTCACCGCGCTGCTGTTCGCCGAGCTCGCGGCGGAAGCCGGCCTGCCGCCCGGTGTGTTGAATGTGGTGACGGGTGATGGTGCTGCCGGCGCGTTGCTGGTCGAAAATCCCGGTGTCGACAAGATTGCCTTCACGGGGTCGACTGAGGTCGGGCGGTTGATCCGTCAGTCGACCGCAGGCAGCGGGAAGTCGCTGACGCTCGAGCTCGGCGGCAAGTCGCCGTTCATCGTGTTCGACGACGCCGACATCGATGGCGCCGTGGAAGGCGTGGTCGATGCGATCTGGTTCAACCAGGGCCAGGTCTGTTGTGCCGGATCGCGGCTTCTGCTGCAGGAAGGGATCGCAGAGACATTCCGCAAGCGTCTCATCCGCCGCATGGAGACGCTGCGCGTGGGTCCGCCGCTCGACAAGGCGATCGACATGGGAGCGGTTGTCGCACCGGTGCAGCTCGAGCGGATCAAGGCGCTGGTCGAAACCGGCGTCAAGGAGGGCGCTGAGAAGTATCAGGCGCCGGGGCCGATCCCCGCTGAGGGATGTTTCTATCCCCCGACCTTGCTTTGGAACGTACATCCGTCATCGACCGTGGCGATCGAGGAGATCTTTGGCCCGGTGCTGGTCGCGATGACGTTCCGCACGCCGGACGAGGCGGTGATGCTCGCCAACAACACGCGCTATGGCCTTGCCGCCAGCGTGTGGAGCGAGACCATCGGGCTGGCGCTCGATATCGCGCCGAAGCTTCAGGCCGGCGTGGTCTGGGTCAATGCGACCAATTTGTTCGATGCCAGCGTCGGCTTCGGCGGCTATCGCGAGTCCGGCTTCGGTCGCGAGGGCGGCCGGGAAGGTCTCTACGAATATCTCAAGCCGAAAGCCTGGAGCGGGCGGAAGGCGCGGGCGAAGGTGCCGCCGCCATCCCCGGCGGCCTCTAACGACGGCGCCGGATTTGGCACGCCGTCGATCGACCGAACCGCCAAACTGTTCGTCGGCGGCAAGCAGGTTCGTCCCGACGGAAATTATTCGCGCGCGGTGCTGTCGCCGAAGGGGAAGCACCTTGGCGAAGCCGGCGAGGGCAATCGCAAGGATATCCGTAACGCGGTGGCCGCCGCGCGCTCGGCCGAGGGTTGGGCGCGGGCTACGACGCATAATCGCGCCCAAATCCTCTATTACCTTGCCGAGAATCTGTCCGCGCGTGGCGACGAGTTCGCCCGGCGCATCGGTGATATGACCGGCGTTTCGCCCGCCAAGGCGCGCGCGGAGGTCGAGGCGGGTATCGAACGGCTGTTCAGCTATGGGGCCTGGGCCGACAAATACGAGGGGACGATCCATGCACCGCCGTTGCGCGGCGTGGCGCTTGCCATGCACGAGCCGATCGGCGTGGTCGGGGTGGCCTGTCCGGACGAGGCCCCGTTGCTGGGCTTCATCAGCCTGGTGGCACCGTTGATTGCGATGGGCAACCGCGTCGTCGCCGTCCCAAGCGAGCGGCATCCGCTTGCAGCGACCGATTTCTATCAGGTGCTGGAGACGTCGGATGTGCCGGCAGGCGTCGTCAATATCGTCACCGGCGAGCACGATGCGCTCATAAAGGTCCTTGCCGAGCATGACGACGTCGATGCGCTCTGGGTGTTCGGTTCGCAGGAGGCTTCGACGGCCGCGGAGCGACTGTCGGTCGGCAACCTCAAGCGCACGCTGGTCGACCACGGGCTGGCGCTCGATTGGTACGACCGGGTGGCGAGCGAAGGTCCGATCCTGCTCCGCCACGCGGTGCAGGTGAAGAACATCTGGATTCCCTACGGGGACTAAAGACGTCACCTTGCGGTGATACGGGTTGGCATCCGGACCATCAGAGTCCGGGCGATTTTTGAAGACAAGGGAGGGACGCAACATGCTCAAGGGCATCAATCCACTGCTCAATGCCGACGTGCTCTATGCCTTGCGCGCAATGGGGCACGGAGACCGCCTCGTGGTGTGCGACACCAATTTCCCTGCCGATTCGATCGCGCGCCAGACCGTGTTCGGCGAGCTGCTTCGCATCGACAACGTCAGTACGGCAAAGGCGATCGAAGCCATCCTCTCGGTGCTGCCGCTCGATACGTTCGTCGAGGATGCCGCGATCCGCATGGAGATTGTTGGCCAGCCCCAGGAGGTGCCGCCCGTGCAGCGCGAGGTGCAGGCCGCGATCGACCGCGCCGAGGGACGCTCCTGGCCGCTGGTCGGAGTCGAGCGCCATGCCTTCTATGAAAAGGCCAAGACGGCCTACTGCGTGATCGCCACGGGAGAGCGGCGCTTCTACGGCTGCTTCCTGTTTTCCAAGGGCGTCATCGCGCCGGACGGAGAGTGACGACCATGAGCAAGACTGGCGTCGCAGTGCTCGGCATCTTCGTCGTCGATCTGGCCTTCCGGGCCGGCAACATGCCCGCGATCGGTGAAACGATCGCCGGCTCGGGATTTGCCATGGGACCGGGCGGCAAGGGGTCGAACCAGGCCGTGGCCGCTGCGCGCGCAGGCGCAGACGTGACCTTCATCTCCCGAATCGGCCGCGACGCCTTCGGTGATCTCGCCATCAAGACGTGGGAAGCCGAGGGCATTCGGCCGCGCGTCGCCAGGACTGCGGAGGCGCCGACCGGCGCCGCCTTCATCTATGTCCACGAGACACGTGGCGACAACGCCATCATCGTGGTGAGCGGAGCGGCAGACGGTCTCAGCCCCACCGATGTCGACGCGGCGGCGGATGCGATCCGCACCAGCCGCGTCTTCGTGACACAGCTCGAGCAACCGGTCGCGGCCGCGCAGCGCGGGCTCGAGATCGCGCGCGCCGCGGGCAGCATCACTGTGTTCAACCCGGCACCCGCAGGCGCATTCGACGACAGCCTGTTTGCCTTATGCGACTACGTCGTTCCCAACGAGACCGAGGCCGAGGCACTGACCGGGATCGCGGTGAGCGATCTTGCCGGCGCCCGCCGCGCCGGGGACGCGTTGCTGGCCAAGGGAGCGGGCACCGCGCTGATCACGCTCGGCGAACGTGGCGCGCTGTTTCACGGGCAAGATCGCTCGCTGCACGTGCCGCCGTTCGCCGCCGGCAAGGTGGTCGAAACCGCGGGTGCGGGCGATGCATTCGTCGGTGGCTTCGCAGCAGCGCTTGCGGGCGGTGCCGATCCACTGGAAGCGGCGCGCTTCGGTTCGGCCACGGCGGGGATTTCCGTGACGCGTGCGGGGACTGCGCCTGCCATGCCGCGGCACGCTGAGATTGAAGCCCTGTTGAGGAAATGATCTGCTCATGATGCGGAACGATCCGATCAAGCATGTCTTCATCTGGCCGGCGGTGCTCGTCGTGCTGGCGATCTCGATCTTTCCGCTGATCTATTCGTTCACCACGAGCTTCCTCAGCTATCGCCTGATTCCACCGATCCCGCCGCGGGTCGTGTGGCTCGGTAATTATGCTACGCTGTTGCAGGAGCCGCGCTTCTGGAACGCCATCCTCACGACGACGCTGATCGCGTTCATCGCCGTCGGGTTGCAATACGTGATCGGGTTTGGCGTTGCGCTCGCGCTGAACGCGCGTGTGCCCGGAGAGCGACTGTTTCGTGTCGCCTTGCTGCTGCCCATGCTTCTGGCCCCGGTTGCCGTCGCGCTGGTTGCCCGCATGATCTTCAATCCGACCATGGGGCCGCTCAACCAGTTTTTGTCCATGTTCGGACTGGCGAACCTGCCGTTCTTGACCAACGGACATTGGGCGCTCGCCTGCATCATCGCGGTTGAGATCTGGCAATGGACGCCGTTCATCATTTTGATGATGCTGGCTGGCCTGCAAACGCTCCCCGAAGACGTCTACGAGGCGGCCGAGCTCGAGAACGCCAGCGCCTGGCAACAGTTCTGGGGCATCACCTTTCCGATGATGCTGCCGATCTCCGCCGCGGTCGTCTTCATCCGCCTGATCGAGAGCTACAAGATCATGGACACCGTGTTCGTGATGACGGGCGGTGGACCGGGGGTCGACACCGAGACCCTGACCTTGTTCGCCTATCAGGAGGGCTTCAAGAAGTTCAATCTCGGCTACACGTCGGCGCTCAGCTTCCTGTTCCTGATCGCGATCACGATCATCGGCGTCACCTATCTGGCGCTGTTGCGGCCCCATCTGGAGAAGCGCCGATGAGCGGGCAAGGTCTCACCGGACTGTCGCGCTGGAGCCGCCGCCTGGTCGCGGTCGGAGTTTTCGCATGGTGCCTGATCACGGCGTTTCCGCTCTATTGGGTGGTGGTGACGGCGTTCAAGACTCCCCCGGGCGTTGTCGGTGGCCCGACCTATATTCCGTTCGTCGATTTCACCCCGACCCTGCAACCCTTCATCGATCTCTATCAGGGCATCCGTGGCGAGTTCTTCCGAACCTTCCTGAACTCGACCATCGTCGGCTTGTCGGCGGCGGCGATCGCGACTGCGGTCGGCGCAATGGCGGCCTATGCGCTGGTGCGGTTCGAGTTCAGGGTGCGCTTCGGCGCCGGCCTGATCTTCTTCCTGCTCGCGCTCGGCGGCTATCTGCTGTTCAACAATTCGCTCGGATTTAACCGCGCGCAGGCGCTGCTGCTGGCGTTCCCGATCGCGCTTGCCGCTGCAGTCCTGGCCAACCGCCTGCCGCTGCCGGGGCCGATCCTCGGCAATGAGGACATCCTGTTCTGGTTCGTCAGCCAGCGCATGTTTCCGCCGATCGTCACGGCTTTCGCGCTGTATCTCCTCTACAGCGAAATCGGCCGGCTCGGCTTCCAGCTCATCGACAGCTATGTCGGTCTGACGCTGTGCTACGTCGCGTTCTCGCTGCCGATCGTGGTCTGGCTGATGCGCGACTTTTTCGAGGCCATTCCGATCGAGGTCGAAGAAGCCGCGATGGTCGACAACGTACCGAGCTGGCGTATCTTCCTTGGCATCGTGGTGCCGATGTCGATGAACGGACTGCTGGCGACTTTCATGATCACGCTCGCCTTCGTCTGGAACGAGTTCCTGTTCGCGCTGTTCCTGACCAATTCCAGATGGCAGACGCTGCCGATCCTGGTGGCGGGACAGAACAGCCAGCGCGGCGACGAATGGTGGGCGATCTCGGCCGCGGCGCTCGTCGCCATCATTCCGATGATGATCATGGCAGCTCTGCTCAGCCGCATGATGCGGTCGGGCCTGCTGCTCGGAGCAATCAAATAGCAAAACCTATGTAGGGAGGACTGGACGATGTTGCGACGGACGTTTCTGATGCTGACCACCTCGCTCGCGATGGCTTGCAGCGCGAGCCAGGCGAACGCTGCTTGTAGCCCGGATTACTCCGGCGTCACCCTGACTGTGGCGTCGCAGACCGGACCGTATATCGCCTCCGCGCTCAAGCTCGGCGCGGACGAATGGACCAAGAAGACCTGCGGCAAGGTCAATGTGGTCGAGTTCCCCTGGTCGGAGCTCTACCCGAAGATCGTTACATCGCTTACCGGATCGGACGCGACGTTCGATCTGGTCAGCTTTGCGCCGGCCTGGCTGCCCGACTTCGTCACCTATCTCAGCGAGATGCCGAAAGAGATGCAGTCCGGCAAGGATTGGGACGATGTCGAGCCGGCCTACCGTGAGCGCCTGATGGTGTGGGAAGGCAAGATCTATTCGCAATCAATGGACGGCGACGTTCACACCTACACCTATCGCACCGACCTGTTCAGCGATCCCAAGGAGAAGGACGCCTTCAAGGCCAAGTACGGCTACGACCTGGCGCCGCCAAAGACCTGGAAGCAATATCTCGACATCGCGGAGTTCTTTCAGCGCCCCGACAAGGGACTCTGGGGCACGGCGGAGGCCTTCCGTCGCGGTGGCCAGCAGTTCTGGTTCTTCTTCAGCCACGCGGCGGCCTATACCAACAACCCGAACTATCCGGGCGCGATGTTCTTCGACCCCGAAACGATGGATGCCCAGATCAACAATCCGGGCTGGGTGAAGGGACTGGAGGAATATATTCGCGCTTCCAAGCTTGGCCCGCCCAATGCGCTGAACTTTTCGTTCGGCGAGGTCAATGCCGCCGTGGCCGGCGGCCAGGTGGCCGAGTCGATCGGTTGGGGCGACACCGGCGTGATCGCCGCCGACCCCAAGCAATCGAAGATTTCCGGCAAGGTGGGCTCTGCAGTGCTCCCCGGCTCTGACGAGATATGGAACGCCAAAACCAAGAAGTGGGACAAGTTTCCGGCAGTGCTGCCGGCACCCTTCATGGCGTTCGGAGGCTGGCAGATTGCCGTGCCAAAGGTGGGCAAGAACCAGCAGGCGGCATGGGATTTCGTCAAGACGCTGACAAGCCCTGAAGTCTCCGGCCAAGCCGCGATTACCGGTGGCACGGGTGTCAACCCATACCGCAAGTCGCACACCACGAATCTGGAGTTGTGGAGCAAGATCTTCTCGCCGACGGAAGCCAAGGAATATCTCGGCGCTCAGGCCGACTCCATCAACGGCAAGAACGTTGCGCTCGACATGCGTTTGCCCGGCTATTTCTCCTACACCGAGGTTGTGGAGATCGAGCTTGGCAAGGCGCTGGCCGGCCAGACCACGCCGCAAGCCGCGCTGGACGCGGTCGCGAAGGAATGGAATCGCCTGACCGATGAGTTCGGCCGCGCGAAGCAGCTCGCCGCCTATCGCGCGGCGATGGGCCTCTCACCGAAGAACTAGCTTCTCGCGGAGACTGCCCCGGATGATGCGTGAGCATCATCCGGGCTTTGTTGGCCGTCGATATAGGGGACGGAAAAAGGAATCCATGGCGCACGTCGAGATCGAGAACGTCAGCAAGGCATATGGGCCCTACAAGATCATCGAGGAGCTTAATCTGAGTGTGGCCGACGAGGAGTTTGTCGTGCTTGTCGGACCGTCGGGCTGCGGCAAGACCACGACATTGCGTATGATAGCGGGACTGGAGACGGTTACCGGCGGAACCATTCGTATCGGTAATCGCGATGTGACGCAGTTGCGCCCGGGCTTGCGCAATTGCGCGATGGTGTTCCAGAATTATGCGCTTTATCCGCATATGACGGTTGGTGAGAACATCGGCTACGGCATGAAGGCGCGGGGCGAGTCGCGCGCCAATATCGCGAAAGCCGTCGAGGACGTGGCGCGGGTTCTCGACCTCGAGCAATACGTGGACCGTCGGCCCAAGCAGCTCTCCGGTGGGCAGCGTCAGCGCGTGGCGATCGGCCGTGCCATCGTGCGCAGCCCGGACGTGTTTCTGTTCGACGAGCCATTGTCGAACCTCGACGCCAAACTCCGCATCGAGATGCGGACCGAGATCAAGGCATTGCACCGCCGTCTCGCCAAGACGATCGTTTATGTCACACACGATCAGGTCGAAGCTATGACCATGGCCGATCGGGTCGTGGTGATGAATCGCGGCCGCATCGAGCAGGCGGCTGATCCGATCACAATCTATGAGAAACCAAGCAATCTCTTCGTCGCGGGCTTCATGGGCGCGCCCAGCATGAATTTTATCGACGGCGAGATTGCCGCTCGCGACGGTGCACTGATCTTCACCGAACCCTCGGGTACGGCGTTGAGATTGCCGAAATCCCGAGAGGCGGCCTATGCAGGGAGCATCGGCAAACCGGTTGTGCTCGGCGTGCGGCCCGACCACGTGCTGCGGCAAGATGCGCCAGCGGGCTCCTCCGTCCGCATGATGGTGAAAGACGTAGAGCCGCTCGGGCCGCATACTCTCGTGATTGGAACCGTGGGCGCATTTCCATTCACGGCGCAGATGCAAGTCGGTGTGTCTGCGGCGCCGGATCGCCCTATAGATGTCGCCATCGATCTGGAGCGAACGCACCTTTTTGACAAGGTTTCCGGGAAGGCCGTTTCATAGTCGGCGGTTCTCTGGCGGTGCAGGTAATCTGTCGCGCTTCGTTCTACCCATCCTGCAAGGCTGCTGTTTGAAAGGTCGATGCTATGGCTCAGCGCGGGCCGCTCTGTCCATCGTCCGGATCGCTCTCCGGCTCCCGGATCAGCACCACCGGCTCGTCATAGCCTTTGCGGCTGCTGTAAAACACCAGCGCCATCAGGCCGACGCCGACGACCAGCGAGAACACGACGCCGAGCACCAGCGCGACATAGCCGGACGCCGGCACGCTGGTATCCGTGCTGGTCCAGCCGAGATAGCCGAGAACGCTCGCGGCGACGAGCATGGCGCACAACGCCGCGATAACCAGCCATCTGGCGAGCTTACTGTCTTGCGCCTGGGGCGGCGCCGGTTCCCCGTCGGTCACGTTCATGAACCTCTCCTCGCACGGCCGTCGCGTCGCGCTTACGGTGCGGTGGCCTTGGCCGCGATCGCATGCAGCGCGGCGGTCATGGCGGTGACGGCAGCCTTGGCCGGCTCGCCGACGCCGTGACGGCCGGCGAGATAGGCCGGATCGTTGTACGACAGCCAGGTCGCGCCTTGCTCGTCCTGCCAGACCAGCGCCTTCAGCGGCAGGTCGATGCCCGCGGTCTGCGCCTGCTGCATCAACGGCGTGCCGCCCTTGGCGTTGCCGAAGATGAGGAGATCGGTCGGCCGCAGAGTCATGCCGACGGCGGCAGCGCCCGCGGCGTGATCGACATGGGCAAACACGGTGAGGCCCTTGGCCTTCACCTCGGTCTCGAGCCGCGTCATCGTGTCCTGCGGGCCAAAACTGCTCTTGATGGTGATGAGTCCGTCCGTAGCCATTGCCTGCGTCTCCCAGAAACATGTCGCGACTAGCGCGAAGATACCGACCCGTGTGAAGAGCCTCATGATCTCAGGCTCACTTCTTGCGGAATAATCGCGCCGGATCGAATTCCGGCTCCGGAATGAAGCCGTCGCGATTGGGCATCCTGATCTTCGGTAAGGACTCCTTGTCGACCTTGCCGTCGGCGGCAACGATGCCGTTGAGGCTCAAGATGTAGGCGGTGACGGCATAGGTCTCGTCGGTGCTGAGCGAGCCCGGCGTCGGATATGGCATCGCGCGGTGAATGTAGTCGAACAAGGTCGTCGCATAGGGCCAGAAGCTGCCGACGGTCTTGACCGGCATGTTGGAGGCGAGCGTGCCCTGTCCGCCGGCGAGACGATCCTTGATGCCGCCCTGGCCGTTGTCGCCATGACAGGCCGCGCAATTATCAGCGAAGATCTGCTTGCCCTGCCCCGCCGTGCCGCTGCCGTCAGGTAGGCCGTTGCCGTCGGGGCCGACGTCGATGTCCCACAGCTTGATCTCGGCCGGCGTCGCCGGACGTCCGAAATCGAACGCCAGCGCGGGCGCGGCGAGCAGGCCGGCGGCGAGGATGCCGGCGAGAATGAGCTTGTCATGCGAGGACATTGCGGACCCTCCCGGCTTCGTCGATGCTCCAGGTCTGCTGGGCGTTGTAGTGAAACAGCGCGTTGGTCCCCATCGCGGCGATGAAGGACTGCCGGTCCGGCTGAACGTTGCCCTGGTCGTCGGTCGAGCGGCTCACGATCTTGGTCGGCTTGCCGTCCCACACCCAGTCCATCTGGAATCGCACCTGCGCCTTGGACAGCACCGGCTGGCTCAGCTGCGCGGGCTTCCAGGTCCTGGCGCCATCGGTGGAGATCTCGACCTTGGCGATCTTGCCATGGCCGCTCCAGGCAAGACCCGAGATGCGGTTGTAGCCCGACTGGATCTGCATCATGCCCGAGGGCTGCGTGATGACGGAGTTGGTTTCCATCCGCAGCTGGAACTGCCGCGCCTTGCCGTTGGCCAGCAACTGCGTGTAGCGCGCCGTCTCCCAGCGCGTCATCCAGGGCTCGGTGCCGAACTTGAGGCGGCGTAGCCATTTGATGTTGAGGTTGCCTTCGAAGCCCGGCATCACCAGCCGCATCGGAAAGCCGTGCGCGGGCCGCAGCGGCTCGCCGTTCTGCCCGTAAGCGACGAAGGCCTCGTTCACGATCTCGTCGGTGAGGGGAATGCTGCGGTCGACGCCCGCGCCGTCGCCGCCCTCCGCCAGCATCCAGCTCGAGCCCTCGTCCTTGGCGACGAGGTCGATCAGGAATTTGAGCGGAACGCCGGTCCATTCATTGGTGCTGACGAGGCCATGGGTGTTCTGGACCGTCACGTCGGGATCGGCCTTTTTCCAATTCTCCCAGCCGTTGCCGGTGCATTCGATGAACACGACGCGCGTGACTGACGGCATCCGCTTCAGGTCCTCGACATTGAACACCAGCGGCTTTTGCACCATGCCATGGATGAGAAGGCGGTGCTGCGCGGGATCGATATCGGGCACGCCGGAATGGCTGCGCTCGTAATGCAGGTCGGTCGGCGTGATGTTGCCGACGAGCTTCTGGTGCGGCGTTTTGGAATTGATGGCATCGCCGGGATCGACGTTGCGCTTGCCCGGCGTGGCCTCGGGGATGCGATCGAGTTTTGCAAACCGGGAGCGTTCGCTGTGCGCGCTGAGATCGGCGCCGGGCCCGCGATCGGGGACGTCGGCCAGCGTCTCGGCGCCGGCGGCCTCGCTCGCCACCGCGCCAAGGATGCCCGCCGACATGCCTCCCACGAAGCCACGGCGCGACACATTTGCAGGCCGTGGCAACAACTGAACTGGCGTCTTGGACGTCATATGATCTCCCCTTGATAAACGTATTCTTGGAAATCCCTGCCGCCTTCATGCCCGTGACACTACCGAACGCCGTGAGGATTGCTCGTTAGGATGTGTTAAAAGCCATGAGCACTGGGCCACTCCTGCACGGACGACCCGTCCGCACGTTAGATGCGCGCGGCCGTTCCATGGAATGGCCGGGCGGCTCGGCGACATGTCCGGGCGGATCAAGGGGAGACGGATGTCGGAAACGGACGCGGCGGAATTGTTGAAGGCAATGGTGCCGCTGTTCAGGATCCGTCCAATATTC
This sequence comes from Bradyrhizobium sp. Unk1, assembly GCF_059512345.1. Lineage (NCBI taxonomy): Bacteria > Pseudomonadati > Pseudomonadota > Alphaproteobacteria > Hyphomicrobiales > Nitrobacteraceae > Bradyrhizobium > Bradyrhizobium sp. Unk1. The sequence continues at coordinate 130,083 of NZ_JCAMOP010000023.1, forward strand.
GAGGATTCCTGCAAATTTGGCGGCAGCTGGGAGTCGCTACACGCGCCGAACGGCAAGGGATGGGCGCAGTTCCACTTGGTCACACGCGGCGCTTGCGTGGTCGAGCGGCCGGGCCTGGGCCCGCAGAGGCTCGAGGCCGGCGACATCCTTCTCCTGCCGCATGGCGACAGTCACGCGGTCCGCAGCCGGACGGGCGGCGCTGTCGGCCGTGTTACGACCGAGGTCCGCAATGGCGTCCGCCAGCGTGCAACGGTCGAGGCCGAGGTCGATACCGAACTGCTGTGCGGCCGTTTCCTGTTCGAGACGTCGGATGAGAACCCGCTGATCGCCGCGCTTCCCGACGAGATCGTCCTGCGCACGGCGGAGGAACCGCTGCTGGAACGGTTTCAACGCCTGCTGGTCGACATCCGCGAAGAGCTCGACTCTGGACGGGTTGGATCGGAGGTGGTCGCGGCCGACCTCGCGAGAGCGTTGTTCGTGATGATGCTCCGCGATCATCTTTCGGACGATGCCTCCGGGAATGGGACGGTGTCGCTGTTGCGCGACCGCGTGACGGCCCGTGTCGTGTCGGCGATCCTCAACGATCTCGCCCGGGACTGGACGCTCGACGACATGGCGGCGGTGGCGATCGCCTCGCGCGCGACGTTGGTGCGCGCTTTTCAAAAGCGCGCGGGGGTCGCGCCCATGACGTTCCTGTCCGATCTGCGATTGACGGTCGCGCGCAAGCGGCTGGCCGGCACCTCCGATCCGATCGCGAAGATCGCCGGCGAGGTCGGGTATGCGTCCGAAGGCGCGCTGAGCAAAGCCATCATGCGCAGATACGGCATGAGACCCGGCGCTTTGAGGGAGCCGGGTCCCCGGGCGCCCGTTGTCAAACCCGATACCAGCTCCCCAGATTCCAGGTCGTGACGTCCCAGCCCGAGATGTCGGCCATGAGGTTATTGACGCCGGCGCCGACGATGTTGCGGGAGAGCAGCGGCACCAGAATATTGGCTTCGCAGAAGATCTCGTTGACCTTGATCAGGAGCGCGGCGCGCTTGACCGGATCGAGCTCCTGCTGCGCGGTCTTGTAGGCCTTGTCGGCCTCGGGATCGGACCAGCGCGAGATGTTTCGGCCGAGCCACTTGTTCTCCTTGTTGGCGATCTCCCAGGAGACGCACTGGTTCAGGAACCGCTCCGGATCGGGCTGCGGCTGCGTCGTGTTGTACATCTCCATGTCGCAATAGAGTTTCGAGTAGGTGTCGGGGTTGCCGACGTCGGACGAGAAGAACACCGATGCCGTCACCGACTTCAGCTCGATGTCGATGCCGGCCTTCTGGCAGGCCTGCTTGATGATGGCCTGCGTCTTCTGGCGCGGGCCGTTGATCGAGGTCTGGAAGACGTATTTGAGCTTCTTGCCGTCCTTCTCGCGGATGCCGTCCGCGCCCCGCTTCCAGCCGGCCTCGTCGAGGATTTTGTTCGCCTTGTCGACGTCGAAGGCGTAGGTCAGCTTGCCCGACTTGAACTGCTGGGGCTGGTTGACGAAGCTTGCCGTGGCGATACCGCCGCGGCCGTAGATGAATTTCTGGATCGCCTCGCGATCGATCAGGAGGTTGAATGCCTGGCGAACGACCGGATCGGACAACGTCGGGTGCTTGGTCTTGACGCTGGAGCGCTCGCCGTCGATCTCGGTCCAGGGGTCCGTCGTGTTGAGGATGATGAACTCAACGTTGCCGGACGGCGTGATGTCGACCTTGCCTTTGCCGCTGGCCTCCATGCGCTTGAGGACCTCCTCCTCCACCAGCAGGTTCCAGGCATAGTCGTATTCGCCGGTCTGGAGCACGGTGCGCGCCGCAGAGACTGCGTCGCCGCCGCCCTTGACCTCGAGCGTGTCGAAATGCGGCTGGTTCTTGACGTGATAGTCCGGGTTGCGTTCGGCCCGGATCAGGTCGCCCGGCTTGAACTCGACGAATTTGTACGGGCCGGTGCCGACCGGCTTCAGATTGCCCGGCGCCTCGCGCGACCTCGCGCCGGCATAGTCGCCGAAATGATGCTTCGGCAGGATCTGGCCGACCGAGCCGACGAAGGGGTCAGCCCAGAACGGGGTCGGGGCCTTGAACAGCACCTTGACGGTGTGGTCGTCGATCTTCTCGACGGTGATGTCCTTGTAGGATCCCGTGCTGTAGGCGGCGGTCGCGAGGTCCGCTGCGTAGGCCCAGGTGAAGACGACGTCGTCGGCGGTGAAGGGCTTGCCGTCATGCCACTTCACGCCCTGCTTCAGCTTCCAGATGACGCTCATGCCGTCGGCCGCGAGGCTGCCGTTCGCCTTGGTCGGAATCTCGGCGGCGAGGCAGGGGATGAGGTTGCCGTCCTTGTCCCAGCCGGCCAGCGGCTCGAAGAAGATGCGCGATGCGATCTGATCCTTGGTGCCGATCGCGAAATGCGGATTGAGCAGGGTGGGGGCCTGCCACAGCAGGATCTTGAGCGGGCCGCCGCCGCCGGCCTTGGTCGGCTTGTATTGCAGCGTGGCGTCCGCCATCGCGACGTCGTTCCAGAGCAGGATCTGGCTCGCGACCGGCGCCGCGATCCCGGCCGCAGCCATGGTCCGGATGAACGAGCGTCGCGACAGCGTGCCTTGCTTCACCTCCGCGATGGACTTGCGAATCTCGTCTTCGTTCATCGAATGACCTCCACCTCGAAGAAAAATCGTCTCCGGCACCCCATCATGTTGCATCGTGCGCGAGGCGGCAATGCCGGCGAGGCCGCAAGGCCCTGCGACGAAATGGCGAACGTGGAGCTGGGCAGCTTCTGCCGGGACATTGTTGCCGGCGTGAAGGCTATGCCGGCCGGGTTTCGCGATAAGCCCTTGATGGCAATGAGGCTCTCATCTGGCATGCGCATTGCACGCAAAGCGTGCGTTGGCAATGACAGTGGAGTGTGCGTATGAGCGTCGGCAGCATGAGTAGCATTGGTGGTGGAAGCGCGGCGGGATCGCCTGCATCCACCAGCCAGTCGAAATCGGCCGGTTCACAAGACGGCGCCTCGATGTTCTCGTCTCTGCTGGAGAGCGGCACGCCCTACGACGAGGTCAAGGTGAGCCTGCCGAACGGCATGTCGATCGGCATCGTCCATTTCGGTGGCGGCGGCTTCGACAGCAGCGCGCTCAAGTCCATCGAGGATTTCGTGCAGAAGCTCGCGAGCCAGCAGATATCGGGTGATCCGGCGTCCAGCGCAGACCAGGGGCAGAACGGCGACACGCCCGACGCCGTCGGGATCGACAAGGTCCATGTCGATCTTCCGAACGGGATCTCGTTCGAGGTGCTGCATTCCTCCGGCGGCCATGCCACGAACAGCGACGCCGTCCTGAAGGAGCTCACCGAGGCCGCCGAAGAACTCGCCGAATCGCTGTCGCACTATTCGCCGGCATCGGCCGCAGCTTCCGCTTATGCCTCGCAAGCCAATTCGTCCGGCCGCAGCAGCCAGCTCGACGCGAGGACCTGAGCAACACGCAGGAAGCTCCGGGGCTAGTGCCCCTTCGCAAGCGCCAGCGCGGCATCGACCGCGTTCTCGAGAATCTCCTCCGACAATTGCGTGTCGCTCACCGCGCGCGACAATTGCAGCGCGCCGACCATGGTGGCGTAGGCCGCGATGGCGCGGCGGCGCCGTTCCGCCGGCGTGCCCTCAGGCATTTGCGCTGCCATCAGCGCGAGGATGTCGGACATCTTGCCGGTGAAGGCCGCGCGCGTCGCCTTCGGATGCCGCGCGATCTCGGAGACGAGGGCCGCGGTCGGACAACCGGTCGCCGCGCGATCGCGATGGCGCGGCGAGAGATAATCGCGGATCACGGTCTCGAGCGCGACGCCGTTTTCGAGATTGTCCTTGTGCCGCTGCTCGCGCCGCTCCAGCGCGTCGAGCAGCACCGCGCGCACCAGATCCTCCTTGGAGGCGAAGTGCGTGTAGAAGGCGCCGTTGGTCAGGCCCGCCTCCGCCATGATGCCGGCGAGGCCGACCGCGGCGATGCCGCTCTCGCGGAACTGCGATGATGCGACATCGAGAATGTGCCGCCGCGTCGTGTCCCTGTGTCCCTTGTCGTAGCGCGCCAATTCCGCCTCCTGCGAACCCGCCGCCCCCTATGCCACAAAATCGTGAGGTCTGGCCTATTGCATTACGATCATAATAATACATTATGAGCATAATACAATGGGCGGCCGACCGGCGGTCCGAGGGAACCACAGGATCGAACCCATGTCCGTCGACGATGCCGCCGCGCCGGCCTTGTCCGCCGCGCCATTCGTGGACAATGCCGCGGCGCCGCTTCGCCATGCGGCAGCGCCAAGCGCGGCTGAGCAAAGACGCGCGGCGCTGCTGACCGCGCCGATCCTCCCGACGCTGCTCAAGCTCGCGCTGCCAACCGTGACCGTCCTCGTCGCACAGACCGCGGTCAACATCGCGGAGGCCTATTATGTCGGCTATCTCGGCACCGATGCGCTCGCCGGCGCCGCGCTGGTGTTCCCGATCTTCATGCTGATGACCATGATGTCGAACGGCGGGTTCGGTTCCGGCGTTGCGTCCTCGGTGGCACGTGCGGTCGGTGCCGGCCGCCGCAATGACGCCGAGGCGGCGCTGTTTCATGCCGTGGTGCTCGCGATCATCGCCGGCGGCGTATTCACGCTCGGCGTCGTCCTCGGTGGTCCGCATCTGTATCGCGCCCTCGGCGGCACCGACGGTGCGCTTGCCGCCGCCACCACCTATTCCAACTATCTGTTCGCCGGCGCCATTCCGGTGTGGATCGTGAACCTTCAGGCGGCCGCGCTTCGCGGCGCCGGCAACGTCAAGGTGCCGGCCCTGGTGACGCTGGTCGGGGCCATCGTGACCATTCCGGTCTCGCCGGCGCTGATCTTCGGGCTCGGGCCGATCCCGCGGCTCGGCATCGGCGGCGCCGGCATAGCCTTCGGCCTCTACTACGGCGCGGCGATGCTGTTCCTGCTGCGCTACATGTCGACGGGCGCGACCGGCTTGAGGCTGCACATCGTGCCGTTGCGCGCAAAGATCTTCGGCGACATGCTGAAGGTCGGCATCCCCACCGCGTTCAACGCGGTGCTGACCAACCTCACCGTCATCCTCGTCACCGGTGCGGTCGGCCTGTTCGGCACCTCCGCGCTCGCCGGCTACGGCATCGCCTCGCGGCTCGACTACATCATGATCCCGCTGCTGTTCGGCATCAGCACGGCGACGCTGACCATGGTCGGCGTCAACATGGGCGCGGGCCAGACCGCGCGGGCACGAAAGATCGGCTGGATCAGCGGCGTGGTCGGCATGATCATGACCGGCACGATCGGCTTGCTGGTTGCGATCTTCCCGACGGCCTGGCTGCACCTCTTCAGCCATGACGCGGACGTCGTCAGCGAAGGCATGACCTATTTGCGCATCGTCGCGCCGGCCTATGCCGCGCTCGGCTTCGGCTTCGTCACATCGTTTGCCGTCCAGGGCACCGGCCGCGCGATGGGACCGCTGGCGTCGTCGGTCGCACGAATCCTGATCGCGGCCGGCGGCGGCTGGATCGCGGTGGCGAGCTTTGGCGCAGGCATGGCGGGGCTCGCCACCATGGTCACGGCCTCGCTCGCCGCCTATGCCGCGATCTGCGTCCTGATCATGCTGTCGCCGTGGACGTGGCGGACAGAGTAAGCAGGCATCACCGGATGCCGGCAATTTCGCTCTCCGGGCGCCGCTGCGCGGTGATGCGCGTCACGCTTGCGCGGGCGCAATCGTTCCCCACATGAGGGCGAATGGAGAAGCGTTGTCCGCGTCAGCCGACAAATATGGATTTCCATTTCATTGATTTCGCCCCGCGGAGAAGCGAATACGGTTCCATCATTGCCGCAGATCCACGGAGACCAAGATGTCGTTTCGCCTCCCCCTGATCCTCTCGACCGTGCTCGCCGTCTGGTCGGCAGCAAGCTCCGCCGAGACCATCAAGATCGGTGTGACGCCGGGCCCGCATGCGCAGATCTTCGAGGCGGTGAAGCCGATCGCCGCCAAGCAGGGTCTCGACATCCAGCTGATCGAGTTCTCCGACTACGTCGTGCCGAATGCCGCGCTCGATGCTGGTGAGATCCAGGCCAATTCGTTCCAGAACCAGCCCTATCTCGACAACCAGAAGGCCGACCGCGGCTACAAGATCGAATCCGTCGGGCTGACCGTGAACTTCCCGATCGGCGTCTATTCGAAGAAGCACAAGGCCTTCGCCGATATCCCCGAGGGCGGCAAGGTCTCGATCCCGAACGATCCGACCAATGGCGGCCGCGTGCTGCTGCTGCTGCGCGACAAGGGCGTGATCAAGCTGAAGGACGGCACGGGCTTCAAGCCGACGGTGCTCGACGTCACCGAGAATCCCAAGAAGCTGAAATTCATTGAGGTCGATGCGGCGCAGGCGCCGCGCGCGCTCGACGATGTCGATGCCGCCGCGATCAACACCAATTATGCAACCCAGGCGGGCCTCGATCCCGTCAAGGATCCGATCCTGCGCGAGGACCCGAAGGGCCCCTACGTCAACCTGATCGCGGTACGCACCGTCGACAAGGACAAGCCCTGGGTCAAGATCCTCGTGGACAGCTACCACACGCCCGAGGTGAAGGAGTTCGTCCTGACCAAGTTCAAGGGCGCGGTGCTGCCGAGCTGGTAGGCAATCTGCCTAGCCAAGGTCCAGCGCAGGGGGCGATCCGGCGGGCAGCCTTGCGGAATGCCCGCTTGTCTGGAGCTGCGGCAACCGACATCATCGGGGCCCATCCTCGCCCGACAGGGGTCGTATGAAACGCTTTGCAAACCTGAAACGACTGGGGTTCTTCACGCGGCTCCTCGATGAAGCCCCGCCCGCGGAGCGCTACCGCTTCGCCGCCGAGCAGATCGTGCGCGCAGAGAAAGCGGGCCTCGATTCCGCGTGGATCGCGCAGCATCATTTTCACGAGCGCGAGGGCGGCCTGCCGTCGCCCTTCACTTTCCTCGGCTACGTCGCGGCGCAAACCTCGCGCATCCGTCTCGGCACCGGCATCGTCACGCTGCCGCTGGAGAACGCGGTGCGGGTGGCGGAAGATGCCGCGGTGCTCGATCTGCTCTGCGACGGCCGCTTCGAGCTCGGCGTCGGCACCGGCGGCAATCCGTCGGCCTTTGCCGCCTTCGGTCTCGACAGTGCCCAGCGCAACGAGATCTTTGCCCGCAATCTGGACGTGGTCCGCACCGCCCTGGTCGGCAAGCCGCTCACTGGCGGCGATACGCTCTATCCGCAGCGGCCCCAATTGGACAAGCGGATCTGGCAGGCGACTTTCTCGGTCGCCGGTGGTGCGCGCGCGGGCAAGGCCAGCGATGGCTTGCTGCTGTCGCGCACCCAGCCCCGGACCAAGGAGGCGCCGAAGGCCACGCTCGCCGAGATCCAGAATCCGGTCATCGATGCCTATCTCGAAGCGCTGCCGCCGGGATGCGAGCCCCGCATCATGGCCTCGCGCAGCGTCTTCGTCGCCGACGACCGGACTGAAGCGATGCGCCTCGCCGATATCGGGCTGCGGCGCGCGCTGCCGCAGTTCCTCAAGGGCGGTCACGCCAGGCCGGGCGAGACGCTGGAGGAGATGATCACCGCATTCGACACCCATGTCGGCGCGGCCGACGACGTCATCGCCTCGCTCCGCGCCGACGCCACGCTGGAGCGGGTGACCGACCTCGTCTTCCAGGCGCATTCAGTGGACGCGCCGCATCCTCATATCCTGCGCTCGATCGAGCTTGTCGCGGAGAAGGTTGCGCCGGCGCTGGGCTGGACCCGGACGGCGGCTGACGTGGCTCTGGCGGGCTGATCGGAGTGAACATGATCGCGTTGCACGAGGCTGAATGATGGCTACGAAAGATATCATCGACACGCTTGCCGGGATTGAACCGGGTACGGCTCTGGATGGCATTCGCGCACGCCGCCTGCAGGCGCGCGAGAATGCGCAGAAGAGCTATCTCTCGCTGTTCGAGCCGATCGACGCCGGCGATTTTTCGCATGTGGAGCGTGCCGCAGTCGCGCTCTTCGTGATCGGCCTTCACCGCGAGCCCACCATGGCCGCCTTCTACCGGGCGAAGCTCACGGCGACCGCCGATGGTGCGCGCCTGGCCGAGGCGATCGAGGTCGAAATCGGGCGCGGCGAGACGTCAGGCCCGTACGGAGCGTATCCGGCCGGACCGCTGTCAGTCGAGAACACGGCCGGCCTGATCTATCGCGTGAGTGCGGAGGGCAAGTCCGTCCTTGGCGCCAGGCTCGCCGTCGCGCTGGAGCATGCGCATCTGCTGGTGTTCCGCCCGCGCGATGCAGCGTCCGCCGACATGAAGGCGCTGCTGGCCGCCGGCTGGTCCGACACCGGCATCGTCACTTTCTCTCAGCTCGTCGCGTTCCTGTCGTTCCAGGTGCGCGTCGTCACGGGCCTGCGCGTGCTCGGCGCTTCGCTAGGCACCGCAAGCGCTGCGGCCGGCGCGTAAGGAGACTGCATCATGAGCGCTGCAAACAATGTCAATCCGCCCGTCGTCTTCACCCAGGACGAACTCGGCTGGGTGTCGTGGATCGACCCGCTGCCCGAGGCCGAATTGACCGAGCGGCATTTCGCGGGCCTGGTCGATCGCGCCCGTGCCAAGTCCGAATACTTCCGCCTTCTCGTGCGTGATCCCGAGGTGCTGGAAGCCCGCACCAAGACCGACAAGGATATCTTCTACAACGTCGCCGATGGCCTGCCGCGCGCCGAGCGTGAGCTCGCGGCGGCCGCGACCTCGCGCTACAACGGCTGCATCTATTGCGCGTCCGTGCATGCGCGTTTCGCCAGTACCTATTCCAAACGCCGTGACGACGTGCAGCGTCTGCTCGACGAGGGCATCAAGGCCGATCTCGGCGAGCGCTGGAACGCGGTGGTCAAGGCCTCGGTGGCGCTGGCGGCAACGCCGATCGCGTTCAGCCCTGAGAATATCGCGGAGCTGCGCCGCGCCGGCCTGGACGATGCGGAGATCGTCGACGTCATCAACGGCGCCTCGTTCTTCAACTGGGCGAACCGGCTGATGCTGTCGCTCGGTGAGCCCTCGAAATAGGCAATCTCACCGGCACAAGAATTGCTGCTTGTTTCAACACTGGATGGAGCCGTGCATGAGCAACATCGATCGTCGTACCCTGGTCAAGGGCTCGCTTGCTGCCATGATGGCGGGAGCGGCCGGTTCGCGCGGCGCCTTCGCGCAATCGTCCGAGCCGATCCTGCTCGGCGTCAGCGGTCCCCTGACCGGGCCGAACGCGCAATATGGCACGCAATGGAAGCAGGGCTTTGACCTCGCGCTGGACGAGATCCAGGCGGCCGGCGGCATCAACGGCCGCAAGCTCACCTACAATTTCGAGGACAGCCAGAGCGATCCGCGCCAGTCGGTGGCGATCGCGCAGAAGTTCGTCTCCGATCCCCGCATCGTCCTGGAGCTCGGCGACTTCTCCAGCCCGGCGTCGATGGCGGCCTCGCCGATCTATCAGCGCGCGGGCCTGGTGCAGTTCGGTTTCACCAATTCGCACCCTGACTTCACCAAGGGCGGCGACTTCATGTGGAGCACCTCGGTCAGCCAGGCCGACGAGCAGCCGCTGCTGGCGTCCTATGCCGTGAAGCGCCTCGGCCTCAAGAAGCTCGCGGTGCTGCACCTCAATACGGATTGGGGCCGCACCAGCCGCGATTACTTCGTCAACGCCGCCAAGGAGTATGGCGCGGAAATCGCGGTCACCGAGGGCTATATCGCGGAGGAGCGCGACTTCCGCTCCACGCTGGTGCGCGTGCGTGACGCCAATCCGGACGGCCTGATCCTGATCTCCTACTACTCCGACGGCGCGCTGATCGCGCGTCAGGCGCGCCAGGTCGGGCTGAAGCAGGTGATCTGTGCGGCAAGCTCGGTCTACTCGCCGAAGTTCCTGGAGCTCGGCGGTGAGGCGGTCGAGGAGGTCCATGTCGGCACGCGCTACTTCCCGGAAGACCCGCGACCCGAGGTGCAGAAGTTCATCGCCGGCTTCAAGAAGAAGTACAACGGGCTCGAGCCCGACGCGTTCAACGCTTACGCCTATGACGCGATGAACATGGCGGCTGCCGTGGTGAGGATCGGCGGCACCGACCGCAAGGCGATCCGCGATGCCTTCACCAAGGTCAAGGACGTCCCGAGCGTGATCTTCGGGCAGGCGACGTTCGACGTCGCGACCCGCCGCGTCAGGGGCGCCATGAACGCCGAGCTCGTCGTACGCAAGGGGCAGTTCGCGCTCTGGGACGGCAAGCCGACGTGACCTGATGGCCGGAGCGGGCGCTCCGGCCGCTTTCCTCTCTACGCGGGGACAACTGCGTGTCTTCCTGGCTCGACTACACGATCAACGGGCTGATCGTCGGCAATGTCTACGCCCTCGTTGCGGTCGGGCTTGCGCTGATCTTCGGCGTCAGCCGGCTGATCAACTTTGCCCAGGGCTCGATCTATCTCGTCGGCGCCTATATCGGCTGGGTCGCGGTGGTGCAGCTGCATACGCCGCTGCCGCTCACCATCATCGTGGTGGCGGTGGCGGCCGCGATCGTCGGACTGATCATCGAACGGTTTGGCCTGCGTCCGCTCCAGAATTCGGTACGCATCGCGCCGCTGCTCGCGACCATCGGCATCAGCTTCGTGCTCGATCAGCTGGTGATGCTGACCTTCTCGCCGAACCCGCGTGCGCTGCCGAGCCAGCTGCCGGATGTCCGCTTCCAGGTCGGTGGCGGCACGATCGGACCTCTTGATCTCTTGATCGCCGGCGTCGGCCTCACCAGCGCGCTGCTGCTGTTCGTGTTCCTGCGCTACAGCAAGCTCGGCTGGGCGGTGCGCGCCACCGCGCAGGACCGCGACGCCGCGATGCAGATGGGCGTCGACGTCAACCACGTCAATCAGGCCGTGTTCGGCATCGCGGCTGCGCTCGGCGGCGTCTCCGGCCTGCTGGTCGGCATGTACTACAACCAGATCGACACCGCGATGAGCCTGCAGGCGACGCTGAAGGGCGTCGTCGCGGAAGTGGTCGGGGGCGCCGGCAACGTGCCGGGCGCCGTGATCGGCAGCTTGTTGCTTGGGCTGGTCGAGAGCTACGGCGTTGCCGTGTTCGGGACTAGCTACCGCAATCTGTTCGCGTTCCTGCTGCTGGTCATCGTGCTCGTGCTGCGCCCGAACGGCCTGTTCGCCAGCGCGCGGCAGGCGCCACCCGAGCCGCTCACCGGCACTTTCATCGCGCCGAGCCGCCCGGTGCGGATTCCGCGCTGGGCGCTGCTGGTCACCGCCGGCGTGTTCGCGATCCTGCCGTTCTTCCCGGTGTCCTTCTACGTGCTCCAGACCCTGATCAACGCCTGGCTGCTCGGCATGCTCGCGCTCAGCCTGACGCTGGTTGCGGGCACGGTGGGGCAGGTCTCGCTCGGACATGCCGCGCTGCTCGCGATCGGCGCCTACACCTCCGCGCTGCTGTCGCTGACTTTGTCCGTTCCCGTCGGTCTTGCCATCATCGCCGGTGGGCTGATGAGTGCCGCGCTTGGTACGCTGTTGATCTCGCCGTCCTTCCGTCTGCGCGGGCACTACGTCTCGATCGCCACGCTCGCCATCGGCGAGATCGTGTCGCTAGTGATCTTGAACTGGGAGAGCGTCACGCGCGGCCCGATCGGCATCTCCGGCATCCCGCCGCTGTCACTGTTCGGCTACGATCTGGTCAGCCCAACCTCTATCTACTGGTTCAGCTTCGTCGTGCTGGTCGTGCTGGCGCTGCTCCAGGGACGCTTGCTCGGCTCGCATCTCGGCCGCAGCTTCCGCGCTATCAGAGACGACGACATCGCCGCGCGCGCCTATGGTCTCGGCCTGAACCGCTACAAGTCGCTCGCCTTCATCTTCGGCGGGTTTGCAGCCGGCGTCAGCGGCGGCATCGCCGCGCATCTCTATTCCTACATCAACCACGAGACCTTCAACACGCAGCAATCCATCCTGGCGCTGACCGTCGTCATCCTCGGCGGCCTCGGCAACGTCGTCGGCGCCATCGTCGGAGCGGTCGCGCTGGTCGGCCTGCCGGAGGTGTTCCGGATCGCGGCGGAGTATCGCATCCTGATCTACGGCATCGTGCTGCTGCTGCTCGTGCGGTTCAGGCCGCAGGGCCTGTTGGGGACGATATGATGGCGGAGCAGCACACGCCCATGCTGTCCCTGCGCGGGCTGACGCGCCGCTTCGGCGGCCTCACCGCCGTCGACGCCATCGATCTCGATCTCACCAAAGGCGAGCTCATCAGCATCATCGGCCCGAACGGGGCCGGCAAGACGACGCTGTTCAATCTCGTGACCGGGCTCGATCGGCCCGATGCCGGCAAGGTCAGCTTTGAAGGTCAGGACATCACGGGTCTCTCACCCGAACGGCTCGCGGCCGGAGGCATCGCGCGCACGTTCCAGCTCGGCCGTGTCTTCGGCAATCTCAGCGTCATGGACAACGTCCTGATCGGCGCGCACACGCGGCTGCGCGCGGTGAAGCCCGCGGTGCCGGTGATCGGCCCGCTGCTGGAATTGGGGTTGGCGCTGTTGCGTCCGGCCAGCGTCAGGGCCGAAGAGGAAAGGCTGCGCGAGGAGGTGAAGGCCATTCTCGCGCGCTTTGGCGAACGGCTGCTGCCACGGATCGACCAGCCCGCCTATAGCTTGTCTTACGCCAACCGTCGCCGCGTCGAAATCGCGCGCGCGCTTGCGCTGAAGCCGCGCCTGCTGCTGCTCGACGAGCCGACCGCCGGCATGAACCCGACCGAGACCACGGAGATGCAGGGCCTCGTCGCCGAGCTGAAGGCCGAGGGGCTGACCATCCTCCTGATCGAGCACAAGCTGGAGATGGTGATGCGCCTCTCCGACCGCGTCATCGTCATGGACGAGGGCAAGAAGATTGCGGAAGGGCCGGGCGAAGTCGTGCGTGGCGATCCCAAGGTGATCGAGGCCTATCTCGGCCACGGCCTGTCGGAGACGCCGGAGCGGGAGAGCGTGGTATGACGACTGGCGCATCCGAGCCGCTGCTCGCGCTCTCGAACGTCAACACCTTCTACGGCCAGGCGCAGGTGCATTTCGACCTGTCGATCACGGTCGGTCGCGGCCATATCGTCTGCCTGCTCGGCGGCAATGCCAGCGGCAAGTCGACCACGATGAAGATCATTTTGGGCCTGGTGAAACCGCGCTCGGGTGACGTGACCTTCGACGGCGCCTCGCTGCTCGGGCTCACCACGCCGCAGATCGTCCGCCGTGGTATCGCCTCCGTGCCGGAGGCGCGGCGGTTGTTCGCGGACATGAGCGTGCGCGAAAACATCCTGATGGGGGCCTTCGTGCGCAACGACCGCGATGCGGTGGCGCAGGATCTCGACAAGATGCTGACGCTGTTCCCGAAACTCGGCCAGCGGCTGTCGCAGCGTGCCGGTTCACTCTCCGGCGGCGAGCAGCAAATGGTCGCGATGGCGCGCGCGCTGATGAGCCGTCCCAGGATGATCGTGATGGACGAGCCGACCATGGGCCTGTCGCCGCTCTATGTCGACCGCGTGCTGGAGTTGATCCGCACCATCAATCAGGAAGGCGTGTCGGTCTTCATGGTCGAGCAGAACGCCAGCCTCGCGCTCGAGATCGCGCACGAGGCCTATGTGCTTCAGACCGGCAAGATCGTGCTCTCAGGCCCGGCGCGGGCGCTGAGGGACGACCCCCGCATCCGCGATGCCTATCTTGGCGGCTCCGAGGCCGCGTAGCTTGACCTCGGCCTGATGGTTCGCCCGGCGATGCAGAGCATCGTCCGGCCGCCCGCTGCGCGGGCTCCTCAACCATGAGGTCTGCTCGCAACGTGGCCGCGAATCCATCCTCATCCTGAGGAGCCCGCGCAGCGGGCGTCTCGAAGGATGGTTACAAGCATTCCTGCAAAGCGGCCCCCTGGAATTGCATTGGTTAGTGTGATCATTTTATGAAAAGATCATACCGTCGCCGCGAAGGGGCGTGCGGACGGAATGATTGTCGTGACGAAATGGTCCTTGCGGGCGGTCGAGCCCGCCACGGTGGTGCTGTTCGGCGGGCTCATCGCCGCCAATGTCGCCGCATGGGCCTGGGCCTTCGCGGCGTTCGGTGACCGGCCGACGGTGATGGCGACCGCGCTGCTCGCCTGGGTGTTTGGCCTCCGCCATGCGGTCGACGCCGACCACATCGCCGCCATCGACAATGTCGTGCGCAAGCTGATGCATGCGGGCGGTGCGCCGCGCAGCGTCGGTCTCTATTTCGCCCTCGGCCACTCCACCGTGGTCGTGATCGCGACCATCCTGCTGGCGCTCGGTGTGGTGAGCCTCGGCGGCGACAGCCTGCTCAGGGAGATCGGCGGCCTCATCGGCACATCGGTGTCGGCGCTGTTCCTGCTCGTGATCGCGGCCATCAATCTCGCCATCTTCGTCGGCCTGTGGCGGACGTTTCGCATCGCGCGCGCGCAGGGCATCCACGACGCCGCGCAGCTCGATGCGCTGCTGGCGAGCCGCGGATTCCTGGCGCGCCTGCTCGGCCCGATGTTCCGCCTGGTGACAAAGCCCTGGCACATGCTTCCGCTCGGGTTCCTGTTCGGGCTCGGCTTCGACACCGCGACCGAGATCGGCCTGCTCAGCATCTCCGCGACCGAAGCCGCGCGCGGCGCTTCGCTCGTCGACGTCATGGTCTTTCCCGCGCTGTTCGCGTCGGGCATGGCGCTGGTCGACACTGCCGACTCGGTGCTGATGGTCAGCGCCTATCGCTGGGCCTTCGTCGATCCTCTGCGAAAGCTCTGGTACAACCTCACCATCACCGGCGCCTCCGTCGCGGTGGCGCTGTTGATCGGCGGCATCGAGGCGCTCGGCCTGATCGCCGACCGGCTTGGTCTAAGCGGCGGCGTGTGGGCCCTGGTTGATAATCTGAACGAATCGCTGGCCAATGTCGGCTTCGCCGTGATCGCGCTGTTTGCGATCGCCTGGCTCGTTTCGGTCCTGCTCTATCGCCGCATGTTTGCGGGCGCTGCGTCCCGCGCGAATGGACTTCGGGGCGCCGATGCGACCGACGCGGCCTGAGTCTGGCCGTCGTTGCGGAGCGTTGACGGCATTTTCTGCCATCATGCTTCTCGCGGATGACGGCAGCGCCTTCGCGCAGAGCAGTGGCGCCTCGCGCGAACTGCCGCCGATCCAGGTCTCCGGCGGCGAGACGAAGCCGCACAAGAGACCGCCCGCATCGCGGCGAGCCAGCAAGCCGGTCCCGGCCAATCGCCGTCACGTGGCTCAGCCGACGCAGGCTCCGGCCTCGGACGCCCGCAGCGTCGCCTCCGGCGCAAAGGGCCCGCCGGACATGGCGAGCGAGATCACCGTCTCCGGTGAAGAGCTCAACACGCGCCCCTTCGCGCGGCCGGGCGAAGTGCTCGAAGCCGTGCCGGGGTTGATCGTGACTCAGCATTCCGGTGAAGGCAAAGCCAACCAGTATTTTCTGCGCGGCTATAATCTCGACCATGGCACCGATCTCGCGATCTATGTCGATGACGTCCCCGTCAACATGCGCACCCACGCGCATGGCCAGGGCTATGCCGATCTCAATTGGCTGATCCCGGAAACCATCAGCGCGATGGATGTGCGCAAAGGACCGTACTTCGCCGACGAGAGCGATTTCGCGTCCGTCGGCAGCGTGCGCATCGGCTTGATCGACCGCACCGAAAAGGGCCTCGCGCAGGTGACCGCCGGCAGCTTTGGCTATCGGCGCCTGCTCGGCATGGACTCAGCGAAAGTCGGCGACGGTTCGCTGCTCGTCGCGGGCGAGCTCGGCACCTACAACGGTCCCTGGGCAAATCCGGACAATGTGCGCAAGCTGAACGGCTTCGTGCGCTACAGCCAGGGCACCGCGACGGATGGTCTGACCATCACCGGCATGGCCTATGCCAACAAATGGAATTCGACCGACCAGGTGCCGCAGCGCGCGATCACCAGCGGTTTTCTCGACCGGTTCGGCTCGGAAGATCCAACGGACGGCGGCAACACCAATCGCTTTGCGCTCTCCGGCCGCATCGCGCAGAGCGACGATGTGGGGTCGTGGCAGGCCAACGCCTATGTCGTGAAGAGCCAGCTCGACCTCTTCAACAACTTCACCTATTTACTCAGCGATCCCGTGCTCGGCGACCAGTTCCATCAGCATGACGACCGCCTGATGGCCGGCGCCAACATCTCGCGCACGCTGAACGGGTCGTTCGCAGGCCTGCCGATGCAGACCACGATCGGCCTGCAATCGCGCTATGATTCGATCGATCTGGCGCTGAGCAACACGTTCCAGCGCGGCTTCCTCTCCAGCATCAGGGGCGACAAGGTCGGCGAGGGCAGTGTCGGTGTTTTCGCCGAGAACACCGTGCGCTGGACGGATTGGCTGAGGACCACAGTCGGCCTGCGCGGCGATTATTATGCCGCCGACGTCACCTCGCTGTTCAATGCCAACAATTCCGGCCGCACTGACGCCGCGCTCGGCAGCCCGAAATTCCGCATGGTGCTCGGCCCGTTCAACCAGACCGAATTCTTCCTCGGCGCCGGCACCGGCATGCACTCGAACGACGCGCGCGGCGCGACCACGACGGAAGATCCGAGCGATCCCGCCACGCGGCTGACGCCGTCGCCGCTGCTGGTCCGCACCAAGGGCGCCGAAGTCGGCGTCCGCAGCAAAATCGTTCCCGGCCTCGACACCTCGCTCAGCCTCTTCATCCTCGACCAGGATTCCGAGATCCTGTTCTCCGGCGATGCCGGCGATACCTCGGCGACCCGCGCCAGCCGCCGCTACGGCTTCGAGTGGACCAATCATTACCGCCCGCGCTCGTGGATCGACATCGATGCCGATCTCGCCATGACCCATGCGCGCTTTCGTGGCACTGACAGCGAGCAGGCGGAGGTCTACGCCTCGCTGGCGGGCTATCCCGAGGCGCAGATCGGCAACGCGCCCGGCAACTACATTCCGAACGCACCGGCGATGGTGGCATCGGCCGGTATCACGCTCGGCGAGAAGACCGGCTGGTTCGGGTCTTTGCGCTGGCGCTATCTGGCGTCGAGCCCGCTGACGGAAGACAATGCGTTCCGCTCGTCCGCGACCAGCATCTTCAACGGCCGCCTCGGCTATCGCATCGACAATGGCTGGCGCATTCAGCTCGACGTGCTCAATCTGTTCAACGCGCAGGCGAACCAGATCACTTATGCCTATGGCTCGCTGCTCAAGACCGACACGCTCTATAATCTCTGCACCGGCGGCGTCGCGCCGACGGCGGTCTGCCAGAATGGCGTGATGGATTACGTGCTGCACCCGGTCGAGCCGCTGACCTTTCGCATGACTGTCGCCGGGACGTTCTAGGCGATCTCAAGCCGAGGCTGCGCTCGGAACCGGCTCCGCCGGCAGATCGTCGCCGTTGGGATCGCCCGGCGCGGTGGCCCAGGCCAATTCCACCAGCGTCACGATCCGGCGCCCGCCGCCGTCGAGCTGGCAGACGATCAGGCCCTGCTCCTCCATGTAGCCAAGCAGGCGCTGGGCGCGGCGCAGCGAATGCGAGCCATAGGCGCGCGCGATCGCGGCATCGCCGGGGCAGGGCCAGCCTTCCTTCGCCGCGCGTGCGATCATCATGAACACGCCCTGCATGTCGTCGGGCAGGATCGAAGCGCGCAGCGACACGTCCTGCCAGGCATCGTCCTCGGCATGCTCGGCGCCGAGCCCGGCGCGCGCGCGTGTCAGCATGCGGCGGAATTCGTTCAGATCAGGCACCGCGGAGCCGAGCCCCTCGATGCGGCAGCGGACCACGAACTCCTGATAGAGCACGCCGACGGCGCGGAAGCCGGCATCGGGTTCGGCGAGCACGGCGCGAAGCGTACGATCGACGCGCTCGCGCCGCTCGGCGAGCTCCTCGGCACTGATCGGAACCTCGGCCACCTCGGGCCGGATCTCCGGCGCGGCCGCCTTCGCGGCGCGGAGCTGCTCGAGCAGATCGGGCGCGGGCCGGCGCTGCGGGCGGCTGGCATCGGGCGGCGGCGCGGCCAGGATGACGGCGCGCATATCCTCGAGTGCGGCTTCCGGCATCGGCATCAGCCGCGGCGTGGAATTGCGCGCGTGGGTGTCGGTCGGGCCGATATGCAAACGCAGGGGGCGTCGCGACAGCGCCGGGCCGAGCGCCATGAACTGTCCGCGTTCGAGATCGCGAAAGGATTCGGCCTGCCGCCGCTCCATGCCGAGCAGGTCGGCGGCGCGCGCCATGTCGATGTCGAGGAAGGTCCGGCCCATCAGGAAATTGGAGGCTTCCGCTGCGACGTTCTTGGCGAGTTTTGCCAGGCGCTGGGTCGCGATGATGCCGGCAAGGCCACGCTTGCGGCCGCGGCACATCAGATTGGTCATCGCGCCGAGAGAGAGCTTGCGCGCTTCGTCCGAGACTTCGCCGGCGACCGCCGGCGCGAACAGCTGCGCTTCGTCGACCACCACCAGCATCGGGTACCAATGGTCACGGTCGACGTCGAACAGGCCGCCGAGGAAGGCCGCGGCACGCCGCATCTGGTTCTCGGCGTCCAGCCCTTCGAGATTGAGCACGGTGGAGACGCGATGCAGCCGCGCGCGCTCGCCGGCGACCTGAAGGCCGCGTTCGGTGTGGTCCTCGGCCTCGATCACCAGATGGCCGAATTGCTCGGCCAGCGTGACGAAGTCGCCTTCGGGATCGATGATGGCCTGCTGCACCCAAGGCGCGCTCTGTTCGAGCAGCCGCCGCAGGAGATGCGACTTGCCGGAGCCCGAATTGCCCTGCACCAGGAGCCGGGTCGCCAGCAGTTCCTCGAGGTCCATGGCGGCCGCGGCGCCTGCCGTGGTCTGCCCCATCTCGATCGCAACTGTCATGTCCCCGACTCAAGTCCCCATCATTCGCGGACAGGGGCTTATCAACCCGGCCGGGGCGCGTCGAGCGGCACCGTGCGAATCATGCGGTGTTGCCCACGGCGGAGTTCAGGCGTGATTCGATTGCCGTAAAAGTGCGGGCCGATAGGGCGCCCGCGGATCGTCGTCCTCATTCTCAGGGATCGCACAGGAGCCGAATTCCTGCCGGATACGCTCGATCTCGGCGATGCGCTCGTGCAGCCGCTGCAGATGCTCGGGCGATGTCGCGCGCCAGAACCGGAAGGTGTCGGCGGTCAGCGGCAGGAACGCCGTTCCGAACAGCGTAGGCTCGGGAACGATGGTGCGTCCGAGCAGCAGGAACCGGTTCTCGCCGGAGACCACGAGGGTCGCGTAGCCGCGGTTACCGATCCGCCTGATCCCGTTCAGCGACCATTCGGCGAGCTTGCTGAAATAGGGCTCCTCGCGCCAGCGATCGGGGCAGTGGTCGTCGACCGTCACGTTCACCGCGTCCTGGCTGAAATGCACGATGATGCCGGACGTCGCCGGAAACCACGCGTCATCGAGATGACCTTGCAGCCAGGCGCAGACGAAGGACCGGCACATTTGCGGACGGCGGTCGTAGATGGTGCACCCGGTTCCCGTCTGCCAGTGTCTGCACAGCTGATTCACCGGCTTGTCGACGGCGGCGACCTCGAGGATATCGCAGCAGGCGTTGCACGAGCCGCACTGCCGGGTGAGCGGCGGCGGCGTTTGCCGGTTAGCCGGCCGAAATCCTTGGCCGTCGCGAATGAGGAGCTTTTGCTTCTCCAGCGTGCTCAGCGCGCGCTCGACCTTGAGGCGGGACAATCCGGTCGCGTCAACGATCCCCTTCATCGTCGTCGCGCCGGCCTCCACCGCGCGAGCGACCTGCAACGCCGTCTGATCCATCGTCTTCTACTTGTTTGTCAGCCCTTCGATCCGGCCATCGCGCTGCCACGGAACCTGCGGAAGTCGGCGCCCGTGTGACGGCTAGCAGTCGCATGTATGCGGGATTTACGCAAACGGACTGATGAGCAGGATGGGCCGTATTGAGCCAAATCGTAAGCCCATGCCCAAGGGCGATCCGGTCTGCATCGACAAATCCGGTCGATCAGTGCAAGCCGCCGCGACCTGTGACGGCAGCGCCGGCACGCTGCTATTGCGCGCCAGATCCGCCCTGCACGATCTTCTCGTTCAGCTTCAGGTCCACGGTCTCGACCGTGCGGTCGATCTCGGCATTGGGGGTGCCGAGCTGATGCGAGATCAGCTTCACGAGCAGGTCGACGCGCTCGATGAAGGGCGCGCCGCTCGCGACCGCGCGCGCGGCCGATGACGGCTTGAGCAGGCTTTCGGCGGCCTTGGCGTATTTCGCGAACGGCACCTGGTCCTGCGGATCGGCGCCGAGACGGCGGGCGATCGCATCGACATGGTCGTAGATCGTCTGCGAGCGCGCCAGATCGCCGTGCACGGCGTCGCGGATCGATTGCGGCTCGTGCGGCGTGATGCAGCGATAGTTGCCGGTCAGCAGCATCGACCATTTCGCCAGCGGCACGAACAGCGAAGAGAACACTTTCAGCTTCACCGGCACGTCGTGACCGTCGAGCGTCACCGCGTCGATGTCGGCTTCGAGCTCGCGCAGCACCTTGTTGTGCTTCTCGTCGGCGAAGGCCGATGCCTTGAAATTCGTGGGCAGGCCGACATGGAGCACGTTGGCGGCTTCTTCCGGCGGACGGAAGGCCTGCGGGTCGGGCGAGCACAGCGTCACCAGGCCGGGCTCGAAGCGCTCCCACACCTGCGCATTGGTGTAGGCCTCCTCGAGATCCATGTCGGCGAGCGACGGGATCCGCTTCAAATAGGGCAGCGGCGGCATGTTCATGATCGACAGGCACGGCAGCTTCGCCGCGGCGATCTTGACCATGAGAACGCGGACCGTGTGGTTGGTGTATTGCGGCTCCTGCATCGCCAGGCCGACCATGTCGTAGCGCGAGAGGTCGACATTGCCCGGCGTCACCGCGTCGAGCTTGCCGGGCAGGTCGCGCGAGAAGATCGCCCGGTGCACCGCCTCGTCGCGCAGCTTGATGCGCACCTCGGTACCGTCACGGTTGATCAGCTCGGCGGTCTTGGCGCGGCAGACCAGGGACACGTTATGGCCCGCCATCAGCAGCTTCGTGCCCAGCAGGGAACCGTAAGAAGCCCCGAGAATCAGGATGTTACGCGCCATATTCCGTCCCTTTGAAAATGTGTGTGATTTTTGAGCCCCGGCCGTCATCCGCGGGCGAGTTGCCGGCATGTAAAGCGAAGTCCGCGGGGATGGCAACTGGGATAATGCATACAAGGCGGGACTGCCGGGCGGGCGCGGTGATCCGTCGCCCGGATGGAGCGCGGCCCGATCGGGGGCTGCTCGTCCGGTGCGCGCGCTTTTCCCGGATGGCGCGGAGCCTGCCATCGGGCGGCGCTTCGCGCCGACCCCGTTGGCGCCATCCGGGCCACGCTCCTTGTTGTCCCCAGAAGGGAAAATACCCGCCGACCGGCACCGAAAATATTCGCCTATACAGAAATCATAATTATCGAATGTTTCGGTCGTCGCGGCTGGTCGAGACGAAAATGTATCGCCGCGGCCGATCGCTGCTCCCGGGAATCACTTTCAAGCGCAACCAGACGAGCGATGTCGTCCGGCAGAGCGGGGCGGCGGGGGCACGGCGCCCGTCGGGCAAAACACCCGAGAGGGCGTCAAGCCGCGCGCGCGAAAATATTCCACTTTACCGAAATTCGGAAACGGCGTATGTGTCGCCCATCCCGGCTCACCAAGAGGGGCGATCTTGTGTCGTCACGTTTCGCGAGCCGGGCTTGCGGTGG